>CAZCPL010000099.1:1947-19054 GCA_964500255.1 uncultured Solibacteraceae bacterium | reverse complement strand
CCCTTCAACTCGCGACCGGGAAGATTCAGATCGCGCGGCTGTTCCGCACCCGCGGCAATCAACACGGCATCGAAGTTCCGCTTGAGTTCCAATGGATCGACGTTGCCGCCGACGTGCGCGTTCACTTCGAATTTCACACCTTCGGCGTCCATCTGCCGGATACGGCGGTCGATGTGATGCTTTTCCATCTTGAAATCCGGGCTGCCGTAGCGAAGCAACCCGCCAACGCGATCGGACTTCTCATAGACCGTGACATCGTGTCCCGCGCGAGCCAATTGCTGCGCCGCCGCGAGGCCCGCCGGGCCGGAACCGATGATCGCAATCTTCTTGCCCGTCTTGGATGCGGTGGCTTCCGGACGAATCCAGCCTTCGTTCCAGGCATGATCGATGATCGACCGCTCGATGACTTTGATCGCAACGGCAGGCTCGCTGATACCCAACACACAGGCCGCTTCGCAAGGCGCCGGACAGATCCGGCCAGTGAACTCGGGAAAGTTGTTGGTGGCGTGCAGTGTGCGAATCGCATCGCGCCATCGGTCTTTGTAAACGAAATCGTTCCAGTCAGGAATGATGTTGTTGAGCGGGCATCCAGTGTGGCAAAAGGGCACGCCGCAATCCATGCAGCGCGCGCCTTGGGTGCGCACTTTCTCAAGCGGAAAGTCCTGATAGATCTCGAACCAGTCGTTCACCCTCTCCGTGACGGGACGCCGCGTGGGCAGTTCCCGCTGGTATTCCATGAAGCCGGTGTTCTTACCCACGTGAAGCCTCCTGCTCTTGATGCTGCGATTGCGGTTGAGGGATGTACTGTTCTTCAGCGCGAGGCACGCCAAGCACGCGCTTGAACTCGTGCGGGAAAACCTTCACGAACTGCGGCAACATGGCGCTGAAGTTTTCCAGAATCCGCTTGCCCTTGGGACTTGCCGTCAAACTGACGTGGCGTTCGATCAGGTTCCTCAACGCCTGGATATCGGCGTTCTCGGTCACCGGTTCGAGATCGACCATGCTCTTATTGCAGAGCACTCGCGAGAATTCCCCGGATTCATCGAGCACAAACGCGATACCGCCGCTCATGCCTGCGCCGAAGTTCTTGCCGGTCGTTCCGAGGATCACCACCAAGCCTTTGGTCATGTACTCGCATCCATGGTCGCCGACGCCTTCAACCACCGCTGTCGCTCCGGAATTGCGTACGGCGAAGCGTTCGCCGGCAATGCCGTTAAAGTAGACATCGCCCGACGTTGCGCCATACAAAACAACGTTGCCGATGAGGATGTTTTCTTCTGGCAGGAACGTTGATTGCCGTGACGGATAGACGACGATCCGTCCACCTGAAAGGCCCTTGCCCACGTAATCGTTGGCATCGCCTTCGAGCGTCAGCGTCACGCCCTTGGCAAGAAACGCGCCGAAGCTCTGACCCGCGCTGCCATTGAACTGGAAGCGGATTGTATCGTCGGGAAGGCCGGCAGCCCCGTATTTGCGGGCGATTTCGCCGCTGAGCATCGCGCCCACCGTACGATGGATGTTCCTGATCGGCAGCTTGAACTCGAGGTGCGTGCCTAGATCGATCGCGTCGCGTGCGTGGTCGATCAGCTTGTAGTCCAGCGCCTGATCGAGCCCGTGATCTTGCGCTGTCGTGCAGCGACGCGATACGCGGCCGGGTACTGGCGGATTGTGCAGAATCGCGCTCAGGTCGAGCCCCTTGGCCTTCCAGTGATCGATGGCCTTGCGCATCTCGATCATATCCACGCGACCGATCATCTCGTCCATCTTGCGAAAGCCCATCTGCGCCATCAGTTGACGAACTTCTTCCGCGATATAGAAGAAGAAGTTGATGACATTCTCGGGCGTACCTGTGAACTTCTTGCGGAGGTTCGGATCTTGCGTCGCGATCCCCACGGGGCAGGTGTTGAGATGGCACTTGCGCATCATGATGCAGCCAAGCGTGACCAGCGGTGCTGTCGAGAATCCGAACTCTTCCGCGCCAAGTAGCGACGCGATCACGACATCGCGGCCGGTCTGCAGTTTGCCGTCCGTCTGGATGCGTATGCGCGAGCGGAGATCGTTGAGCACCAGTGTTTGCTGGGTTTCCGCGAGACCCAGTTCCCAAGGGATGCCTGCGTGCTTCAGCGAAGTGAGCGGCGAAGCGCCTGTGCCACCGTCGTGTCCGGAAATCAGCACCAGGTCGGCATGCGCTTTGGCGACGCCTGCGGCAACGGTTCCAACGCCAACTTCGGCGACAAGCTTCACCGAAATACGCGCCCGTGGATTGGCGTTCTTGAGATCGTAAATCAACTGCGCGAGATCTTCGATCGAGTAGATATCGTGGTGCGGCGGCGGGGAAATCAACCCCACGCCGGGCGTCGAGTGGCGAACCCGCGCGATCGTTTCATCGATCTTGTGGCCGGGCAATTGACCGCCTTCGCCAGGCTTCGCACCCTGTGCCACTTTGATCTGCAATTCGTCGGCGTTCACCAGGTATTCCGCGGTAACGCCAAAGCGTCCCGAGGCCACCTGCTTGATCGACGAGCGGCGCGAATCACCGTTGGCATCGGGCTTGAAGCGTTCGGAATCTTCGCCGCCTTCGCCTGTGTTGGAGCGTCCGCCGATGCGGTTCATGGCGATGGCAATCGTCTCGTGCGCTTCTTTCGAAATCGATCCGTACGACATCGCGCCGGTAGCGAAGCGCTTCACGATTTCCGAAGCCGGTTCCACTTCGTCGATCGGAATCGGCTTGCTGGAAGTGCGCAGATCCATCAAGCCGCGCAACGTGCAGAGTTGCTTCGATTGATCGTTGACGAGCTGCGTGTATTCCTGAAAGGTCTCGAACTTCGACTGCCGCACGGCATGTTGCAGCTTCGAAACCGTGAGCGGATTGAACAGGTGGAACTCGCCGCGAACCCTGTAATGATACTGTCCGCCGACGTCGAGTTCCGTCTCGTTATCGGAGTGCTTTTGGAAGGCGTGCGCGTGCTTCATCTGCGCTTCCTTTGCGAGCACTTCAAGCCCGATACCCTCGATGCGCGAGGCGGTTCCGGTGAAGTACTGCTCGACTAGGGCTTTATTGAGTCCGATGGCTTCGAACACCTGCGCGCCGCGATAGCTTTGCAACGTCGAGATGCCCATTTTCGAAAAGACCTTCAACAGGCCCTTATTTGTGGCCTTCTTATAATTCTTCAGCGCCTTGGCGAAGTCGACCCCTTCGGGCAGTTGGCCGCGGCGAGCAAGATCTTCCAGCGTCTCGATCGCGAGATAGGGATTGACCGCGCTCGCGCCATAACCGATCAGCAATGCGTAATGCATGACCTCGCGCGGTTCGCCGGACTCGATCACCAGGGCGCATTGCGTACGCGTACCTTCGCGCACCAGATGATTGTGCACTGCCGTCAACGCCAGCAACGACGGGATCGGCGCTGATTCTTCATCGATGCCGCGATCGGAAAGAATGATCAGCGAGTAACCGCTCTTAATGGAAAGCGAGGCGCGACGGCAGAGGCCGTCGAGAGCGCGCTTGAGTCCCTTTTCGCCTTCGTTGACAAGAAACAAGGTGGGCAGCGTGGTGGCGAGAAAGTCGCCTTGGCTCAGACGGCGCAGCTTTTCGAGATCGCGATTGGTGAGTATTGGATGTTCGAGCTTGAGCGTGTGGCAGTGCTCAGGAGTTTCGCCCAGGATGTTGCGCTCGTTGCCGATGTAGCTGGTGAGCGACATCACGAGTTCTTCGCGAATGGGATCGATCGCTGGATTCGTGACCTGCGCGAACAACTGCTTAAAGTAGTGAAACAGCGGCTGCGGTTTGTCGGAAAGGCAAGCGAGCGGCGTATCCGAGCCCATGGAGCCGATCGGCTCTTCGCCATTGACGGCCATGGGCGTCATGATCATACGGATCTCTTCTTCGGTATAGGCGAAGGCACGTTGGCGCGTGATGATCGTGTCGTGATCGGTTTCGAGCACGCGGGTCGGATCCGGCAGTTGATCGAGCAGAATCTGGTGCCTCTGAATCCAATCGCCGTACGGCTGGCGTCCAGCCAGCTTGGCCTTGATTTCTTCGTCCGGAACAATGCGCTTTTCGTGCAGATCGACAATGAACATCTTGCCAGGCTGCAGGCGGCCCTTGGCCTTGACGTCCTCGGGCTTCACCGGCAACACGCCGGTTTCAGAAGCCATAATCACGATGTCGTCGTTGGTGAGGATGTAACGAGCCGGGCGCAAACCGTTTCGATCGAGCGTCGCGCCAATCCAGCGTCCGTCCGTAAAGGCCACCGCTGCTGGACCATCCCAAGGTTCCATCAGTGAAGCGTGATATTCGTAAAAGGCCCGCTTTTCCGCAGGCATCGTGGTGTCGGCATCCCACGCTTCCGGCATGAGCATCGCCATCACATGTGGCAGTTCGCGGCCCGACATGGTGAGCAGTTCCACGGCGTTATCGAGGCAGGCTGAATCCGAACCGTTGGGCTGAATGATCGGAAACATTTTCTTGAGATCGGCACCGAAGAACTTCGATTCAAGCGCGGCCTGCCGCGCATACATCCAGTTGACGTTGCCTTTGACGGTGTTGATTTCGCCGTTGTGGCTGATGTAACGATACGGATGCGCAAGGTTCCAACTGGGAAAAGTGTTGGTGGAAAAGCGCTGGTGCACGAGGCAGAGTGCGCTCATCACATCGGGATCTTTGAGCTCGCAATAGAATGAACTGATCTGGTTCGAAAGCAGCAGGCCCTTGTAGACAATGATGCGCGAAGAAAGCGATGGAACGTAAAAGAAGTCTTTGTCACGCAGGTTGGAATTTGCGATCTCGACTTCGGCTCGCTTGCGAACGATGTAGAGCTTGCGTTCAAACTCGTCTGCGGACATGCCGGATGCTTTGCGGATGAAGACCTGTTCGATGTATGGCTGCGTGGCGCGGGCCTCGCGCCCAATGGTGTTGACATCGGCGGGCATGTCGCGCCAACCGAGCGGTGTGAGTCCTGCTTCGCGCGCAAGAGATTCGACGATGCCTTTGCAGTTCATCCGCTGCTGGCGTTCCACCGGAAGAAAGATCATTCCAACGCCGTATTCGCCGGGCGCGGGCAGCATGAATCCGAGCGATTCGCACTCTTTGGAGAAGAACTTGTGCGGGATCTGTATCAGGATTCCCGCACCATCGCCAGTTTCCGGATCGCAACCGCAAGCGCCACGATGGGTCAGATTCACCAAAATCTGAATGCCCTTCGTGATGATGTCGTGCGAAGGCTCGTTCTTGATGTTGACCACAAAGCCGATACCGCAGGCGTCGTGTTCGTTCGAGGGATGGTACAGGCCCTGAGGCTCTGGAAGTCCACGCTGGTGTGCAGGGTTCATGATGCCGTTCCTTGGATTTCCGAAGATTACCATAAGTAGATAAAATTATGCAATCCCCTCTTGACTATTAGTACATCTAATTGTAATCTAGCTTTAGTGCCCTGGGACGCAAGCTTCAGCCAACTCAAGCTTTTCCGCGATATCGCTTCAACCCGGAGTGTCTCGAAGGGGGCGGAACTGTCTGGTGTGAGTCAGTCGGCTGCCAGTCAGATGTTGAAATCTCTCGAGCATGCCCAAGGCGTGAAGCTACTCGATTCGTCCACTCGTCCACTGGCGGTCACCGAGCCCGGGCGGCTGTATCTGGACATGTGCCGCGATGTGTTGCGACGGCGCGAGGCGTTTCAGGCGGATCTCGATCAGATGCTGCATGAAGTGGAAGGCACGGTGCGAATCGCTTCTATCTATTCGGTGGGCGTATCGGAAATGTCTGAACTTGAGCGTGAGTTTTCGATGCGGCAGCCGGGTGCAAAGCTGTCTATCGAGTACCTTCGCCCTGAGAAAGTTTACGACGCAGTGGTTTCCGATCGCGTCGATATTGGGCTTATCAGCTATCCCGAACAAACCCGCGAAGTGAAGGTGATCGACTGGCGGCAAGAGGAGATGGTAGTGGCCGCATCGCCCGATCATGAGTTGGCGCGCCGCAAATCGATCTGCGTTCGCGAGCTTGAGGGTCGCGATTTTATTGGGTTCGATGAAGATCTGCCGATCCGGCAAGAGATCGACCGCTATCTCGATGAGCGCGGCGTATCCGTGAATGTCACCTTGCACTTCGACAATTTGCAGACACTCAAAGAGGCCGTGGCGGAAACCCAGGCGGTGAGCATCCTGCCGGGGCGTGTGTTGCGGAACGAGGTCGCCATGGGGCGGCTGGTGGCGATTCGTATCGAGGCCCCGGGGTTGTATCGGCCGCTGGGGATCATTCATCGTAAGAAGAAGCATTTCCATCCGGCGGCCCAAGCGTTTTTGGATCTGCTGCAACAAACGGCCCCCGGGGCGTAACATGTTATTCTGAGGCGCACTTCGCACCATGGATCCAAAGCCCGGCATCACGCAGCTTTTGTCGCTTTGGCGTGAAGGCGATCAGCGCGCACTCGAAGAACTCACTCCACTCGTCTACGCGGAACTCCGCCGACTGGCGCAACACTATGTGTCCGGCGAACAGCCCGGACACATTTTGCAACCAACTGCTTTGGTGAACGAAGCCTTTCTTCGGCTGATGGAATGGCAGCCGGAACAGTGGCAGAGTCGGGCGCACTTCTTCGGTGTTTCGGCCGGCATGATGCGGCGGATCCTCGTTCAACTGGCCAGGGAACGTGCCACATCGAAGCGCGGAGGCAATGCCATTCAGGTCTCGTTCGCCGAGGCGATCGGGTCCGGTTCTGAGATTCGTCTCGATGACGACCTCGCCGCTCTCGACGCCGAACTCACCAACCTCGAAGCTCTCGCGCCTCGCCAAGCTCGAGTCGTCGAACTGCGATTCTTCAGCGGACTCAGCTTCGAAGAAGTCGCTGTCGTGATGGATGTCTCGTTAAGCACCGTCCGTCGCGAATGGCGTATCGCCCGCGCCTGGCTGCGCGAACGATTGAGCGGCCCGCAATGAATCAGGATCGTCACGAGCGTATCGGAGATCTGTTCGACGCCGCTCTGAACCTGCCTCCCTTGCAGCGGGATGATTATCTGTTCGAAGTCTGCGGCGAAGACAGCGATCTTTTGGATGCGGTGAAGCGGTTATTGGCGAATCATTCCGATTCCGATACCTTTCTTGAACCGATTCTCGAACGCCAGATGCCCTCTGTCATCGGTCCCTATCGAATCGTGAAGCAACTTGGCGAAGGCGGGATGGGAACGGTCTATCTCGCGCAACAGACCCATCCGATTCGTCGCGAAGTCGCACTCAAAGTCATCAAGCCGGGCATGGATTCGAAAAGCGTGATCGCGCGCTTCGACAGCGAACGGCGGGCGCTGGCCCTCATGGCTCATCCCAACATTGCTCAGGTGTTCGACGCCGGCACGACGGATCTTGGCCTGCCTTATTTCGTCATGGAATTGGCCGATGGGTTGCCAATCACTCAGTATTGCCAAGCAGCCAGATTGGATATCCGCGAGCGAATCGAACTCTTCCTTCCCGTCTGCCAGGCAATTCAACACGCCCACCAAAAGGGAATCATCCATCGCGATATCAAGCCTTCGAACATAATCGTGACCGTTGCGGAAGGGAAACCAGTTCCCAAGGTCATCGACTTCGGCTTAGCAAAGGCCCTGCAAAGCGATTTGGGCGGCGCGACGATGGTGACCGGACTGGGAACGGTCGTTGGCACACTGCAGTATATGAGCCCGGAGCAGGCCGAGATCGGTACACGCGATGTGGACACTCGAAGCGACGTCTATTCGCTCGGTGCGCTGCTCTATGAGTTGTTGACCGGTTCGCCTCCACTCGACGCCGCCCTCATCGCCAAAGAGAACTATTTGGCGATACTCGCCCGAATTCGCGATGAAGAGCCGCAGGCACCGAGCGTCCGCTTGAAGGCATCGGCGGAATTCACAAAACCGCTCGATAGCGAGTTGGATTGGATTCCGTTGAAGGCGCTTGAGAAGGAACGCTCGCGCCGCTACGAAACGGTCAACGGTCTTATGCAGGATCTTCGGCGATACCTTGCCGGAGAACCTGTTGAAGCGGCCCCGCCATCGCGGACATATCGCATCGGAAAGTTCGCACGCCGTCACCGCCCGTGGATCCTGACGGCTGCTGCTTTCGCTCTTGTGCTGATTGCCGCACTCGTATGGAGTGCATGGATGGCGGTACGCGCAACTCGAGCCGAGCAGGAATCTCGGGCGATCAATGAGTTTCTGCAGAGGGATGTCTTGGGCCAAGCAAGTCCCTATCAACAGGGCGGCAAGCCCGATCCGAACCTCACGGTAAGGGCCGCAGTGGAACGCGCGGCCGCGAGCATCGATGGCCGCTTTCGCGATCAGCCCGCTGTGGAAGCGTCGCTTCGCAACAGGATCGGCTCGATTCTGACAGGTCTTGGCGCGTTTCAGGCGGGCCAGCCCCAGCTTCGCCGTGCCTTGCAGATGCGCCAGTCGTTGCTGGGCGATACCGACGAAACAACGATCGAAAGCAAAGAAGCGTTGGCTTCGAATCTGTTGGGGAGTGGCGATGGTGCCGGTGCCGAAGCACTGCTTACAGAGGCGCTGGCGACGGCGCGGGCCAGCCTTGCACCGGGTAATCGAGTCCGGTCGCAGGTGGAAGAAAGCTTAGCCTGGGTGAAATATAACCTGGGTAAATACGACGAGGGAATCGCGTTGGTTGAGCGGGTAGAAAAAGAGGCGATTGGGACGTCCGACGCGGCGCATCCCGCTCCCGGAGACGTCCAGTACATTCTATTTGCGCTGCACTATGACAAGGGAAACTACGTTGAGGCCAAGGCTGCGTTGACAAAGACATTCGAAAGCTCAAAAAAACAGTATGGCGAAGCGAGCTCGCAAACCGTCGCTCTTTACGGCGGTTTCGCCATGATTTGCATGGCGCAGGGGTTGTGGCAGGAAGCGGAAGAGTACTATGTCAAAGACTTGGCGCAGGCCCGGCGCACCTTTGGTCCGGCGCATCCCAACACTCTCGTCGCCATGTACAACCTGGCTCAGAACCATGTTCAGCGCGGCAATTACCCACAAGCTGAGGCGCTTTTTCGAGAAAACTACCAGCACCGCGTTACGATCTACAAGCCCGATCATCCACGAACGATGATGTTCATGAACGAGTGGGCGAACTTTCATACAGTGCAGAACAAACTCGTCGAAGCGGATGCTATCTTCGCCGGCTACATCCCGCTGTTGCGCAAGACACTCGAGGCAGAGCATCCCACTGCAATTGCAGCCAACGCCGGGTTGGCGGAGTTGCGGCGACGCCAGAAACGCTATCCCGAAGCGGAGGCGCTGCTCGTGAAAAACGTCGAATGGAAGCAACGCAAATTTGGCATCGGCGGCGACAACACTTTGCTTGGAATGGCCGCGCTGGCGCGAGTTCTTGTCCAACATGGCCACTTCGCCGATGCGGAAACGCTTGCGCGCAGTGCCAGCGAAGGCTTGGCGAAAGCGGACGTGTGGGAGCGGTTCCACGCCCGTAGCCTACTCGGCGCAAGTTTCGTAGGCCAGCGAAAATTCATCGAGGCCGAACCAAACCTCATTGCCGGATACGAAGGGATGGTGCAACGCAAACGCTTCATCCCAGCCGGAGATCTGGATGCTCTATCCGAGGCAGGCGATCGCGTAGTGGACTTCTATCGGAGGCAAGGGAAAGCAGACCAAGCGATGGAGTGGAAGCGCAAGATCCGGCACTAGCCCAAAGGATCGTCGCTTAGTTTACGATCCGGACCCCGATCACTGTATACCCGCCCTCTTGCGGAGCAGTCCCCGTTGCGCTCGCTTGAATCAGATAGACCCTGCCCGCGGTGACAGGAAATCGAAAACTCCGAAACAACCAGGTGGTCGTATTTCGTGCCTGCGCGACGCATCCCAACTCTTCGCCAGGCCTTCCCGCATCCGACGCGAAGGCGCTCACCACCAATCCTGAATTGCCGAAGACATCGTACCGCTGCCCCTGCGAAACAACTTCCATCGTGCCCGACGCGGGTGCGGTCACGCGATACCAAAGCGTCTTCGCAGGCGGCAAAGCGCCACAGGAGGCTTGCGGATCCGTTGCATCCGCACTGGCCGCGCGCGAATCCCTCACCGATACATAGGGCAGCGTCGCGATCACTGTCGGCGTGGCTACCGAGTCCGCCGACGCGGCAACCCCAAGCGCGCCGGATTGCAGAATCGCCACGCGCTGATCCTGCACTGTGAGCCCAATCGTTCGAAATGCCGCGGAAGTATTCAACGGGGTGATGTAGCGGATGTCCCCCGATCCGACGCCGGTCGCCGTGACAGGATCCGGACCGGCAAGATCGGGCACAGCAGTCCAGGCGCAGCCCTCGCCTGTCGTCAGCTTAAGGCTCGCGTCACCGCCAAATGCCGGTGCCGTAATCGAAGACGCCTCGACCTTGTAGTTGCACACCGCGCCGCTCGACCCGGGCAGCAAACTACGCCAAACGCCGCGTCCGAAGGTGAACGCATAGAGATGTGAATTGCCAGCGTTGCGCTCGATCACCAGCGCTTCGGTGGGCACGGAAGCAAACGGAGACTGGTCGCGCAGCCAACTCGCGCCATTGTCGGTGGAAACAAAAACACCAAGATCTGTTCCAAGGTAAATACGGTTCGAATCGAGTGGATCCACCGTCACCGCGAGCACCGGGATATCGGGAATACCACTGTCGCCGTCGCGGTCGATGCCTTCCCATGTGAGCCCGCCGTCCGTCGAACGATACACGTGGTTCTGTCCCGTCGCTGTATTGAACTGACTGTAGACCGCGTAGACGACATCGGCGTTGTTGGGATCGAACGCCACAGCCGGAACATAGCCCGGCCGAGGACGCGCGAATTCCCAAACAGTCGAAGCATCCGCTTCCAACGCGTTGTTGGTGCGAAAGAGAAAGCCCTGATTCGTTGCGTAGACAACGCGTGTCTGGTCCGAAGGCGCAACCGCAACCGCTGACACATAACCCTGCGCGGTCGTCATCTGCGTGGAAATCGGAACCCAATTGTCCGCCTGGTCGACCGTGCGATGTAGAATCCGTCCGCCCGCATAGAGGCGGTTCGAATCGGCGGGATCCATCGCGAGCGGCGCGATGAACGCGAAGTTCGTTGTCGGCTCGACCAGTCCGCGGGTCGTCGCTGTAAGCGTCCGCCCGCCGTTTCGCGAACGAGTCAGTCCGAAGTTCTGCGTGGAGACAAAGAGTGTATTCGGATCGCGCCGGTCGAGCGCAACAGCAGCGCCATCGCCCCCGCGCAAGCGAGTCCACTCGCCCTTGCCGGAAAGAGTTCCGCGCATCGTGCCGTTATCCTGCTTGCCGCCGAAGTAGGCGCCGCCGCCCGGCGTGACCGCCCCAGAGTAAAACTGCGTGGATTGATATCCGCCATGCAACGGACGCCATCGCACCTGGTTCGAGAGAGGAGTGCAAGCCGCACGAAGGCCAGTCGCCAAGTCGGCGCGCGAGTTGTCGGAAATGTAGATGCCTCCATCGGTGGCCGCGTAGATGCGATCGTTCTTCGCTCCATCGTAGTCTGGCGGAAACACAAGCCCCAGGACATCCGCATGCGCTCCATTGGGACCATCGGCCGCTTGCCAGAACGAAGCGATACCCCAATTGCGGCCTCCATCGTCGCTGCGATAGATATCGATGCCGCCAACGTAGACGCGATCGGCGTCCTGCGGATCGACGGCGATCGCATTGTGGATCCAACCCTGGCCTGCGATCGAGCGCGAGGCAGTGCCACAAACATTGGCGAAAAAACTGGAATTCGTACTGAGAATCGAGGTATTCAGCGCGACCGGATCCTGATTCGTCACGCGCTCTTCCCAAGTATCCGCGTCACCATTCGTACTGGATCGCCAAACACCCAACAGTGAACTACGCCAAGCGCCGTTGTTGTCATCGCCATTGCTCGAAACGAGCGCGTAGATCATCGAAGGATTCGAAGGCGCAATCGCCAACGTCGTATTCCCCATCGCGCGGTTCGAGAAGACAGTTTCCCACTGCCCATCACCGGCGGCATCCTGATTGCGAAGGATGCCCGGATTGCTCGCCACCGTCGTGCCGCACGACGCAAATAGATAGTCTGTCGCAAGATCGCGGCGGATCGCCATATCGTGGCATCCGTTCTGCCCCGTATTGCCTCGATTCACCACTTGCTGCCAACTCTGTCCACCATTGAGACTGCGAAAGACGCCTCCCCAAGTGGACGCATAAATCCGATTCGGATCGTTGTGGCTGACCAGGATCTCTGTGATGTAGCGAAACAGAGTGCCGTCCGAACCGGGTAGTTTCTCCCAATTGGCGCCAGCGTCTTTGGATCGGAAGATGCCACCACCGCGCGGCGCGGAACCGAAAACACTGGTCGACGAAAGCGAACTGAACCAGAATCCCGTGCCTGCGTAGATCGTATTGGGATCATTCGGATCGAACGACAGCGCACCGATGCCGAGCGAAGGAAAGGTGTCCGTGATCGGAGCCCAGTTCGCGCCGCCATCAACGGTCTTCCAGACGCCGCCTGTGGCAGCGCCGGCGTACATGATCTTTGGATCATTGGGATGAATGATCAAACGCGGCGTCCGTCCGCCTTGGTTGCCTGGCCCTAGTGGTTCCCACGTGCCAAGGTCGATGGATGCCTCCGCACGAGTGCGCGGCTTCATTCGCTTGACGCGGGCCATGGCCGCTTCGTAGCGATCGTAGGGCAAGTCTTTGACACCCTCACCCGCGCGCTTCATCGTATAGAATTCAGCGGCCTTATCGGGTTGATCTCCAGGCACGCGCTTTGGCGCTTTCGCCGCAACCGGAGGCTGTGCGGGAATCGACTCCGCTTTCCGAACCGCGCATCCACCCAACGCAACAATCAGGGCAACACACACCAAACGCATTTCTCTAGCCTCTCAGATTCCGATCCAACCATGCGAAAGCATGTTCCTGCATCTCAATATTGAAAATATGCGGAACATCGAAGAACCGGCTCTCGAACGCCTGCGCTGCCCCGGCCTTCTTGTAGATCGCCTCCAGCTTGGTGACGGACTCTTCCATCCCCGCCAGCGGAAACAGTCCGTCGCGCTTGCACTGCAACACCAGCAGAGGCTTCGGCGCGCGCAGAGCCACAACATCCGGCAGATCCAACTGCGCGTGGATGTGCGGAATGAAGTGGACGAACGAGTGCGTATCCACATGTCGCGCGATCATCGACCGGACGGTCGACATGAATCCCACCACGCAACCTGCGGCGATCCGCGAATCCAAGCCCGCGAGCATCAACGATCGATAGCCGCCCAGCGACACGCCCACACAACCGATCCGCGCGGGATCCACCTCAGGGCGCGTGATCAGATAGTCCACCGACCGCATATCATCCCAAGCCACCACGCCCGGCCATGTTGCACCCGCATAGGTCAACGATTTCACGATGGTCGATTCCTTCTGCTGGCACTTGCGATTCAGCGTTCGCGCGTCCTCTTCGGCGTATTTTTGCCGATCCCAGCCCAAAGCAGCAACATCCTCCGGCGTCATAAAACGCCGCTCGCCAAAGGGAAACGCATCGATCGTCAGCACCACATATCCGCGCCGAGCCAACTCAGTCGCCGTCGGCCGCGACTCGTAGTTCGCCTTGTGATAAGCCCGCAACAACGGATATCCGTCGCCAAGATCGATCACTTTCTCTTTGCCGTATAAAAACATTCCGCCATGCGAATGTAGATCGACGATTGCAGGGCCGCGCCCGCGCTGCTTCTTTGGCAGGTGCAAGTAAGCAGGCACGCGGAAGTGCGGCGATGTCGAGAATTCAATCTTCTCGCGGATCACTTCACCCAAGTCCATGCGCTCCAACACCCGCGCATCCGGAACCACCGGCGCTGGCGAATAGGTGAACGCATCCAACACCAACTTGCGCGCGGCCTTGCGCCACTTGCCAACGTTCTTCCACTGCGGATGCAGAAACGAATGCTTATAATCCGCGGCTTTGCCAAGGCTCTCGATCACCGGATACAGCGATCCGGAATCCTGCGTAAAGGCGGCACACAAAGACAGCATCTCCCGACGAGTCGGCATACATGAATGATACGATCAAGGTTCACCCAAAACCATGGCAAAACTGTCGATTCGTGACCTCGATCTCAAGAACAAGACCGTCTTCATCCGCGTGGATTTCAACGTTCCGCTCGAAGATGGCAAGATCACCTCGGACAAACGCATCAAGGCGTCACTGCCCACCATTCAGTACGCTCTGGAACAGGGTGCGGGACTGGTGCTCGCCAGCCACTTGGGACGTCCCAAGGGCAAACGCAACCCGGGGATGAGCCTCGGACCCGTTGCGGCCCGCCTCAGCGAACTGCTCGGACGCCCCGTCATCATGGCCCCGGATTGCATCGGCCCGGATGTCACCAACATGCGCCCCGCGCCGGGCGGCATCCTGCTGCTCGAGAATCTCCGGTTCCATGCGGAAGAAGAAGCCAATGACGCCGGCTTTGCCAAGCAACTCGCCGCGATCTGCGACGTTTATGTCAACGATGCGTTCGGAACCGCGCATCGTGCGCACGCATCCACCGTGGGCATGATTCAGTTCGTACCGCAGGCCGCCGCAGGCTTGCTGATGGACAAGGAGCTCGAATACCTCACCAAGGTCACGCAGAACCCCGACCGCCCCTGCATCGCGATTCTCGGCGGAGCCAAGGTCTCCGACAAGATCGAAGTGATCCAGAACCTGATGAAGGTTGTCGATCAGTTGCTGATCGGCGGTGCGATGGCCTACACGTTCCTCAAGGCCAAAGGTGAGCCCACTGGTAAGTCGATGGTGGAAGATGACAAGGTCGAACTCGCCAAACAGTTGATGGCCGAGGCTGGCGATAAGCTCGTGCTGCCTGTCGATCACGTCGTTTCGGAACTCTTCGAAGCCGGTGCCCCCAACGAAACCGTAACGACCATCCCCGATGGCAAGATGGCTCTCGACATTGGCCCGGCGTCGATCGCCAAGTTCGAAGCGGCGATCGCCGCGGCAAGAACAATCATCTGGAACGGACCCATGGGCGTCTTCGAAAAGCCCCCATTCGATAAGGGCACGATGGCCTTGGCGCACGCCGTGGCGGCCTCAAGCGCGATCTCTGTGGTCGGCGGTGGCGATTCGGAAAAAGCCATCAAGACCGCGGGAGTCAGTGACAAAGTCTCGCACGTATCCACTGGCGGTGGCGCGTCTCTTGAATTCCTGTCCGGCGTTGTGTTGCCGGGCGTCGCCGCTCTAACAGAAAGGTAACCCATGCGCCGAAACATCCTCCTTCTTGTCGCAGCCACCGCGATTGCGCTCACCGCGCAACCCGTCGCAAAACAGACCGCACTCGACCGCTACGTCGCCGCGCCCGATCCCAACTTCAAGTGGGAACTCGTGAACACCATCGAGGGCAAAGGCTTTAAAGCCTACGTGCTCGATATGACCTCGCAGAAATGGCGCGATGAGAAAGAGGTGAACCGGCCCTATTGGAAGCACTGGGTCACCGTCTACAGGCCCGACGTGGTGAAGACGACCACTGGCTTTCTTTTCGTTGCCGGTGGCAGCATCAACAACCCGACGCCACCTTCGAAGGCCGACCCTTTAACCTCGCAAGTCGCCATTGACACTGGAGCGGTTGCCGTGGAACTTCGCATGATTCCCAACGAGCCTCTCACCTTTTCCGACGAGACCAAATCGCGCAACGAAGACGGTATTATCGCGTATACCTGGGACAAGTTTCTGCGAGGCGGCGATGAGAATTGGCCTTTGCGACTGCCGATGACCAAGGCCGCCGTTCGCGCCATGGACGCCGTCACCGCATTCTGCGCATCCGAAAAAGGCGGCGCAATCAAGGTGGACAAATACGTCGTCTCCGGCGGATCCAAGCGCGGTTGGACCTCATGGACCACCGCCGCCGTCGACAAGCGCATCGTCGCCGTCGTGCCGCTCGTGATCGACATGTTGAACATGGTGCCGAACTTCAACCATCATTGGCGTGTCTACGGCTTTTGGGCCCCCGCCATTGGCGACTACGCTTCGATGGGCATTATGGAATGGACGAATTCCAAAGAGTACAAGAAGCTCATGGAAATCGAAGAGCCATACGAGTATCGCGACCGCTTGACCATGCCCAAGTTCATCCTGAACGCGGCCGGCGATCAGTTCTTCATCCCCGATTCGTCCCAGTTTTATTGGAAGGATCTAAAGGGCGAAAAGCACCTCCGCTACATCCCCAACTCCGACCATGGAATGGGCGGTACGGATGCGCTCATGAGCGTGATCGCCTATCTCGATTCCATCATCAAAGGCACGAAACGGCCAGAATACACCTGGGACATCAAGAAAAACGGGGATATCCGCGTGAAGTCCAAAGACAAGCCGAGTGAAGTGAAAGTCTGGATGGCCGTCAATCCCGAAGCGCGCGACTTTCGAGTGGAAAAAGTTGGCCGCATCTACAAGTCCACCAAGCTCGATCCCGTGAAACCGGGCGAGTGGATCGCCAAAGCGCCGAAGATCGAGAAGGGCTACGCGGCGTACTTCGTGGAACTGCAGTACCCGAGTGGAACCAAGTATCCGTACAAATTCACGAGCGGCGTCAAGGTCTGGCCGGACGTTTACCCACACGCCTCCTATGTATCCAAGAAGCCAATGGGAACTCCGCTGAAGTAATGATCGAGAGCATCCCGAATTTCTCCGAAGGCCGCGACCTCGGCATCGTAAAAGAGATTCGGGATGCCATAGCTTCCGTTCCCGGCGTCCTGCTGCTCGGATGCGAATCCGATAGCGATCACAACCGTTCCGTCATCACGGTCGCAGGCCCTGCTGAGGCCATCGGCGAGGGTATCGTAAGGGGCGCGATAGTGGCAGCGCAGCGAATCGACCTCAGCAAGCAAACCGGCGTCCACCCGCGCATCGGCGCTGCGGATGTCATCCCCTTCGTGCCACTCGCGGGATCCACGATGGACGAGTGCGTGACCATCGCCCGCCGCGCCGCCCGCGAACTGTGGCAGCGTGCCCAACTCCCGTCGTATTTTTATGAGTTCGCCGCTGAGCCTCCCAAGCAACTCGAACAAGTGCGCAAAGGCGGATTCGAAGCGCTCATCCAAAGCACAGCGGCGAACTCATAAAAATACGACGGGAGTTGGGCACGCTGCCACAG
>CAZCPL010000099.1:1069-1937 GCA_964500255.1 uncultured Solibacteraceae bacterium | reverse complement strand
TCCAAAGCACAGCGGGGCGCGAGCCGGACCCCGGCGCGCCGGGCGTTCCCCCAACCGCGGGAGCATCGGCAATCGGCGCCCGCCGCCTGCTCATCGCCTGCAACGTCAACCTCGCCACGCGCGATCTCGACCTCGCCAAACGCATCGCACGTAAGATCCGCGCGTCCTCAGGCGGATTCCCATACGTCAAAGCACTCGGCTTCGATCTCGCTTCCCGCGGACTCGTACAAGTCTCGTTGAACCTCACCCACCACGAAGTCTCGCCGCTGCACACGGTCTACGAAGCCATTCGTAACGAGGCGCAGCAAGCCGGAGTCGAAGTCGCCGAGACCGAACTCATTGGCTTCATCCCGCAAGCTGCCGCACAAAAGGCCGCGGATTTCCTTTCCCGCTGTGCCGCGTTTCAGCCGAGTAGAATCTTAGAAAACCGCATCGCCGCATTGAACGTAGCCGGGGAGCGTGTTGAAGGCTGAAACGCTCGTGGTTCCTTGCAGTAACCAGATCGGATGAACAAAAAAGCTTGAAACCGCGACTGTGACGGAACTCCCGCCAACACACGCGCCAGTGGTGATGCGCGATCAATCGGAGCGGCTAAATTTAGCGCAGCGCCGGAGCCGCGGTCACTGGCGGCTTCACCGTCTGATCCTGGATGCGGTCGATTTCCATTTCCTCGAACAGCACGCCCGGGGCGACGATGGTGGCCGGAGCGAGGTATCCGGCCCAGCCCATCAGGGCGAAAGGTGCGTTGTTGTTCACAAAATCGAACTTCGCGACTTCTGAACTGGCACCGAGAATATCGCGCAAAGTGCGCGCCGAGACATTCTTCAGACGCACGTTACGGATGAGTTCCTCGCGTCCATCGGCTGCG
>CAZCPL010000099.1:0-1059 GCA_964500255.1 uncultured Solibacteraceae bacterium | reverse complement strand
AACCCGACTGCTGGTGGCTCGCGAAGAGAGCTTGCAGGTCGCCGACAGATCCCGAAGATGGGTAATCCATTTTGCGAACGAGGATGCCGTACGGCTTGTTGCGCTGCTTCAACAGTTCGACAAACTGGTTCTTCAGTTCGGAGAACGGTTTGGTGTCCCGCGACTTGATAAACAGGTTGCCAATGGTAGCGGACTTGTGTCCGAAGCTTCCGGCAAGACGCGCGTGGCCTGTGCTTTCGGTGAAGCCCTTCATGGGTTGACGCGTACGCAAGAACGCCTTCAGAGCACCTTTTTCGATCAACTGCACCGGCTTGGGGCGAACCGATTCGGTATCGATATAGTAATTGCCCATCAGCGTGTGGCCTTCATAGCTGGTCAGCGTGGGATCGTCGATCACATCGAACGAATCGGGAAGAATACGCGAGCTGAGCTTACCGTCGAATTCCGAAGGCTGAAAGGGCACGTTGCGGCCGGGGTCGCTCAAGGGCCGGCGCGGGTTGCGTACGTTGTCGCCCAGCAGTTGACCGAAGAGTTGCGCGGCGGCTTGGGGTTCGAACAGCACCGGGCCCGTGTAGCTTTCGCCGATAGGGGCTTTCACCAGCGCCTTCACGTTTTCGGCGATCGCGCGCGCGGACTTTTCCATTTCTGCGACCGGAGCCATCTTCGCGTCCTCATAAGACATGAAGCCGCCCGCGTCACGCAAGACGGTGCCGTCTTCGGCCTGCCCGGTAGCTCGGATGCGCATGGTTGTCAAATAGTCTGGCATGCGGATCTTGGTGCCTTCGCTGTTCACATGATGAGACATGCTCGATAGCGCGTCGAACTCGGCGGAAGATGCGAGCACTTCGGGGAAATCCAGAAATACCTTTGAAATTTGCGCTGTGCGCGACTTCCAGGCTTCGAGATCAATCTTGTTGCGGGTGGAGTTGGTGATATTGACGACTGCATCGGACTTCCAAAAGTCCGGCTGCGGATCGGTGACGTTCGTGCCCTTCAAGATCTGCTGTTTGGCGGACATCGATTCCACTGCGGACTTGTACGTGCGATCGGTAGCGAGCC
>CAZCPL010000098.1:14871-19194 GCA_964500255.1 uncultured Solibacteraceae bacterium | reverse complement strand
GGTCAGCGATCACATTCAGGGCGACCTTTATGAGCAGGACGTCAAGCCCGGCTTGAAGCCCGGCAACACACTGATGTTCGCCCACGGCTTCAACGTTCACTTCGGCTTCATCGTTGCCCCCGAAGGCGTCGACGTCAGCATGATCGCCCCCAAGTCCCCGGGACATCGGGTCCGCGAACTGTATGTCGACGGCGTCGGGGTCCCCGGGCTCGTTGCCGTTCACCAGAACGCCTCCGGCAAGGCTCTCGAACAGGCGCTTTCGTACGCTGCCGGCATCGGCTGCCTGCGCGCAGGCGTCATCGAGACTACCTTTAGAGAAGAGACCGAAAGCGATCTGTTCGGCGAACAGGCCGTCCTCTGCGGAGGCGCTGCCGAACTCATCCGCGCAGGCTTCGAAACCCTCGTGGAAGCTGGATATGCTCCTGAAATCGCCTATTTCGAGTGCTTGCATGAGCTCAAGCTCATCGTCGACCTCATTTATGAAGGCGGCTTGTCCTACATGCGGTTCTCCGTTTCCGATACTGCGGAATACGGCGACTACTCGCGCGGACCTCGCATCGTCAACGACGAAACACGCAAGGAAATGAAGAAGATCCTGGCTGAGATCCAATCCGGCGAATTCGCCAAAGAGTGGATCGCCGAAAACAAGGCCGGCCGCGGCAAGTTCCTCGGCATGCGCGCCTCGCAGGAAAAGCAACTGATCGAAACCGTCGGTGCGGATCTCCGCTCGATGATGCCGTTCCTCAAGAAAAAGAAGGAAGCTGGCGTACCCGTCAACAACGCGTAACCCACGCAAATAGTGCCCCGGTCGTAAGGCCGGGGTCCCACGAATCCTATGAAAATCTATACCTTCGATACAACCCTACGCGACGGCACGCAAGGCGAAGCCGTCTCTTTCTCGGTCGATGACAAGCTTCTCATTGCGCAGAAGCTCGACGATTTGGGTATTGATTACATCGAAGGCGGCTGGCCAGGCTCGAATCCGAAGGACAAAGATTTCTTCGCCCGGGCAGTCACGGAACTCAAGCTGAAACATGCTCGCCTCGTTGCGTTCGGCGCGACTCGATTCGCGCGCAACACCGTCGATCAGGATCCGAACGTGCGCATGCTGGTGGAAGCTGGCACGCCGGTGATCTCGATCTTCGGCAAGAGCTGGGACTTTCACGTGACCCGCGCACTGGGCATCACGCTCGAAGAAAACCTCGTCATCATCGCCGAAACCGTCGCTTATCTGAAGTCGCACGGCAAAGAAGTGGTCTACGACGCGGAGCACTTCTTCGACGGCTACAATGCCAACCCTGAGTTTGCTCTTAAGACACTCGAAGCCGCCAAGAACGCCGGTGCGGATGTCCTCTGCCTTTGCGACACCAATGGCGGCAGCCTGCCGGAACGCATCTCCGAGATCTGCTCCGTCGTCCGCAAACGCTTTGACGGCACGCTCGGCATCCATACGCACAACGATTCCGATTGCGCCGTCGCAAACACCATCGCGGCCGTCGATCAGGGTTACACGCATGTCCAGGGTTGCTTCAACGGCTACGGCGAGCGCTGTGGCAACGCCAATACGGCGTCCGTCATCGCCAACCTGGAGATCAAGCTCGGACACAACACCATCGGCCGGGACAAGCTGCCGTTGCTCACTTCCACCGCCCGTTTCATCGCCGATCTTGCCAATCTAAAGGTTCCGAACAATCAGCCCTACGTTGGCCAAAGCGCCTTCGCCCACAAAGGCGGCGTGCACGTCAGCGCCATCATGAAGGATTCGGCGACTTACGAACACACTCGTCCCGAGTTCGTCGGCAACCAACAGCGCGTGCTGTTGAGCGATCTTTCCGGACGTTCGAATATTCTGTACAAGATCGAAGAGATGGGCCTCGAAGGGCTGAGCGAAGCCGCTCGCCGCGAGCTTCTCGAACGCATCAAACAGATGGAATTCGAAGGCTACGAACTCGAAGCCGCCGACGGCACGTTCGAGCTGCTGGTGCACGAAGCCCGCCGCCCCAGTGAGAAGTTCTTCGAGATCATCACCTGCGACGTGACCACGCGCATGGTCGGTATGCATACAGCGCTGACTACGGCAGCGGTCATGTTGCGAGTCGGCGAGGACATCCACACCGCCACCGCCGAAGGCCACGGACCCGTCAACGCCCTCGATATCTGTCTCCGCCGTTGCCTGTCGGAACGCTACTCCGCGATCCGCGACATCAAGCTGATGGACTACAAGGTCCGCGTGCTCGATTCGCAAAAGGGTTCGGCGGCCAAGGTCCGCGCGCATCTGGAATGGCGTTACCACGACGATATCTGGTCTACCGTTGGCGTATCCGAGAATGTCATCGAAGCAAGCTGGCTCGCGCTCGTCGCAGCCATCCGCCTCGAACTGATGCGAATTACCACGCCAGGCGCAGCGGTCACCAAGCCCAATCGGGATGACCGCTGGGCGGTCTAGTCAGCGGATGCGGCACGACAGGAACTCGAAGGAATTTCCAGGGCAGGTTCAGCCCGCTCCGTGACCGTCGCGGTTCCGAAGGGTTAGGTAGCCCGGAAGGGGTGCGCGCGCACCCTCACGACCAGCAAGCAGCGATGCCCGCGCACTCCGTTTTCCGGGCTGTTACGTAGGAGCCCAGGGCCGATGGAAAACATTCAAGACACGCAAACACCGAGCGCAGCCGTCGCGGTGCTGCACGCGGTCGCGCCGGTCGAATCCATCCTTCTCATCCGCAGGGCATCGAATCCACGGGATCCCTGGTCTGGACACTGGTCCTTCCCAGGTGGACGCAGGGATCCCTCTGACCTCGACTTGCTCGCGACCGCACTTCGGGAATTGCACGAAGAGTGCTCGATCCAATTGCATCGTGGATCTGTGGCGCAAGCCCTGGAACCGTCGCTAGCCGGACGCCGCGTCGGCAAGTTCGTGACCGTCTCGCCGTTCGTCTTTCGCCTCGAAGAACAGCTTGTGACAAAGCTGGACGAACGCGAAGCCGTCTCATCTCTTTGGATCCCTGTGGATCGACTGCGCGATAGGTCTTTGCATGCGTTGCAGCCAGTGCCAGGACTCCCGCCCGACCAACTGTTTCCAGCCATCGATCTCGAAGGCACCCCGCTGTGGGGATTCACCTATCGAGTCTTATGCGATTGGCTGCAAGTGGAGCCGCCGCAAGCATAATCGCATCCAGAACCTTGCAGGCCAACCTCAAAAATGCTTTATTGGAGGATCGATGATCAAGCCCGTACCGGTGGCGCTGTTCGCCTTCTTCCTCACCGCTTGCAGCCCTTCGCCAAGGGACAGGGCGGCCCTGCGCGGACTCCGCTTTCTTGAACAAGTCGCCGAGAATCCAGACCATTTCAAAGCCTACGGCCACGACTTGATGTGGGCTTTCTATAGCCTCTCCGAAGCCGCATCGAACAAGGAGTTCAAGCGCGAAGCGCGAGCGATCGGTGAACGGATGGCGAAGCGTTGGCGAGTAGTGTATCCGAAACTGCCGCCAAACCCCAACTCCGATACGGTCTACTTTTATCTCTCGGGTAGTTTGACGGCCGACCTGCTCGGCGCAAGCGATCCGGCCATGAAGCGCGACATCGAACTCACTAGCCGTCGCTACGGCCCCGAAGACTTTCTGCTGTTCGATCCCTCTTACGAACCCATTCCGCACGATCATCCCGAAGACTGCCAACGCTGCAAGTCGCGCAACGCCCGTGGAGTCAAAGCCTGCAGGAAATGCGGTGCAAAGTTGACCTCGAAAGATCCCTTCGATATCCTCTTCGACGCCCTCATTACCACTTATGCGGGCCAGCGCTATGGCGTTCCGTTGGGTGCTGATCTCGAAGATATCACTCGTTGGATCCCCGCTATGCGTCCCTATCCGAGGCAGTCCAACGCTTCTGTGACCTACACGATTACGCACATCGTCTATGTCCTCAACGACTATAGCCGATACAAGCTGAAGCCCGAATGGTTGCCGCAGGAGTTCGCCTATCTCAAATCGCATGCCCAGGAAACGATCAACACGAAGGACCCCGAAACGCTCGGCGAATACATCGACAGTCTGCAGGCATTCGGCATCCCCGATACGGATCCGGTGGTCAAGCGCGGCATCGACTTTTTGCTCGAACATCAGAACGCAGATGGCAGTTGGGGCGACCTCAATGAGAAGGATATCTACACTCGCTATCACACGACCTGGACCGGTATCGGCGGCGTAATGGCTTATAACTGGAAGGGCGAAGGCGTGACGAATGCAGAGGCTCTCCGCCGCATCGGACCCTGAATCGTCCTGGCACGAATCGGGCGGCCGCAATCTGCGATCCGACCGAATAAACTTGAGG
>CAZCPL010000098.1:8154-14861 GCA_964500255.1 uncultured Solibacteraceae bacterium | reverse complement strand
AGGTGGGGGCGGCGTGAATGCGGGTCCCACATTGAAGCATTGGAAGAAAGAGGTCTGATGCTGTTTTTTGTCGCATTGTTTTTTGCGGGGCAAGCAGACTTTGAGCCTTTGTACCGGCAGGCGCTGGAACAACGTGAGGCGCAGCTTGGCAGAGGGGCTTCGAAGACGATCGAGAGCGCGCGTGATCTGGCACTGTATCTGGCGGGGCGCGGCGACGTCGTGCGTGCGGCCCCATACCTGGATGCCGCGGTGACCGCATCCACTACCCTAGAGGCAGCTACAGTGCTGCACAACTGGGGCGTTGCGGTGGACGATCCAACCGTTGCGGAGAAGCTGTATCGAAAGGCCCTGGAGATCCGTGTGCGGGCGCTGCCTGCCTTGGATGTGGATTTGGCGACGACGCGTTTGAACTTGGCGGGGTTGCTGTTGGCACGCGGGGCTGAAGGTGTGGGCGCCTTTGGGTTCGCTGCGCTGGGCGCGTTTGAAAAGCGGCTGGATGCCTTCGATGCGAGGATCGGCGCGGCGTGCGGCATTGTAGGTGCCGTGCTGGCGACTCGCGGGGATGTTGCAGGGGCGGAGCGGATGTTCCGCAGGGCGCTGGCGATTGCGGAGAAGACGAATGGCGATATCGCCGGTGCGTTGGAGAATCTGGCGGATTTGCTCACGCAAACGGGCAGGGGATCAACGGCCAAGCCGTTGTTGGATCGGGCGGTTCAGATTCGCGCCGGGTCCAAATAGCTTGTAGACGCCGATCCAGTGGTTGGTGAATCCCAGTTGCGGCGAAGGCTTCACCACGGGCATGTGACATTCGACGCAGGTTTTGTTCGAAACGTTTGCGACATGTTTTGGCGAAGCGTGGCAGGTCGCGCAGACTTGGGCCGTAGGCTTCAGCGTGTCCTCATGCGGGTTGTGGCAAGTCATGCAAGACGCCTTGCCTTTGAGGAAACAGGCGCTTTGGCTGAAGTAGACCGGTTGATGGCGTACATTCCAGGGATTCTCGAAGTTTGTCGCGACGCCTTGTGCGGGCGGCATACGATGGCATTGTCCGCAGTGATCGTTGACCTGGGCTGGTGCCATCTTGCCGGGATTCGAAATGTTGTCTGGCGTTGGTTTCGCGGCATGTAACGAACCCGCATCATGGCAGGATTCGCAGCGGACACCGGGTTCGGAAGGTTGAATAGTCCGCTTTTCGGCGATACTGAACTTGCCAGTGGAATGGCAATGAAAGCAGCGGAGCATACTCGCATCCGGCGCGAAGGTTTGGTACTTGATTCCCGCTGTTGTGCGATGGCCCGGGGTGAGAGCGAGTCCACCATTGGTATAGAGAGAGAGGCCATGTTCGAGGTAGGTGTCCTCGTCCAACTGCGAGACGTAGGTGATGGCTTGCGCGCCTGCTCCGAAGGCCCAACGTCCATCCTGAGCTTTCGAGAGCGCCTGCGCGTGATGGGTTTTCTCTTGTTTCGCGGCGATTTCGGAATGGCAGATGGCGCAGGACTTCGTCGAAACGAACTCCTGCGCCATCAGCAGTGCGACCGCGAAACTAGAAGGTAAAACGGCCACTGTATTGGAACTGGCGACCCAGATAACCGGGACGTTGCGCGGTGACGGCACCGAAGGCCGAGGTTCCAAACGCCGTGCTCGGCAGATCGCCGTTGAAGCTGTTCGTTGCGTTGTAGCTTTCCATGCGCAGCTCAAACTTCAGTTTTTCGGTGATCACGAAGTTCTTGGCGAGCGTCATGTCAACGTTCTTGAACATGGCCGACTTCACATCGCTATACTGCAGGGGATTCGTACGGCGCGTGAATGCTGGCAGCCGGACGAATTTGGATGTATCGAAGACGCGGTCGCGTGTCGGATTTTCGATGGATGGATCGCCGTTGACGATCAATCCACCGAAGCGCAGATACTGGCCGGAGTTGATGGAAAAGAGTCCGCTCAGCGACCAGCCGCCGAGGACGCCGTCCAACAAACGATTGGCGTTCGACATGTACTTCAAGCCTTTGCCGAAGGGCAGTTGGTAGATGGAAGCGCCGGTGAGGCGATGTCGCGGATTCACGGCGGGCCGGAAGGTCAGGTTGTCGGTGAAGTTGTCCTGTTCGTCGTAGTATTCATGGTTGCGTTCGCGATTGTAGTTGTATCCGAGCACCATGTTGAAGCCCTGCACGAATGGGCGCTGCACCTGGATCTGCAGAGCCTGATAGCGATTGAGGCCCTTGCCAACGAGACGCTGTTGGATGTCGCCATACTGCGGATACAAACGCAACAACTGCGAAATCGGCACGTTGGCCTGAGTGCGGAGTTGGCCAGGCATCTGCGCGGCGGTCAACTTGTTGAAGAAAGGATTGGCGACATTGGCTGCGGTGGCGGCTCCTTTTTCGTAACCGATGCGAGGATCGACTTGATTGAGGTTGCGGGTGACCGGAGCGTTCTTACCGAGGTTGATGAAGTAGGTGGTATCGATCACCATCTTTCCGGGCAAGGCACGCTGGAGGCTGAAGTTGATGCGATCGTTGACGCCGACCTGGAAGTCCTGATTGTAGAAGATCGGGGATCCGCCGAGGTCGGTGTAGCGACCGAAGGATTTGCCGCTGACGGGGACGAGTCCGCCGGGGAAGGGATTCTTCAATGTGGATTGGGGAACACCGGTAAGCAGTGGCAACCCGCGAGAGGTGGCTTCGAAGCCGGGGTAGAAGACGCTGCCGAGGATGTCCAAACCATCGGTGAGCGTCGATGGGACGAGGTAGCGAGCGTAGCCTAAGCGCAGGGACGATTTATCGTTCAAGCGATAGGCGAGGCCTGCGCGCGGCATGAGCAATAGCTTCTGCGCGTTCCAGGATCCGCGATTGTTGTCGTCGGTGAAGATCCAAGCACCGTTGAAGACTGGTGCTCCGGTGCGAAGCGAAGTTGCCGCTGCGGGAAGGACGGGAGTATTGGCACCGGTAAGTTCCGGAATCGGCGAGGTTAGATCGAGAAAGCGCGACAGGCGATTCTGCGGATCGATCATCGGGGACTCGTACTCATAGCGCAAGCCGAGGTTCAGGGTGAGGCGCTGTGAGATCTTGATGTCGTCGTGGAAGTAGAGGCTGTAGAAGCCGTTGCGGTGGCGCTGAATCGGGAGCGACTGGATCAGCGTGTTGTTGTCCAGAGCGCCGGTGAGCAGGGTGGCCCAAGCGTCTCCGCTCAGGTTGAGATCGGGATTGAGAAAGGTGCTCGCCGTGAGTTCCGTCCGGACATCGAACGATACTGGGCGGGGACGAACCGCCTCGACGCGCTGTGAACGCCACTCGCCGCCGACCTTGAAGTAGTGACGGCCCGCCGATCGTGAGACCTTGGACTGCATGTTGTAGGTTTCAGGATCCTGATACCAGAAGCCGGTGCGTCCGAGGTTGGTGGCGGAAGGGCCTCGGCGGATGGTGAAGCCGGGATAGTAAAGAGCGGGATCGTTCTTCGAGTAGGCGGAATGCCAATCGCTGCCGAGGATTTCGGTGAGCGTGGCGGGGGAGATCTGCGATGCAGTGTCAGCGAAGGAATCGAAGACGCGGTTGTAGCCGCCGCGAATATTGAAGACGGTGGTGGGGCTGATGGTGTAGACGAGGTCGCCGACGGTGGTCCAGGCATGGCGTTCGGAACCGTTGGGTTGAAACGCGCGCGAGTTCGCGTAGTTGTCTTGCGCGACATAGGTTTTGAACATCGAGTAGCGTCCGAAAAACTTCAGCTTGTCGGAGATGTTCCAGTCGGAGCGGTTCGAAAAGTTCCAATACTTGACGCGTTCGGCGAAGCCGGTGCGGTAGTTGTTGACGAGATCGGAACCGGTGCCGGCGAGATTGGGTTTCCAGATATCGTTCATGACGCGGCGGCCAACGGGATCCTGCTGGCTGACGGGGATGATGTTGCCGGCGTAAGGCTGGCGGCTGCCGGTTCCATCGGCGTTGAGCACGGAGGTGAAGGGGTTGTAAATGGCGCGAAGTCCACCGCGTGCGTTGAGCGATCTGGAGAAGTCGCCAGTGCGTTCGGCATCGGTGGGAAGTGTAAAGGCGACCGAGCGAGGATCCTGACTCTTCCATGCTTCATAAGAGACGAAGTTGAAGACTTTGTTCCTGATGACTGGAGCGCCGAGAGTTCCGCCGTAGATGTGGTTGCGGGTGAGGTTGGCGCGGCGGGTGATCTGATCGGCGACTGCATTGATTCCAGGATTGCGTCCAAGATAGTAGGCGGTGCCGTGGAAGGCGTTGGTGCCCGACTTCATTTGGACGGCGATGATGCCGCCGGCGGAGTGGCCGAATTCCGCGTCCACGGCGTTCTGCTGAATGCTGACTTCCTGCACTGCGTCCATGGATGGAGTGTAGGCTGACTTCTCAGAGGCCATGTTTGGCGATCCATCGACGACGACGTCGTTCTTAGTGCTGGTGTTGCCACCGACGTCGATTTGGGTGGAGGCCCAATGATGATAAGGACTCTGTTCGGTGGTGGACCGCAGGACAGAGGCGGGGTTGAGCTGTGCGAGCAGGAACGGATTGCGATTGATGATTGGCAATTCGTTGGTCATCTTTTTGTCGATGGTGAGCGCGACCGTGGAACTGTTGAACTGCACCGAGACCGGAGCGCTGTCGACGGTGACGGATTCGGCGGCGGCACCGATTTCCAAGCGGGCGTCGATCGTGATGTCCGCGCGGCTTTGCACCAGAATGTTTTTCTGTACGTACTTGCGGAAGCCCTGGAACTCGACGGTTACGGTGTAGTCTCCGGCGACGACGAAGTCGAAGAGATACTGGCCGGATTGGTTGGTTTTGGTGACCGCGGTAACGTTGGTCGCCGTGTTGGTGAGAATCACTCGCGCGCCTGCGACGGCGGCCTGAGAGGAATCGCTAACGAATCCCTGCACTTTGCCTCGAACGTCTTGGGCGTAGATGGGACAGAATAGCAGTAGGGCTGACAGGAATCGGACTGGGACCTGACTCATTGAACTACCTCATTGATCTGATATATCAGAGTTATTGAATCATATACCATTTCGTAACCTTTTGCTAGCGGAAACCGTCCTTGATCGTGCCATTCAAGGTTTTGAGGAAGGCTTCGAGACTTTGACGCTCTTCCGCGGTGAGGTTGAGCTTGCGCACTTCGGGATTGCGTGAGGATCCCCGGTCGTAGTGGTGGATGACTTCGGCGATTGTCGCGATGGATCCATCGTGCATGTAGGGTGGGGCTTTGGCGACGTCTCTGAGTGAAGGGGTTTTCGCTTTTATTGACGTTGGGCCAATGCCGGTGTCGTGGAGCTTTTCGTCGGTGAGGTTGGGTCCGACGTGGCAGGCGGCACATCCGGCCTTGCCTTGAAAGAGCTTCAGGCCTGCGCGCTCGTTGGGCTGTAGTGCGCCGTTTTCGCCGAGCAGGTAGCGGTCGTAAGCCGAGTCTCCGGACAAAATGGTGCGGACGTAGCTGGCGAGCGCTTGTTTGATCATTTCGTTCGCGATACCGATGCGAGCGGCAGCTTCGTTGAGAGTCAGCCCCATTTCCTTAAGATTTTCGATCGGCTGCACCACCTGTTCTTCGAGGCTCTTGGCGCGGCCATCCCAAAAGAAGCTGTAACCATAGGCGCGATTGGCGATGCGGGGGGTACGGCGGTCTCCTTTTTGCCCATTGATGCCGATGGCGACGGGGCGGGCTTCGGCAAACGCGTAATCGGGCTGGTGGCAGGTGGCACAAGAGATCGTGTGGTCGCGCGAGAGGCGTTTGTCGAAGAAGAGTTGCTTGCCCAGTGCGATTTTTTCCGGAGTGAGCGGGTTGCCGGGCGGCGTTGGAAGAAAGGCGTCGAGGCCCGCGGGGATGTTCAATTTCGGCTCGGGAAGTTTCAGCTTCCAGATGGAATTGGATTGTTGGCCGATGGTCCACGCCTTGGTTCGGTCGCCGAAGTTCTTGGATCGCTCAGGTTTCAGCCAAGTGATCGTGCCAGTGGTGATTGAGAGGCGGAAGGTGCCTTCGCGGCCTTTGCTGTCGGCGCCGGAAACGAGGAGTGTATCGTTCGATTCCCAGCCGACGGCTTCCATCAGTGCGAGCGACGAGGCCAGTTCGTTTTCTTCTTTTCGCTGCGGACGATTGAGCACGATGACGCGGCTTTCCTGTCCATAATTTTCGGTGCCTCTGCGCGATAAATAGGCGAGCGTCTGTCCATCTGGGGACCAGGCCGGGGCGGAGTTTAGCCCTGGGAAGTTTGTGGCGATATTGCCCTTGATCGCGACGTCCGTCTTGCCTGACCGCAAGCCATAGTAGAGTTCCCCGGATCGGGTGATGGCCATGGGCAACAGGCGTCCAAGGTTTTGGGCGATGAGTTGGGGATCGCCGACAGGCGTGCCTTGTTGCACGGAGATCGCGAGTAGGCTGGCGTCCGCTTCGGCGACATAGACGACGCGTTGGCCGTCGGGCGTCCATACGGGGAAGAGGTGGCTTACGGAGTTTTCGTTCAGTAGCGGTGATTCTTGCGATCCATCGACGGCGAGTAGATAGACGGCGCGATCAGGCCTGCCTTCATAGCGGAAGCGGTCGTAAACGATCCAGCGACCGTCCGGGGAGAAATCCATCTTCTTCGGATAAGGCAGGTTGAGATTATTCATGATTTGAATGAAATCTTCCTTGGACTTGGTCAATCGAGGATTCAAACGCTTCTCTTCTCCTATCGTGGATGAGGTGAAACCCTTGTAGTCATGTGCAGGGTA
>CAZCPL010000098.1:0-8144 GCA_964500255.1 uncultured Solibacteraceae bacterium | reverse complement strand
TCCATCTTCTTCGGATAGATCCATGGGAGTGAGCGCAGGATCCGCGGGCGCCCTTTTCCATCCGATGGGATCAGCGCGATTTGGCTGGTGTTGTCGCGGCGGAAGAGCAGCGTGAGAATCTGGGAGCCGTCCGGGGACCAGGCGCAGGGTTGGACGAATCCGGTTTCCTCGTTGCGGTAGATGGTCAGTGGCGGTTCGCCATCGATGGATGTTGCGCGGAGCTCGTAGAAGCCGTCGGCGTTCATCCAGGCGTAGGCGATTCGTTTTGAGTCTGGGGCGAAGACCGAGAAGTATGCGAATTCTTTGGACGCTGACGGGCGGTGCGTGAGGCGGCGGGTTTCGGTAGCGCCACGGACGGCGAGTTCGCCTGCGTCGACGTAGGAAAGCCATTGGCCGTCAGGCGACGGTCCGCCGAGGAGGTTGACTTGTGGGCCGGTCCAAATCTCTTGTTGTCCCCAGGCCGCGCATGCCAGTAGGCAAATAAATCCACGCACAACGCGAGTTTACCAGTGACAAGGATGTTACGCTGCGGACATGAAGAGCTATGTCGTAACGGGCGCATCGACGGGTATTGGTTTGGCGACGGTGGAATTGCTGCTTTCGAAGGGACATCGGGTGTATGGAAGCGTCCGGCGGGCGCAGGATGGCATTGTGGGTTTTCAGAATTTTCGGCCATTGTTGTTCGACGTTACGGACGACGATGCGATCTTCGCGGCGGCTGCCGAAGTTCGGCGCGAATTGGCAGGGGAGACGCTGGCGGGGCTGGTGAACAATGCGGGGATCGCGGTAGCGGGTCCTGTGCTGCATTTGAAGGCAGCGGAGTTTCGCAAGCAGTTCGCGATCAATGTTACCGGTGCGTTCGTGGTGTCGCAGGCGTTTCTGCCGCTGCTGGGATGCGATCGAAATTTGAAAGGCGGGCCGGGGCGCATCGTAAACGTGAGTTCGATGGCGGGCATCATTGGGTGGCCGATGTTGAGTGCCTATTCCGGATCCAAACATGCGATCGAAGGGATGTCGGAGAGCATGCGGCGTGAGCTCGCGCTGTTTGGGATTGGTGTGAGCATTGTGGGTCCTGGGGCGGTGAAGACGCCGATTTGGGGGAAGGCCGACGCGATGTTTGTGGGGACCGAGTATGAGGGTCCGATGCGAGCGTTGCAGGCGACGATGGGGGATTTGGAGAAAGATGGGCTGGATGCTTCGGAAGTGGCGAATGTGATTTACGAGGCTTTGACAGTGGAGAATCCGAGGGCGCGGTATCCGGTAGTGAAGTCGATGCTGCAGAATTACTGGATCCCACGATGGTTGCCGCAAAGGATGTTCGACAACGCGCTGGTAAAGCGTTTGGGTTTGAGTCGGCAATCGTAGACGCATGTCGTAGGCTCCGGCGAACAGCTTTTCAGCCCATACGAACAGTTCCGGATTCTCTTCGGTTGCGCGTTCGCGCACCGAGGGCGCGATCCAGACATCGCCATCCATGCGAGTTTCCAATGAAACTACTCTGAGCCCTGCAAATGACATCAGTCGTTCCGCGGGAATTGCCCGATTCTAGTCAGATGCGCCAACTGTGCAGAGGGCGGGTCTCCAGTTGCGGGTTGCTGTTGGAACCTGAAGGCGGCCATCGATCGCCTCTATTGCCGACCTTGGATCCGAGTCCGTCGCATCCGTCACGGTTGGATCCAATAAATGACATCTCTTGCGGTGGGTGTAGCGTTGGGTCCACGGGCCTGCCCCGGCTTTGTTCACATGTTGTGGTCTTTAACGGGAGCAAACCAGACCGCGCCTGAAACTCATCGGGTTGGGCAATTGGCCTTCATTCGTTGCTGTTGCGAGCGAAAGGAGTCCGTTCAATCCCTGGGCTTTTTCTGAAACCGGTATCCCACTCCCCGGATTGTCGTCAGGAAGCGCGGCTTGGCTGGATCCTTCTCGATGTAGCGCCGCAGGCGCACGATGAAGTTATCGATCGCTCGCGTATCGGTGTCCTCGCGGACGCCCCAAACACCTTCGAGCAACTGGCTGCGCGAGACGGTTTGTCCATCGCGTTCGGAAAGGAAGCGCAGCAGATTCGTTTCCATCAACGTCAATTGCTGAGCGCTCTCGCCGTCGAGAAGTTCCATGCGTTCGAGATCGATGGTTTTGCCTTCGAGGTCCAGACGCCCGACTGGTTCCGGTTCCGTCTTCGCCGAAGACCACGCGCTGCGACGCAACAACCCGCGGGCGCGCGCCAGCAGGATTTCGAGATCGAAGGGCTTGGGCAGATAGTCATCCGCGCCGCTTTCGAAGCCTTTCAGAACATCCTCACTGCGACCGCGCGCGGTCAGCATCAACACTGGGATATAGACGCCGCGCTTGCGCATCTCTGATACCACAGAGAAGCCGTCGATACCCGGAAGCATGACGTCCAGCAGCACCAGCGAAACCTCTTTTACGCTTTGCGCCAGACGCGTCAGCGCCTCTTCGCCAGTCTCGAATGTTTCCACGCGGTAGCCCTCGGCTTCGAGGTTAAAGCGCAGACCCTCGGCAAGATGCTTTTCGTCTTCGACCACTAGAATCAGTTCACTCATTCGGGTGCCGCCAAGGGGATCTTCAACCGGAACGTACTTCCGAATCCAGGGCCGGGACTTTCCACCGTCACTTTGCCTCCATGCTTTTTCGCTACCGTGCGTACGATGAAAAGACCAAGCCCTGTGCCTTTGATACGCACGGATCCCGGTACCCGGTAGAAGCGCTTGAATACATGCTTCAACTCGCTCTTTGGGATGCCCATGCCTTCGTCGCGCACTTGCACCACTGCGGTTCGATCGATGAACTTGTCGAGGCGCACGCTGATATCCACTTTCTTCGGCGAGTACTTAATGGCGTTGTCGAGCAAGTTCATGAGTGCGCCTTTGAGTTCGTCCGGATCGCCCAGCACCACGGCTTCTTTGGGCATCGCGGCCACGGCGATACAGTTCGCGGCCAGGTGGTTCCGGGTTCGAGCCAGGTCGACCGTTTCTTGTACCACTTCCACCAGATCGACACGCGAACGATGGTAGAGCTTGGTCGAGCGGCTCACCCGGCCGGCGCGCAAAACCGTTTCGATGGTGTTGAGCAGGCGGTCGGAATCGTCGTGCATGATCTTGTAGAATTCCCGCTGCTTCTCAGGTGGCAGATCGCGCTTCTGCAGCGTTTCGAGGTACAGGCGAATCGACGCAACCGGAGTCTTCAGTTCATGCGTCACAGCATTGATGAATGCGTCGTGTTGTTCATTGCGGCGGATCTCTCGTAGCAGAAAGATCGTATTGAGGACAACTCCGGCGATGATGGCGAGAAAGGACAGGGTGCCGATGACGTACATGACGCCGGTGCGCCAGTTGGCGATCCAGCCAACGTTGAGCGTAATGGCCAGAGCGACCAGGCAACCGCCTAGGGTGGTAAAGACGATGGTTTTCCGGCGTCCGCTGACGGTCACTGTAGTTACTGAGTAACACGTCCTAGCACGACCTCCGCTTGCGGCGAAAGCGAGGCCGTTCAAGGCTATGTTAGGTTCGTTGATGGGAGCTTCCGCAGAGAATCGCCCGGCGGCTGATAGAATCGGCATGTCCGAGCAAAATATGGTGGAAATGGCAGAAAGCAGAACGACGAAACTTGGCTTGGGCGCGCGCATCCTACAGGGTGTGGTGCTTGCCGGACTCGTTGTTATGACTGCGGCCGCAGCTTATCAGACGTGGAAGCAGGTGACGCTACCTGATTTCCGTACCGCGTCCGGCGGTCCTACGGAAGCGGACATGCCGCCTGTTGACTGGTCGCTGTTGCGGGAACTTGACCTGAAGACGGGCAAAGCGCCGGATTCGCTGAAGAAATACGATGGCAAGCGCGTGCGGATCCCAGGGTTTGTCGTGCCGCTCGAGGACAAAGAAAACAAGATCTCCGAGTTCTTGCTTGTGCCGTATGTGGGCGCTTGTATCCACACGCCGCCTCCGCCGCCCAATCAGATTGTCCATGTCCGCACAGCGGACCAGAAGTCCGTCAGCGTCAGTGTGACCGACCCGGTGTGGGTTCTCGGCGAATTGCGAATTGCGCCGGTGAAGAGCCAGTACGGGGATGTGTCGTTTCAGTTGAAAGCGCTGTCGGTGGAACCTTATCGGGAGAAACAATGAAATCACTAGCAATGATCCTCGTGGCGACGGCCTGTGTCTTTGGGCAGTCAAAGCCTGCTGCAAAAAAGGCCACGCCGGCACCCAAAGCAGCGCCCGCAGCCGCCCAGCATGCGCATTCGCATGGCGCGGCCAAGGTGAACATCGGCATCGAAGGCAGTAGCGGAACTGTGGAATTCGAAGCCGCCGCCGACCCTGTGATTGGCTTTGAGCATAAGCCGAAGAACGCGGCGGAACAGAAAAAAGTAGACGCTGCGTTGGCGAATCTGAAGGCGCGTATTGGCGAACTTGTTATCTTTCCCGCGGCATTGGGATGCAAGTTCCAAACCATCAAGGCGCACTTCGAAGTGGAAGGCCAGCATGCCGAGGTTCACGCGGAATTCAAGGTGCAGTGCGCCAAGCCGTTGAAGGGGGCCGAAGTGAAGTTCGGCATCTCGAAGATGTACTCCGAGATCGAAGACGTGACGGTGCAAGCTGTTTCCGATTCCGGTCAAACCGGCGCGACTATCAAGAACGACAAGGGAAGTGTCAAGATTGGATAATGGCATCCGCGTCGGTTGATCTGGCAGTCAGTCTGAAAGACGTTCAGTTTTCGTATCGCGCAGGCAAGAAGATTCTAGACATCCCGCATTTGGAAATCGCCGCGGGTGAGCGCGTGTTTCTATTTGGACCAAGTGGTAGTGGTAAGACCACGCTGCTGGGCCTGCTGACGGGCGTACTGACGGCACAGCAGGGAAGTGTCGGCATCCTAGGGCGCGACCTCGCGAAGATGTCCGGATCGCAACGCGATGCGTTTCGCGGTTCGCATCTGGGTTACATCTTTCAGCTCTTCAATCTCATCCCCTATCTTTCTGTGATCGAAAATATCACGCTGCCGTGCCGTCTGCATGCGGAGCGGCGGAAGCGGTTGAAGGGTTCCATGGATGACGAGGCCCGCGCGATCTCCAAGCGATTGGGCATTGAGGGATTGCTCAGCGAAAATGTCGTGAACCTCAGCGTGGGGCAGCAGCAACGCGTTGCGGCCGCGAGGTCGTTGATGGGAGCGCCGGAACTGATTGTCGCCGACGAGCCGACCTCGTCACTCGATTTTGACCATCGCGAGCGCTTCATCGAACTATTGTTCGATTGCGTGGCGCAGGCGAACGCGACTTTGCTCTTTGTGAGTCATGACCGCTCGCTGATGCCGATGTTCAGCCGTGCGTTGTCCCTTCCCGAAGTAAACCGGATCCAGGTGGCGGCAGCCTAACATGCTCTTACTTTCTCTTGCGTTTCATTCTCTCAAGAACCGGCTGCTGACGACCGTATTGACGATCATCTCGATTGCCCTCAGTGTTGCGTTGTTGATCGGCGTAGAGAACGTGCGCGTTGGGGCTCGCGACAGCTTTTCGAATACGATCAGCCAGACCGATCTCATTGTCGGCGCGCGCGGCGGATCGTTGCAGTTGCTGCTCTATTCCGTGTTCCGCATCGGAACTGCGACCAACAATATCTCTTACGCGAGTTACGAGAAGTGGAAGAGCCATCCGGCGGTTTCGTGGACGATCCCGTATTCCCTGGGCGACAGCCATCGCGGATTCCGCGTCGTTGGTACGACCAAGGACTTCTACGAGAAATATCGCTACCGCCGTGATCGCACCATCAAGTTTGTGGCGGGACGTGCGCCGGAGGCTGTCTTTGAGGCAGCCATCGGCAGCGATGTGGCCGCGAAACTCGGGTATCGGATGGACGAGAAGGTGGTGATCACGCACGGCATCGGCAGCGCGCGCGGCATTCTCGATCATCAGGACAAGCCCTTTACCATCGTGGGGATTCTGGATCGCACGGCGACGCCGGTGGATCGGTCTCTCTATATTCCGCTCGAAGGGATTTCGGCGGTGCATATCGATTGGCAGGAAGGGGCGCCTCCGATGCCGGGCGAGGAAGTGCCTGCCGCGAAGATCAAGAAGGAAGATCTGAAGGTCGAAAACATCACCGCTTTTCTGGTGCGTTTCAAGACCCGCATCGCGACGTTGCAATTGCAGCGCGATATCAATACCTATACCGAAGAACCGTTGCAGGCGATCATACCGGGTGTCGCGTTGGCCGAATTGTGGAGCACCATCGGGTACGCGGAAGACGCGCTACGGGTGGTCACATTCTTCGTGCTTGTCGTCGGCTTGCTCGGAATGCTGGTGTCGCTCTATACGTCGCTGAATGAACGGCGGCGTGAGATGGCGATTTTCCGTGCGCTGGGCGCGGGCCCGGCAAAGATTATCAGTTTGCTGGTGTTCGAGTCGGCGATCTTGAGCTTTATCGGATGCCTGCTGGGCGTGGCGATTGTCTATGGGCTTTCGTTCATTTTCCAACCGATTGTAGAACGCGAGTTCGGCTTATATCTGCCAATTCAGGCTCCGACTTCAATTGCCTGGTATTATCTGGGCGGCGTGATGATCTCTGGCTTGCTGATTGGTTTTGTGCCGGCCTGGAAGGCTTACCGCAATACGTTGAGCGATGGTTTGAGCGTCAGGTTGTAGAGTTTTTGGCTATGTCACACCGTTGTTGTTTGAGCCTCTTTTGTCTTGTGTCGATGGCACAGGTGCGCGACGCAGCGGTGATCCGGGTCAAGACGCAACTGGTGCAGATCAACGCGGTGGTTTCCGATGGCGATGGGCCGATGCACGGGCTCACCAAAGCTGACTTTGCGCTCACGACCGGCGGGCGTCCCCGGAAATCGCAGTATTTGCTGAGGACGCGACTGCCGCCCAGCCGGATCGCGGATCCTTCGCGCTCCGCCGGAGGTGTTCTTGAACATCACGAACGCCGAGGCCCCGAAGAATGTCAGTCTGGTTCTGTTCGATACGCACAATACGGAATTGGGCCAAAGCGTTTACGCGCGGCAACAGCTAGTGAAGTTTCTCAAGACGGCACTGCAAGGCGAACGGATCGGTATCTATCTTCTCGCGCAACGCCTTGCGGTTGTCCACGATTTCACCTCCGACACAAAGGGCCTGGTAGCGGTGGCTGAGGCGCTCGATGGCCGTCAGGGTAGCGCTTCCAACAAGACTCGCTTCACGCTAGTGCGCACCGGGCTACCTCAACTTGACGGGCTCATCAATAGCGGAGAGATCCGGCAGGCGCTGCGATCGGGCAATGATCGGGTAATTGTGACGGTGGCTTCGCTACGCCAGATCGCACGCCGCTTGCGGAACTTTCCGGGGCGGAAGAACCTGATCTGGATCACGGGAGGCGTTCCGTTCAGCGCTTCTTTCATGTCGGAGATCGGATCGGTGGGACAGGAACTCAGTCAAGCGAACATTGCGACTAGTGCTTCGATTGGGAGTTTTTGACCGCAAGAGTGGCCTCGCCGGGAGCGCTTCTCGAAGCTGGCCTCCCACCACGCCCTGACTAATCGCGGTTTTGTTCCATGAACGCCCGGAGGCGGTGGCTGCGGCTGGGATGCCGCAGTTTGCGGAGAGCTTTGGCTTCGATCTGGCGGATGCGCTCGCGCGTGACAGCGAAGTGCTGTCCTACTTCTTCTAGCGTGTGTTCCGAGCCATCCTGCAGGCCGAAACGCATTTTCACGATCTTTTCCTCGCGCGGGCTGAGGGTTTTCAAGACTTCAGCGGTTTGCTCGCGGAGATTGAGATTAATGACCGATTCGGACGGCGAGAGGACGCGCTTGTCGACGAGAAAATCGCCAAGGTGCGATTCATCCTCTTCACCGACTGGCGTTTCGAGCGAGATCGGTTCCTGCGCGATACGCAAAACCTTGCGGACCGTGCCGAGCGGCATTTCCATCTTGGCGGAAAGCTCTTCGTTCGAAGGTTCGCGACCGAGTTCCTGCTGCAACTGGCGCTGTGTGCGGATCAACTTATTGATCGTCTCGATCATGTGCACCGGGATGCGAATGGTGCGGGCCTGATCGGCAATGGCGCGGGTGATGGCCTGACGGACCCACCAGGTCGCATAAGTGGAAAACTTGTAGCCGCGGTTGTAGTCGAACTTTTCGACGGCCTTCATGAGGCCGATGTT
>CAZCPL010000097.1:0-19204 GCA_964500255.1 uncultured Solibacteraceae bacterium | reverse complement strand
CAGCAGCCGCGCAGGCTTTGCGCTGTTGCTGGCTGGCCCTTGGCGCACGAGTCGGTGGGGAACCCAGGCCGCGCCGGGAATCCGCCAGGGGTGCGATCGATGTGCCGGTGCGCCTTGCAGCAACAAAGCGTTGGCTGCAACCAACGGATCGCTCGACCGAAGACGCCAACCAACGATGAGCGTCGCAGAAAGAAGCGCGAGAAACCAAAGGAACCAGACCGTATCGCGCGCCGATCTCGCCCCCGGGGTCATTTGGGCTTGAGCCCTTCTCGCAAGCGGGCGAGCCGACCTTCCGCCTCATGCTTCCATTCCGGTGAGGATTCCAGTGCCAAGTATTGCTCATAGAAGCGGGCCGCTACTTCGGCGGGGCGAGTTTCCGCCGCAACCAGCGCCAGATTGAACGCCGCGGCGGAATCGGAAGGGTGTGAGCGCACAAACGCCTGGTATCGGACGAAGGCCTGGTCGCGATCTTCTTGGGAATTGCGGCGGCGGCCACGCTGAAAGTAGGCTGCGGCGAGGTCGGTCTCAGTTTCCGGATCCACCGTGACCAGCGGTTCCAGTATGGCGATTGCCTCATCGTAACGACCTTCGAACAGGGCAAGCCGACCCTTGTCGCGCAGCAATTTGACTTGCCCCGGAGTCTTTTCAAGTTCGTCTGCAATGGCCAGGGCCAGATCTGCATAGGGACTCTTCGCGCTCGCGGACCTCTGGACGCGCACCTCCGAATAGCGGGTTCCCGCAATGCGCAGATCCATCGAGCGATGGGCCGAATAAACATTCGACAACTGCGCCGTGAGCGTTGGCTTTTCCAATTCCGGATTCACCATACGGTAGGCGGTCGCCGAAACCAAAACAAACAGCGCGGCGGCAATGGCGAGCGGCCACCGGGTTGTCCGGGCCTTTGGCATCGGCGGTGGCGGAATGCTCTCAGCGACACTCAACTCTTCTTCTGTTAAATCGCGAGGCAAATCTTCCAAAGCGTCTCGCAACAGAGACGAGCAGCGTTCGCACTGGCTGATATGCATCATGTCGTGCGCTTCGTCCTCGCAGCCGAGAGCCAACATGGCAATGGTTCCGGTAGGGACGCAGAGAGGAGTCTTTTGCGGGTCCTGCATATTGTTCCTCCTAGTTGCCCCCGGCAGTGGCTGACGCGCCGCCGAACTTTTCGCGAAGATCGCGAATCATTCGATGCAGAAGGCTTTCAACGCCCTTTGCGGTCAGGTCGAAGGATGCAATCTTCGCAATCTCAATCGATGTGTAGCCTTGCCGGAAGTGTAGCCAGAATATGGCTTTGTCGCGGTCGTGTGTGGCCTTCGGCAGGACAGCGTCGAGATGGGCATCGAGCCGATCCAGCAGCATCTGTCGCTCCAATTGATTTTCGGGGGATTTGCCGCCAGTGAGGCTTCCCACCAGACCATCGAGAGAAACGGGACGTCGATGGCCGCCGCGTTTCGCAGCGTGTTGATTGCGAAACTCATCGACCGCGGTCGAATACGCGACGGACTGAACGAGAGAATAGATCGCGGCAGGTTGTTGCGCTTTCAGGCTGCGCAAGACTTTGAATCGATCGGCGCAAATGCGCAAGTACGTGTCCTGCACCAGTTCGTCGAGCACGGCGCGATCGGTGCAACCGTAAGGACGTGCCGCTTTCACGACGGTAACCCGAATAAGGTGGTGAAACCGGGCGTGGAAGTCCTCCCAAGCTGCGGGCTTGCCAGCCTGGCAATCGTCGAGCAAGCGGGAGAGGTCGTCTGTGGCCAGATCCGTAATATACCACGCACTCGATTTTCGATCGATTGCAGGAGTTTCTCCACCGAATCCACTGATTTCGGACGCATCGCAGGGTCCATTTGCAGGCAGCATCGGATCACTCTCTTTACGGTTGAGGGCACTTTGACGGGGTCGATCGGTAGCTTGCCGGTGGCTGCTTCATGCAGCACAACACCTAGTGAATAAATATCGGAAACGACGGACGCCGGCCTGCCTGCGAGCAGTTCGGGTGCCATGTAGGCGAGGGTTCCTGCCAGTTGTTGGGACTGCGCATTGTGAGAGGGGCGCGCGAGTCCGAAGTCGGCGATCACCACTCGGCCTTCCTCGGTCAGGAAAATATTGGCGGGTTTCAGATCGCGATGCAAAACTCCCGCCTCATGAGCGGCTTTCAATCCGGCGCAAAGCTGGCGGGCGAATTCCAGCAGTTCCTCGTTCTTGAGAGTATCTTGCTTCAGCCTGTCTTCGAGAGTCTGCCCGCGAAGCAGTTCCATGGTGAGGAATTGGATGTCACCATCGCTGTCGCAATCGAAGACACGGCAGACATTGATGTGCGTGACGCGGCGGGCGAGTTGGAATTCCTGCGCAGAACAGATGGTTTTCAGCGCGACATGTTCGCCGTGCTTGACATCGATCGCCGAGTAGACGCCTCCGCACATGCCGCCGACCCCAATGCGCCGTTCAATGCGATAGCGGTCGGACAGGATTTGGCCTTCCTCCAGTTCAGGGGCCGTGGGTTCCTGCTCGCTCACCGGCTGGTTGAGAAAATCTTCCGACTTGGATTCCAGGCGGATGAGCCGCTGCACTTCGGCGATCGTTTCCGCATCGCTGCAGCGCTCGGCGAGAAAGCTATCGCGTTCGGCAGGCGGCAGATCCATCGCGTCTGAAAAAAGCCCGCTGACTTCTTGCCAGTTCATTGCGATAACTCCCCGAACAGCCAGGTGCGGGCTATGCGCCAATCGCGCTTCACGGTTCGATAAGCAATGCCGAGCGACTCTGCAATCTCCTGCTCGTTGCAGCCGGCAAAGAAGCGGAGTTCCACGACCTGCGCTTGCCGGGCATCGATCTGCGCCAGGCGATTGAGGGCGTCGTGCAGTTGCATAAACTGCAGTGGATTCACGAAGCCGTGAAAGGGATCGTCGGCTGCCGGATCGTTCGTACGCTTTTGGGCCAGGCGGGCACGGGCGCGGTCGACCAGGACGTTGCGCATCGACTGGGACGCCAGCGCGAAAAAGTGGGTCTTATCGTTCCACTTCGGGTTGCGAGCCATACGGAGGTAAGCTTCATGCACCAACGCCGTGGCCTGCATCGTATGGCAGGAGTGTTCCGAACGCATGTGGCGCGCGGCCAGGCGTTTGAGTTCGGGGTAAACTTCTGTGAACAGGCTACTGTCGGAAGGAAAGGATTGCATGGATGCACCGCCGTCAAGTTAGTTAAGACGGAATCCAGCGGGAAAATCCTTTCGATTGGCGCTATTTCTTTTCGCGATCTTCGATCATATGCTTCACACGTTCGAGTTCGCTGGTGAGCTTCTTTTCGCGTAACACCATCGTCAGCACATAGATCACGATCACCACCCAGGCGACCGTGAATCCATAGAACATGTAGGTGAAGTTTCTCTCGTCCATCGTCTTCCTCTAGATCGCGTGCGCATAGCGGCGCAGCGAATCAATCTCTGACTGCATCTCTGCTTGCCGCAGCCGGACCATGAAGAGCACCACTGAGAACAGGCCCAACGCAAGTACGTTCCAATAGGCCAGTTCTTCCATCCCAGGTGCCATGCCACCGCCATTGCGGATGCTCAGCACGGGACCGGGATGCTGCGTACGATACCACTCGATCGACTTCCAAACCAGGATTAGATTCAACGAAGCGAAAATCGAAAGCACAGCGCTGAGGCGCCCACGTTGCGTTGGTTCATCGATCGAATTCCGCAGCATGAGATAGCCGCTGTAAAGCAGAATTGAGACCAGGTACGACGTGAGGCGATGATCCCACGCCCACCAGATACCCCAGGCGATGCGCGCCCAGATCATTCCCGTGAAAAGGGTCGTAAGAGCGAGGGCGAGTCCGATTTCGTTCGCGACTGCAGCGACCCGATCCCACTTGGGCGACTTGTTCACGAGGAACCCAACGCTCGCCCCTGCACCGAGGTAGAAGAGAAAAAATGAGGTGAGCGCCGATGGCAAGTGGAAGTAAAAGATCCGCCAAATCGCGCCCTGGTTCGCTTCATCCGGCATGACCAGGAAGATCCAGTATATGTTTCGGGCCAATAGTGCGGCTGCCGCGAGGCCGAACGCTAAAATGACGCCTTGTCGCATGTTGTTAGTTTACCGGTTTGCGGATCTTCTTCGATAGGATCCATTTGTAAATGTCGTCGTCGTTGTAAAGGCCGGTGATGTCGTGGCCCTTGCCTTTGACCACGGTGAACTTCACTTTATTGCCCACCTTCTTCAGAGCCTTCACCATGTCCTTCGAGCGCTTGAGCGGAACCACGTCGTCCTTCTCGCCATGAAAGCACCAAACAGGCATCTTTTTGAGCCCCGGGGCCCAGATCGCGGGCTGTGTAGGCCCGCACATCGGAACAACCGATCCGAAACGGTTGCTGTGCTGCGAGCCCAGGAACCATGCTCCGCCTCCGCCCATGCTGAGTCCCGTGAGGTAGACGCGCTTGTGATCGATGCGATGCTCAACCATGATTTCGTCGACTAGTTTGATGAGCGCGTTCGCGTCCGTCCACAACTGGCCCACAGGACACTGCGGCGAGAGCACGACAAACGGGAAGTCGCCGCGCCGTTCCGCCACCGCCGGCGGACCGTAACGCTTCACCATCTGCACATCCGAACCGCGCAGCGATGCGCCGTGCAGCCAGACCAACAGCGGCATGTTCTTTTTGAAATCCGGCGGCAGGTAAACGAGCGATTCCGGCTGCAGCGCCGCGCTACGAATCGTCGAGCGATGGACAAGGCTCTCGCCTTTGGCATTCGCTTGCGCGAGAGCCGCCGAAACAGAACCGAACAGGAATGTTCGACGCAGCATGATCCCATTATCCGGTAAACTGCGTGAGTATGCTGCATCGTCTGCTGTTCTCGTCGTTCGCGCTTTCGTGTCTGCTGAGCGCCCAGATCAAACTTGGCATCGTGGGCACGGATACGTCCCACGTGATCGCCTTCACCAAGATCTTCAACGATCCGACGAACAAAGATTACGTTCCGGGCGCGAAGATCGTGGCTGCCTACAAGGGCGGCAGCAAAGATCTGGAGTCTTCCTATTCGCGCGTCGACAAGTACGCCGCGGAACTGCAGAAAGACTGGGGCATTGAGATCGTTCCCGACATTGCGACCTTGTGCTCGAAGGTGGATGCGGTACTACTCGAAAGCGTCGACGGGCGTCCGCACCTGATGCAGGCAAGAGAGATCATCAAGCACCGCAAGCCGATGTTCATCGACAAGCCGCTCTCGTCGACCTATGAGGACGCCCTCGAGATTGCCCGCCTTGCGAAAGCCGCGGGCGTGCCGTGGTTCACCGCATCGAGCCTGCGCTGGAACGAGATGACCTCGACCATGAAGGTTCCGGATACGACGGCGGTGATCACCTGGGGTCCCGGACCCACCGACAAGACGCATCGCCTCGATCTTTCCTGGTATGCGATTCATCCAATCGAGCTGATGTACGCTTTTCTCGGACCCGGTTGCGTGGAAGTAACGCGCACGGTTTCCGACAGTGGCGACGTGATCGTGGGCCGCTGGAAAGATGGGCGCATCGGCACGGTTCGCACCAATCGGCCCTATGGCGGATACGGAGCCGTGGTGTTCAAGAAAGATGGCCTGTTGCAGAGTTCGCCTAATCCGAAGACGGGCTATAAGAACATGCTGACAGAAATGGTGAAGTTCTTCGAGACCAAGGTTCCACCGGTTTCGAATGAGGAATCGCTTGAAGTTTTCGCATTTATGGACGCGGCACTGAAAAGCAAAGAGGCGGGCGGCAAGCCGGTGCGGTTACGCTAGGAAGTTCATGCTGAATTGGTTCTTAGTGTTTGTGCCCATCACGGTGGCGTTGGAGTTTTTGAAGCCCGAGTCCCACACGCTGATCTTCTTGAGTGCTTGCATTGCAATCATTCCCCTTGCAGGCTGGTTGGGACGCGCGACCGAACAACTCGCGGAAAAGACTGGCGAAGGCGTTGGCGGCCTGTTGAACGCCACCTTCGGAAACGCCGCCGAATTGATCATCGCGTTGGCTGCCCTGCAAAAGGGCCTCTATGACGTCGTCAAAGCGTCGTTGACCGGATCGATCATCGGCAATCTGCTGCTGGTGTTGGGCGCATCGATCGTAGCCGGCGGATTGAAGCACAAAGAGCAGCGATTCAACGCACAGGCGGCGAGTTCGCAATCGACGTTGCTGACGCTGGCAGCCGTCGGCATGGTGATTCCCGCGGCGTTTCACTATCTCGCGGGCCCTGCGGCGGTGGTCAAAGAAGCGGGCTTGAGTTTGGAGATCGCGATCGTACTGCTGGTTGTTTACGTGCTTCATCTGACCTTCTCACTGGTCACGCACAAACAGTTGTTCATGGGCGGGACTTCCGATCTGGAAGAGATCACGACCGGCCAGGGACATTGGTCTATACGCAAAGCGGCTGGGATCCTGGCAGGCGCTACCGCGCTGATCGCATGGATGAGCGAGATCCTGGTTGGATCCGTGGAAAAGGCCGCGATATCGTTCGGGATGACGAGCGTTTTCGTTGGCGTGATCGTCGTAGCAATCGTAGGTAACGCTGCGGAACATTCGAGCGCGATTTTGGTTGCAATGAAGAACCGCATGGATCTGGCCTTGTCGATCGCCATAGGATCTTCACTGCAGATCGCCTTGTTCGTCGCGCCGGTGTTGGTGTTCGTAAGTTACGCGATCGGGCCGACGCCGATGGATCTCGTCTTCACGCCAGCTGAAGTTCTAGCGGTAGTGATCGCGGTCTGGATCACCGGCCAGATCTGCTCCGACGGCATTTCGAATTGGATCGAAGGCGTGCAATTGCTCGCGGTCTACATCATCTTGGGCATCGTATTCTACTTCTTGCCGGAAGTTTCGAAAGTGGCCCATTGATGATGCTCGAGCAACTCACCAACGCCCGGCTGTTCGACTTGGCGCAGCCCTATTTCGTCGGGATGCCGCACTTTCCAACGCATCCGCCGTATCTCTATTCACTGAACAAGAAGCACGGCGATCTGGTGTTGAAGTCTGGCGCGAGTTCCGCGGCGGAAACGATCACATTGGGCGGGCACGTGGGAACACACATCGACGCGCTGTGTCATTTTTCGTGCGGCGGCAAAATGTTTGGCGGTGTCGAGGCGGAGCCGGTGCAATCTTACGCTGGCGGCGTGCGCGAGTTGTCTGTGGATACGATCAAACCGATTGTGCGGCGCGGCGTGCTGCTCGATGTCCCTGGGCATTTTCGTCTGGACGTGCTGCCCGAAGAGTTCGCGATCACGCCCGAACAGATTGAAGAGATCCTCGCGCATCAAAACGTCGAAGTGAAGCAAGGCGATGTGGTGCTGTTTCGCACGGGTTGGGCGAGGTACTGGCGCGATCAGCGTCAATACATCACGGGGGGCAAGGGCGGGCAGGTTGTGGGTCCTGGGCCTGAGGAAGAGGCGGCGAAGTGGCTGAGTGCACGCAAGGTGTTTGCCGCGGGTTCGGATACCGTGGCGTTTGAGCGGATGCCGTCGCGCGACATGGCCGTGCATGTGCATTTGCTGGTCGATCATGGCATCCACATTGTTGAGTGTTTGAATCTTGAGGAACTCGCGGCAGAGCGCGTCTATGAGTTTCTGTTTGTGGCCGCGCCGCTGAAGATCGAGGGCGGGACGGGATCCCCGATCCGGCCGATTGCGATGCTGGTTCCTTAGGGTTTCACCAGTTCGAACTCGATGCGCACGGATGCGCGGATCGTGATCTCACCGGGCGCAATGACTGAGTCGGTTGACGGCTGCGGTGCATCCCCCATCGCCATGACATTGGCCATCCTGCGCGGAGCGAACGGCAAGGCCGACTCATTGGGCAACACCTCAACTGCCAACGGAAATCCAACCTTGACGCCCAACTGCTTCGCCACCGCGTTTGCCTTCTGCGTCGCTGCATCGACAGCCTCCGAACGCGCCTGATCGTAGTGTTTACGTGGATTCTCAAATCCGAAATCCGAACCCTCGACGCTGGACGCACCCGCATCGGTGAGCGCGTTAACCAGTTCCTCGGCTTTGTTGACGTCGCGCAGCACGAACGACATCCGCGACGATACTTCATAAGACTTCACTGAAGCCGTCCGCCCATCTTTGCCAAAAACTCGGCGAGTCTGGAAGTAGAGCGTCCGGATGTCCTTCTCCGCAACCCCCAAAATCTTTGCCGAGGCGACAGCCTTCTGCACCGTCGATTCCACCTGCTCGCGCGCGGCAGCTTGTTCCTTATGGCGTCCTTCGATGCGGATCCGGACAGTGAACTGATCGGGCGTGGCTTTCACTTCGGCATCGCCCGTGACGGAAATATGTGGAGGCTTGGGCGTATCCGCCGCAAAACCCGAGATGCAGATCAGCAAGGCTAGGAATTTCATGACTTATAGATCCTCCGGCCTGAGGCCAGTGTTCTTCGCTATTCGAGCGAGCAGCGGGGGGCCGATCTCAGCCCCATCGTGAAAGGCAAAAGTGTAGTTGGGCCAGCCATCCCGCACCAAGCGCCGGTGGGAACCGTTCTGCCATGCGACCGTAAAGACTTGCTTGAACGGCTCGGGCACATCTTCACCGTGTTCCAGACAATCCGCTGCCACACGCAATGCAAGGGCGCGAACTTTGTCGATCGCAAGCTCTCGACTATCCCCGTAAGCCGTGACGCCGGGCATCGACTCTATGTCAGCCCCCAGCGCCCAGCGTCCTCTCTGCCAACAACAATGGGAATGGAATCGATTGAGATAGTTTCCATAGCTCTATTCTACGAGAGCTACCCAATCCCCATCCGTTCCAACTTGCGATACAGGGTTGCATTGTCCCCCTTTGCCGTTTCTCCCACTCTTGTTCGTCATCTTTCCTCAATGGCTTCTGCCTAAGATTGCGGACCCCTTACTTTACACGGTTGACACGGAAACCGCTGGAAAGATTCGCAAAGAATACTCGGGATACCTTCGGATTATCTTCGGCGTGATCCTATTGGTTCAGGTAGGGGCCGCGGTCTTCGTCATGACCAGGAATCGCTAAATGACAGTTCCCACACTACGTGTGCCTGCGATTTCCTTTTATTATTCAGCCGGTATGAACCGAGGGGCGAAATGGCTCGTCGATCCGGGCAATCGACTCAGGAAGCCAGCGTCCGAGCCACTAAGGATCTTTCGGCTGAAGTCCGGTCTTCTTGGAGATTCTAGCCAGTATTGCCGGACCCAGCTCATCGGAATCGTGGAAGGAAAAGCGGTAATTCGGCCAACCCTCCCGTTCGAGAATCTTGTGGGAGCCAACCGTGTGGTCGTGGCGCCAGCCGAGGCGTATCGGCGCAGCGAAGACTCGTCGCGCCTTAGCCGAGGGCCAGACACTCATGCGGCGACGTTGAAGTCCGCTGCGATGGCCTCGGGGGGGCAATTGGCAGTGGGCGATCATGTCAGGAATGAGTTCCCTCGCAGCACTCTCCGCCCGATGGATCGCGTCCTGCCGCGTCGCACCGTACACGAGGACGTTCAGCTCCGGAATCTCAGCAATCCAGCGTCCGTCGACCTCGCGATCGAGACTTGTTGTGAGTTGCATAGCATCGGCGTAGCACCTACCCGATCCCCATCCGTTCCAGCTTGCGATACAACGTCTTCCGCTCAATCCCCAACACCTTCGCGGCCCGGGATTTGTTGCCCTTGCAAGCCACCAGCACCCGCCGGATCTGATCCGCTTCGGTATCCGCCAGCGTCTCGCTCGCATTCATCGCTCCGTCGCGCGATTCCATTGCCTCAATCGCGTCCTTCACCGAATCCGCGTCAATGCGGTTCTGCGGCGCAAGGATCGACAGCCGCTCAATCATGTGCTGCAACTGACGCACGTTGCCCGGCCAGCTATATACCTGCAGCGCTTTCACGCCGCTTTCGAGCAGCTTCGTATGCGTCCCATAGCGGTTGTTGTATTTCTTGGTGAAGTAGTCAGCCAGAAGCGGGATGTCGCTCAGTCGCTCGGCCAACGGCGGAACCTGAATCGGCACCGCATTCAGACGGAACCACAGATCCTCGCGGAACTTGCCCTCTTCCACCAGCTTGGGGATGTTCTTGTTCGTCGCCGCCACCACGCGAACATCCACCTTGCGCGCCCGCGACGCACCCAGCGGACGCACTTCGCGTTCCTGCAAAAACCGCAGCAATTTGGCCTGAAAACCCGGATCGATGTCGCCGATCTCGTCCAGAAACACCGTGCCTTTGTCGGCGGATTCGAAGACACCCGTACGGTCGCGTTCCGCGCCGGTATAGGCGCCCTTCATCGCACCGAAGAGCTCGCTTTCGAGTAACGAAGGCGCGATGGATCCGCAATCCACCGGAACAAAAGCCTGCGATGAACGCATGCTCATGCGGTGCACCATGCGCGCGATCAGCTCTTTGCCCGTGCCCGTTTCGCCTTCAATCAGGATCGTCGCGTCAGAAGGCGCGGCCTTCGCAATGGTCTTGTAAATCGAGATCATTTTCGACGAAGTGCCGATCATCTCGGTCTCGGGCAGATCGTCAATATCAACTTCGTTGTCGCCGTCCGACTGCTTCAAAGAAGCTTCGGCACGCTTGACCACGCTGATCAAATCGTCGATCGATTCAAACGGTTTGGCAAGATAGTCGAACGCGCCACCTCGAGTGGCCGCCATGACCGTTTCCATCGATCCACGGCCGGACATCAGAATCACGGCGCTCGAAGGACTCTTGTCCTTGACGTTCTTTAATACATCGAGTCCGGTCTTCTCATCGAGATAGATATCGGAAACGACAATCGGATAGGTCCGCTGCTCGAGCTTCTGCGCTGCGGCCGACGTGGAAGAGACGGTATCGACCTGATAGCCTTCGAACGCCAGAACTTCAGCGATCATCGCGCGTACCGAATCGTCGTCTTCAACTACGAGAATATGCATATTTTAGGCTTGTTGCGGCAAAGAATCGGCCGCCCTTGCTTGCTCTGCGGCAAGCGGTACCGCGATCGTAAAGACCGATCCTTTTCCCGGTGTACTGAGCACTTCTATTTTCCCACCGTGGTGGGTCACAATCTGTTCCACGATGGAAAGCCCGATGCCGGTGCCGACCTCGCCGGATTTCTGCGCCTTCTCCGTGCGATAGAATTTGCGGAAAATGTTCTCGACTTCTTTCTTATCCATGCCGATGCCCTGATCAGCCACTGAGAGCCTCAGCATACCGCGTTGAGAGGCGCTCGTCACGCGGACATGCGTTTCCGCGGGAGAGTACTTCACCGCGTTCGTCAGCAGATTGTAGACCGCGTATTCCATCAACTCCCGATCGCCGATCACTTCACCGGGCATCGGACCCTCGCAATGCATCGTGATCTGCTTGCGTTCGGCAAGCGGCGCGACGCGCTGCACACAGAGTTCGACAACCGGGCCGAGTTCGAACGCCAAACGCTTCATGTCCATCTGCCCTTCGCTCAAACGCTCGACGTCGAGAAAGGTTTGGATCATGCGCGCCATGCGTTTCGATTCGGCGTTGATCATGCTCGCCATCTGCTTACGGCGCTCGTCGGTGAGCGCGTAGCGGCCCATCATTTCCGACGATCCTTGAATGGCCGTGAGCGGCGACCGCATCTCATGCGCCACCCATTGAATCGCCTGCTGGTAGCGTTCCTTCTCGCCTTGCGTCACATGCAACTGTCTGCGCACAACGAAGTGTTGATAGCTCGCTGCGCAAACCGCGGCGAGCCATGCGGAGGCGAACACCGCGAAATACGGAAACACGGTATCGAAGCGAAAGAACCAAATCGGAATTAGATGCGCCGCGCCCAACAGCATAAACGCGCCCACATACGCCATCCATCCGTAGAGGAACGCGAACACAACACCCATCGCGGCAACCAATGCGAAACAGACAAACAGCACGGTCACGTTCGAGGCTTCCGTCACGAACCGGCGCTGCGCAATGGTTTCGAACGCCTGCGCATGAATTACCACGCCCGAAACATAATCGCCCGTGAATGGCGAAAGCACCTGATCGCGACGCCCGGCCAGTGCCGTCACGCCGATAAACACTGTCTTGCCCGCGAACACCGCGACCTTCGCAGGTGATGATTTCAACTCTGCAAGCGACACCGTCGGGATACCGCCGGGCCGATGGCGGATCCACATCAATCGCCCTTTGCCATCTTTAGAGACAGGGACAACGGTCTCGCCAATCTGCAAGTCTTCAGTGGATTCTACGATCGTCGGCGCTTGGCGCGAGACACGATAGGCCTCCAACATCAGCGCCCACCGGCGGTCGCGATTTGCCGCGTATTCAAGCGGTACTTTGCGTCCCACGCCATCCGAATGATTCTCCTCCGGATGCACGTGTCCTAACGCCTTCGCACTCGAACGAAACAGCGGCAGCGGGTCCTCCCATGCCCCGTTTGCAAGCTGAGACGACAACACCACATCGCCTGCATGCGCAATGGCTGCCGCCAACCTCGCGTCCTCACTCGTGTCACCGGCATCGGGCAACGTGACGTCGATGGCGATCGCAACAGGCCTCGCCGGTTCCAATGCCTGCAAAGATTCCGTGAGGATCCCACGCAGATTCCGGACACCGCCGTGCGCATTGAAAGTCGCCTCATCGATCGCCAGAATCGCCGACGACGGAGGCCAATCCCGCGGCGGAAACATCCGATAAATCACGTCGTACGCCTGATTGTCGAGCGGTGCGGCGAGCGACGTCCAGTCTGTAAAAAGAGCTATCGCAAGGCAGCCCGCAAGCAGGCCGGCATAGGTCCAGACCTGCCTAGCGGACCAGCGCCTTTTCAATCTCGGACGCCTCCTTCGGCAGTGCGGCACTCATCGGTTTGAAACCCTTTTCGGTGACCAGATAAACATCTTCGATACGGACGCCCAGGTTCTCATCCGCTATGTAGATACCGGGTTCCAGCGTGATCACCGCCCCAGCGGCAAGCGGTGATTTATCCGACAGATCGTGCACATCGAGCCCGACGTGATGCCCGATGCCATGCGGAAAATATTTCGCGAAGCCGCCGTGTTCGTCCATGTACTTCTTCGCGACAGCGGTCAGTTCCGCAAGAGTGATGCCCGGTTTGAGCACCGCCTCCGCCGCCTTCTGCGCGCCAAGCACCACTTCGTAAACCTGCTTTTGCCGTTCGCTGAATTTGCCCCCGATGGGCAGCGAACGCGTGATGTCGCTGGCGTAACGATCGCACTTGGCGGCGGCGTCGATCACGATCATCTCTCCTCGATCCATCTTGCGGCGGTTGGAATTGTAGTGCAGCACGACGGAATTGGGTCCTGAGCCAAAGATGGGTTCGTAAGAATGCTGTTCGCATCCGGCATTGATCATGGTTTCGGTAAAGGTCGCCACCGAGTTGTATTCATGCATGCCCGGCTGCAGACGTTTCCAGGACGCGAGGTGGGCTTGCATCGATACATCGGTCGACTTCTGGATCGCGGCAACTTCCGCATCGGATTTCTTCATCCGCAAAGCCGCCAGCATCGGCGTCGAATCGCGGAACTCCCGCAGCGGCGCAAGCGGTTGCAGTTTCGGAGTGGTGACTAACGAAGCATAGATCGGCCCGGCCTCTTCCAATGCTTTAGACAGACGAGCTTCGAATTTCTCGACACCCAGCACTTCGCGAAAACCGGTTTTTTCGAGCGCATCCGCATCTCCGGCGGCGATGCGTTTGCCGTTGTAACGCTCTTTGCGGTCATTGCGTGGCTGCACGAAGAGCACTTCACTCCTGGGCGAAATGAGCAGAATGCCACCGGGATCTTCAAAGCCGCTCAGGTAATAAAACGACGTGCTCTGGTAATGGCGGTAGACCTCGTCGGGCCCCTCGGTCCAACCGAACAGCACGACCACACCATCCAGCTCTTTCTGCAGCTTTGCCCGGCGTTCGCCGTATTCCGATCTCGGAATCGCCGACTGCCCAAGAGCCGCTTGGGCACAAAGAGAGATAGCCGCCGCAAGGGCGAGAACCAAGGAACCGCGCATAGCTTGAGTATACAAACCTGTTAGTCTGAACTAATGGAACCGGAAAAGAAGCCGGTGCGAGTCACCATCTTCCACCAACAGTACACCCTATTGGCGGAATATCCGGATCAGGCCCAATCCCTCGCGCAGACGGTAGACGATCTGATGCAGTCGATCGCCGACAAGGGCGGCTACTCGATCGACACGACGCGGGCCGCGGTGCTCGCTTGCCTGCACCTCGCCGACGAACTTCAGACCGCGGAGAAGCAGTTGGCAGAGTATCGGCATCGCGTCGATTCGAAATCCAAGATGTTCCGCGTCATGCTCGACGGCGTCATCAAATAGTTACGGCTTCAGGAACTCCGACGGCTGCAGGGCCCGGTTTCTGGTGATACGCGCCAGCCGGATCGCTCCTTTAAACCAATCGACCTGATTGATTCGAACTCCGATGGAGGTGCGGCCTTCGCCCTGCGGCGTCAGATTCACCGCCGCTTTACCTTGCAGTTCGCCGTTCACGTAGTGCCGGAACTCGCGCCCGTCATAAACCATCGCGACGTGCATCCACCGATCCACTGGATGCAGCTTGGTTTTGTCGATCAACGCCTGCGCGCCGCTGTCGGACTTCGCATAGCTGTCGAGACACCATTTCCCGTCGATGATCCGCGTTTCGAGCAAAAGGCGGTTGTTGGACGGCCCGTTCTGATGCATGTGGAAGAAGCGCTGTTCGGGGCGTCCGTCGCCGTCGGGGCGAAAGATGACTTCCCAAGTGAACGTCTTGGCACCGGCAAGCGGATGGACATCGACAAAGAGCGCGTCGCCCGCGCCGCCGAACGCGACGGCCTTGCCCTTGGGCGTCTTGATCACATGCGGCTTGCCGACAATGGTGGTCTTGTGTCCGCCGATCTTGTCGATCCGGTCGAACTTCCAAGTCGAGATCTGTCGATCCTGCGCGCTGACACACAACGCGATGAAGAAGAGAACACGCACTAGCTTAAGATCTCGCTCAACTGCACTTCTGGCTGCACGTCGGTAAAGTTTGGGATGTCCCCCATCACCTGCGCTCCAGTCGCCGCAAGCGCCGCCTGCAATGCCTCGACTGACGTAAACGTCAGAGTGGCGATGGTCACGTAGGCGGGCTTGCTGCCGGGCATGAGCCCTGAGATTCCTTTGCTGATCTCGACGCTCACGAGGCCCAGCGGCTTCCAGAGTTCGTTCACCATCGCGGTGTGCTTGTCGATGTAGTAGTCGTAGTCGAAACGCGTCGCGGACGAGGGATAAAGCACTGTCGCTCGGATCATCGAGCCAGTATACGCGATTAAGTCGGATTTTTGAAGCGTTCCGCGCGAGAGGCGTCCCACTCGCGCATCGTTTTCCAAACAACCAATGCTTCGTCAGGTCTGGCGCCGACGAGTGTCGTGAGCCATTGCAAATTGCTCTGGGTCACCGGGATGAAGAAACGGTGCAATGCAAAGTGGCGGAGTTCCTGCTTTTCAATGGCGTGCGACAATGCCGCCTCGCGTTGCGGAACGATTCTCGCCTTGGTTTCGACTTCAGTGGGCAACTGTTGCGCGAATCCGGTCAAAGACAGGACTAGCGCTAGGACGATGGCTCTCAACATAACTGTTTTCAATCTCCAAACAGTCATGCGGATTCGAAAGGGAAACTGGTCCATCGATCGCTCGAATTGGTTAGCGCGGAACGGATTTGCGGTAGAAGCGGATTCCGTCGCGGTCATGGTCGAACTCGACCCGGTCACCGATGACGACACGCTCAGATCCGGCAACGCGCGCAGTGAGGCGTCCGCCGTCGTCATCGAACACCACGATCACGAGTTGATAAGGAGCCTCGCTCACAAACTGTTCCGGCGCGGAATGGACGATCGTTTCGGTGTAGATGACTCCTTGATTCACTGTGCGCCTCCGAGGATGGTAACGACGGCGGTCGCGCCGCTGCCGCCGAGATTCTGCGCCAAGCCGATATTGTGTTTCGCGATCTGGCGTTCACCCGCTTCGCCGCGGATCTGCAGCACGAGATCGCAGATTTGGCCCACGCCGGTTGCGCCGACGGGATGTCCTTTGGATTTCAATCCGCCAGACGTGTTCACCGGTTTGCTTCCGGTCAACGAAGTGTGACCTTCTGCGGCAAAGGGTCCGCCGTCCCCTTTTTTGGCAAAGCCGAGGTCTTCGGTGGCGACGATTTCGGCGATGGTGAAGCAGTCGTGTATCTCCGCAAGATCGATATCCGCCGCGGTGACACCGGCCATTTTGTAAGCCTTTTCGCCAGCGGTGCGTACCGCGGCAAATGTCGTGATGTCCTGCTTCGCGTCGAGCGCCACATGATCCGATACCTGCGAGATCCCAAGGATTCGCACCGGCTTGGACGTGAACTCAGCCGCCCGTTCGAGCGGCGCAATCAGCACCGCGGCCGCACCGTCGCTCACCAGCGAGCAATCGAAAACAGTAAGAGGATCGGCAATCGGCTTGCCATTGAGGGCCTGTTCCATCGAGATGATCTTGCGCATATGCGCTTGCGGATTCTTCGCGCCATTGGCGTGATTCTTCACCGCGACGGCGGCAAGGTGTTCGCGCCTGGTCCCGTATTCATGCATGTGCCGTCGTGCGATCATCGCGAATAACGCGGGAAACGTCGCACCCGCGCGCACCTCGCCCATCGAATCTCCCGCGCCCGCAAGGATTTCAGCCACGCGAGGCGTCGATTGAGAGGTCATCTTTTCAACGCCGGAAATGAGCACGACATCGTGAATCCCAGCGGCGACGGCCATCGCTGCGTGATAGAAGGCAGACCCGCTCGATGCGCACGCGGCTTCGAAGCGCGTCGCCGGTACGCCGGTGATCCCCATCGCCCCGGCCACATATGGCGCGAGGTGATTCTGGCCGACGAACGAAGGTCCGGCGAAGTTGCCGAGATAGAAAGCTTCGACTTGCGAAGGCTTGACGTTGGCGGAGGCGAGGCAGAGGTTTCCCGCCTCGACCGCGAGGCTGCGAAGATCGCGGTCTGCGAACGCGCCGAAGGATGTTTTGCCGATGCCGATAACGGCCACTGGTCTCATGTCGCTTTTAGGGTAGCAATGCCATGGAAGCCCCACACCTTCGCTGCCTCAAGGGAGGGAGAGCAACGCAGTTCCAACGAACGAACCACGCCTCAGAACGGAGTCTTGTCCGTCGAACGGCAGAGCTTTTCGACTGGGCATTCGGCGCACTTCGGTTTGCGCGCAACGCAGATACCACGGCCGAAGTGGATGAGCTGGTGCGAGAACTGGATCCATCTTTCCTGGGGCAGAATCTGCATGAGCTCACGTTCGATCTTGACGGGTTCGTCGTATTGGGTGAGTTCGAGACGCTGCGCGATGCGCTGCACATGCGTATCCACAACCACACCGGAAGCAATGCCAAACGCAGTGCCGAGCACGACGTTCGCGGTCTTGCGCGCGGCTCCCGGAACCGTCAACAGATCCTCAATGTTGCGAGGAATCTCACCGCCAAAATCCGTCAGAATCCGGCGAGCTGCACCGATCACCGACTTGGACTTGTTGTTGAAGAACCCCGTAGAACGGATATCCTGTGCAAGCTCTTCCTGCGGCACATTGGCAAACGCTTCGATCGAGCGATACTTCTGGAACAGCGGCGGCGTGACTTTGTTGACGCGTTCATCGGTGCACTGGGCCGACAGAATCGTCGCCACCAGCAGTTCCCAAGCGTTACTGTGATGCAAAGCGCAGGTCACGTTGGGATATAGTTCATCGAGCGCCGCCAGAATCTGATCCAGCCGTTGCTGTTTGGCGGGCGTCAGTCTGACCTTTTTCTTGGTAGCGGCAGGCATGGTGTTTGAGACCCATTAGAATAGCATTTGCGACTCTGCATTCCGGCGTTGTTTCTCGTTACCTTGTTCGCGGTGGCCTGGGTGCCATCGCTTGGCGGCGGATTCCATTTCGACGATCACTCGCTTTTCTTCGACAAAGCGATTCACAGCGGCGACGTCTGGGGACCGCTGCAAACGCGTCCATTGACCCAGTTCACGTTCTGGCTGAGCAGTGGGTCCGGTACGCCTTTCTATCACATCTGGAACTTTCTGCTGCACGCACTCAATACGGTGTTGGCTTGGTTGGTGTTGCGTTCGCTCGGCGTCTCCGGCACCGCACGCTGGGTGGCTGTCGCGATCTTTGCGGTGCATCCGATACAGTCCGAACCGGTGAACTATGTCTACGCGCGTTCGACGCTGCTGATGTCCGCGTTTTGTTTGATGGCGCTCTGGTGCTGGATCGAAGAGCACCCTTGGGTCGCGGTCGCGTTCTTCGCCGCGGCATTGCTGGCCAAAGAGGAATGTGTGACGCTTCCGATCTTGCTGTTGCTGATGGACTATTGGCGAGGCCGAGTCAAAATCCGTTGGATTCCAGCAGCGGCGATGCTTACGCTGGCACTGGCGGCCGGTTTGCGCGCGATCGCGGCGACGGCGGCCACGCCGGGCGCGGGCGCGGGTTTCGCCTCGCCGGTCTCGCCGTTAGCGTACGCAAAGGTGCAGGGATTCGTGATCGCGCTGCGCTACTGGCGGATGCTGATTGTGCCCTGGGGCTTTACGGTAGATCCGGAAGTGGCGGATCCGGGCTGGATCTTGGCGATCGCGTTGTGGATCGGCATCGCAGGGCTGGCGTTTCTCGCTTGGCGAAAGTTGCAGCGCGGCGGGTTCTGGCTGCTGGCGGGGTTGTTGTTGCTCGTGCCGAGTTCGTCGATCTTTCCGGCCGAGGATCTCGCGGCGGACCGTCGTATGTACCTTCCATTGTTCGCCTTTGCGATGCTGGCGGCCACGGCTCTGGCCAACGGCAAAGTTCCGCGGTGGCTGTTGTCGATAGGCGCTCTGGGGCTTGCGCTGGTTTCCTATGATCGGTCCGCGAACGTCTGGAGAACAGAGCGCGCATTGTGGACGGAGGCGTGTGAACGCTCACCCGGCAAAGCGCGTCCGCGGCTGCAACTGGCACGCGTTTCGAAAATGGTAGACGCCAAGCGACTGCTGCGGGAAGCCGCAAATATCGAGCCGCGAAATTCCGAAATTCCCAATGAATTGGGATTGCTGTTCTTGCGTGACGAAAACGCCGCGCAAGCACTGGGCGCATTCGGAAGGGCTTTGGCGCTGGCTCCTGGCGACGCGAAGACGATGAACAATCGCGGCGTGGCGCTGTTTCAATTGGGCCAGAAAGAAGCCGCGCGACAGGATTTTGAGCGGGCTTTGCGATTGGATCCTTGCCTGGTGGATGCGCGGAAC
>CAZCPL010000096.1:10073-19651 GCA_964500255.1 uncultured Solibacteraceae bacterium | reverse complement strand
GAACTAACATACTGAAGTTGCCCAATTCGGTAGTCGTAAAAGCTGAGCGCGGCGACGTTCCACCCTCGGCGATTCTCGTTACCCATTCCAACCGAGATCCGGAACTGGTTTGAATTCGGCGTGAGCACCTGCGAGCTGCGGATCTGGTTGTGGCCGGCCGAAACAGTGAAATCCGACCAGCGTGTGTCCGCTGAGAACGAACTGTTCGCAACGTGCTGGCGCAGCGGATCGTAATCAATCCTCCACTCGACACCGATATGGTTGGGCTGGATTCGTAGCGAGGAAACGACTGGTGAGTAATTGCGCGGACCGTCAATGAAGCTAAACGGGGTTAACCCAACCGAACTGGCGACAACGTTGCGCTTGTCGGCGGTGACCGCGCCACCGAAGGTAGGATCCAGATAGCGACGCTGCCAGACTTCCCAGCTAACCACTTCTTTTACATTTCTTGCCTTGTTCTTGGTGAACAGGCGGTTTGTGATCGACACTTCGACTTCGGTTGTATTGGCGACGAGCTCAGTCTGATCGAAACGAATCAGGCGGTTGAAGTCCTCTACACCGTCAGTGTGGCGGATACTAGCCCTGCTCTCGATCACGTGTTTATATTGGCCACCTCCTAGAAATCCGGGAATGTTCCCGATCTTCGCCAGAGAAGGCATCACTAGTTCCGCGATCGCTTCGCGGGTGATTCGCCAGATTCCATCGCCGGAAACCCGCCCGTTCTGAAAGCTGGATCCGTAGTGCGTCCCACGCGCCGAAAAGCTTGGATTGAGACTGAATCCAGCAAAATGCAGCGAAGTGCTCACCCTCGGACTGACGTCTAACCGGTCAACATATTGACGTGTCTGGAATTGCGGCTGATCGCGATGCAACAGACCAAACGTTGAGTCGAACGAAACATAGAGTGGCAGCGCGCGATTTCCAACCTGACGATCACGCGATAAGAACTGCACTTGCGGCAACTTACGCAGTAGAACCTTATCTCCAACTTCTGTGCTCTGGAAGTTCTCGTCGCGCTCGTAGACAAGGTTGAGTCCGTATGACGACCAATGCTTTTCGATGTACGCCGTCGAGTGGGTCTCCGCAAAGATCGCTTCTGCGAAACTCTCGGTAAAGGCTTGGCGGAACTCAAACTTACTTAAATAGTTGATTTGAGCTTTGGCATTGAAGCCCTTGAAAAGACGGGCCTTGGCGTTAAACGTTGCGAGGTAGCCGCCTTGCTTTCGAACCTCTTCTCCGATCTTGAGTCCACGGTCGTTCACTCCATAGAGACTAAAGTTGAAATCTGAGTTCTCGGTCGGCTTCCCGCGAAGATCGATGTTGTGAGCAAAACCTCTGGTGGTAAATAGTTGAGAGCGATACATCAAGTCATAGCTTCGATTGATCGCCCAGAAGTATCCGCCCCCGATCATCAGGCCACGGCGGGAGGAATTACCAATGTTCGGAGTCAGAAACCCACTTCGCCGCGGCAACCGCTTCAACGACTTGTAGAAAAAGGGGGTGTAGAAGAGTGGGACACCGCGCAACTTGTACACCGAACTGTAAGCCAGTGCTCTTTCCCCTGGGACAATATCGAACTTCGGCCCTCTCAGGATCCAGGCCGGGTCCGGCACTTTACAATCTGTCACAAAGCCATTGTAGAGAACATAGCGATCTCGGGAAACTCCGTTCACCGTTTCTTTGATTTTCTCGGCTCTTTCTCCTTCAAAATAGAATGGGTTACTGGTCACAAGCAAACCAGGCCGAGCATCGATCTTCGCTGGTGAAGTGCCTTTGGGTCTGTAGAAGATACCGGACTCTTTCTCAAGAAAGTACTCCGCTTTATCACAGAAGAGCTTTTCGCCGGTCCTGAGGTTCTCATACTGCACGTTGCCGCGGGCCTCCGCGTAATCCTTGTCGCGATCATAGTCGATTTCGTCAGCTCGCAGAACGACATCACTGGTCCGGATCTCCACATTGCCTCGGCCCTTCCAGAGTGGCCCTTCCGAAACCTGATCCCTTGCCGTCACGAAAAGCTCATCCGACGGAACCACGACCCTTCCAGTTTTGGTTGAGACATTTGGATCAGGAACCGTCTGCGAGAGCAGTACGCCGGACAATAACACCAGAGTAATCATGAGCTTTAGAGTCCAAAGTGCATAAAGTTCTCGACACGCATCGCCGATTATGGTATAGAAAGTACTAGGCTCTAAGTACGCCCGTCGTACAGAGACCAAAGAAATGGGTGCCAAACGAGCACCCTAGCACGTAGGGACAATCCTTAGCAAGGGTCGGAAGCAAAGTGAACCAAGAGGCACTTCATGAACTGTCGCCATTGCTTGGCGTGGAATTCCGCCGACTCACACCGCTGCCACCGTTGCGGACGCCGCCACTTAGGCTCCGCTCACAGCGTTCCTAGCTCGTATCCGATCCAAACCGCCACAGCGCTGGCGATGGATTATTCTGATCCACACAAGATTGTGGCGATCATGGATGCGCCGGAGCGGCACGACGCTCCCAGACGTGTAACTTACCAAAAGCATCTGTTCGATTCTCAGGTTGTCCAACTGCCTGGGCCGACTGTTCCGCCTTCCCGCGGAGCAAACCGGTCGCGTTCCACTGCTCGTGGTGGTGCCCGCCGATATCACCCGGCCCAACAGGCCTTCGACTTCGATGCCCAGAACCGCGTGGAGCCGCGCGGCTATGCACAGCAGGTTCCTAGTCCATCTGAGCCGGAGTTCGTTTCCCAGTCACAAGATGGCATTTACTGCGATTCTCCGGTCGCTCAGCCAATCCACCGGTTAGTAGCCGCCGCCTTAGACTCCAGCATGATTCTGATCGCGCTGGGCCTCTTCCTGCTGACTTTTCACGTTTGTGGCGGCAACGTCGTGTTGAACGCGAGGACCGGTGCCCTATATCTAGGAATCTATGCGGTAATGTGGTTCTTCTACCGCGCCCTTTACGGTATTTGCGGCTCGGACACTCCGGGCATGCTCTGGACCGATTTGCGACTTGTCAACTTCGACGGGGAGACGCCGGATCGCGAACAACGGATCTATCGGATGTTCGGCGGGGTGCTCGGATTTATGTCCGCTGGCTTGGGCCTCGTCTGGTCGCTCGTCGACGAAGAGCAACTCACTTGGCACGACCACATTTCCAAGACATTCCCATCGCCTCTGCGGCCTTAGAAAAGTAGAATGCTCTGGCGATTCGGGAGGGTATCCCGGCATCGCGCTCTTCAACCGATCGATTCTGGAATAGCGCGGCTTCGATGCGTCGACCTGGTTCCCACGTAGGCACCTGTTACAGGACGCGCTGACGATGGGCGATACTTGAAGGCATCGTCTTGACGGTAGTGTTGTTCTCCTTCTAGGGACAGGTCTTCGGACGAACGCACTTGGGCAGGATTCAAGGCTGGGCGCAAATGATGAGGGTCTCTCGTCGGCCGCAGATCCGCTGTTGTTGGCTGGCGGAGACTCTGCGACTGCTAGGATCCTACGACTGGATCTTCAATGGCCTTGCGGTCGTTATGTGCACATTCTTGGCTACTGCTGGATCGTTTCGGTTACGAATCAGCGCCTACATCAACGATTGATACCGAAAGCCGCGAAATACTTCGCGGGAAGGCGCGCGGACTTCAGGTCTTTGCCGCAAAAGATGTGCTTCGTCTGACCTTTCGCCAGCACGGCTCCGCCCTCGGCGCGCTTCATTTCATAGCCGAAAACGACCATCCTGGGATGCGCCGTCTCGATCCAGGTTTCGATGTCCACCTCGTCGTCGTAGAGCGCAGGAGACAGATAGCGGCAGGTCGCTTCGGCGACGGTCAACAGGACGCCATCCTGCGATTCCATATCCCGATACCGGATACCGAGAAAGCGACACAACTCCACCCGCCCAACCTCCATCCAGATGAGGTAGTTCGAGTGGTAGACCACACCCATCTGGTCTGTCTCCGCGAACCGGACACGGACCCTCGCCGAATTGCAAACGCTCATCGTCTAAGCCGTCCGCGTCATGCTCTGGGGATCCCACAGACAGACTTTGCGCTCATCGTAACTAACGCCCGTCAACAGCGCCGGACCCGCCGTACGGAATCCAAACACGCCATCCTCGAAAAACGGCTTGCGCGTGCGCACGGCGTTGATGAAGTTGCGATGGTGTTCGACATGCGCGTTGTATCCGCGAGGCGGTGCCCACTGAATCTGATCGTTCGATCGCAGGGTTTCCGCAGTCAGTTCCTTCACCGGATACTGCTTGCGGTAGTCTTCCATATATTTCTTGCGGACATCGGCGGCGAACTCTCCGATGTTGAAGCCCGGCTCGGTCTCTCGAGGCTGCTTGGCGACACGTACCTCGCTCATTGAGGCCCACATCACGCCTTCGCTGCCTACGAATCGGAATCCAAAATCTTCGACCGGAACGCCGCTCTTGAAGTTGACCTTCATCGTGAAGGTGAATTCCGGATAATCCATGCATGCAAGCATGACGTCGGGAACGTCGCGTCCATCCTTCCAGTAACGCAACCCCCCGGTGGCGTAGATCTTGGTCGGCCCGAGTGAGCCAGTGACGACGTGCAATCCGGTAAGAAGATGGACGTAGAGGTCGCCGGCGAGCCCCGTACCGTAATCTTTGTAGTTCCGCCAGCGGAAGAAGCGCGTCGCGTCGAAGGGGCGCTTCGGCGCGTTGCCGAGAAAGGTGTCCCAATCGACGGTGGATGGCGAGGCGTCAGGCGGAATCGTGTATTGCCAAGCACCGAGCGCGGTGTTGCGATCAAGCCAGGCTTCCACCATATTCAGCTTGCCGATGACGCCCTGTTCGAGCAGCATCTTGGCTTTCTGAAAGACCAGCGAAGAGGCATACTGCGAGCCGATCTGCAGAATCTTTCCGCTACTCTTCTGGGCGGCGACAACACCCGGCCCTTCCTCGACCGTCTGCACCATCGGCTTCTCACAATAGACATCTTTTCCAGCGGCAAGAGCCTCTTTTGTGATGCGCGCGTGCCAGTGGTCTGGCGTCGCGATGATCACCGCATCGATATCCTTGCGCTGCAGCACCTCACGATAGTCACGGGTGGTGAAGATGTCGTTGCCCCACTCTTCTTTGCAGTGTTCCAGACGGCCGGTGTAGAGGTCGCAGGCCGCGACGAGTTTCACCCCGGGTAAGGATGTGGAATGGTGGGCGTCGCCTTGGCCCATGCCACCGGCCCCGATGAGTGCGATTTGGATCGAATCGTTGATAGCCATGGTAGCTTACCCTTTCACCGTCATGGTTTTGGGATCCCAATCGATTGCCTTACCCTCGGCAAGGCTGCGGTTGGAGAGTACTGCTGGAGCCGCGGCGCGAAGGCCGAAGGTGGCATCTTCGATCACCTGCTTACGGGTACGAATCGCGCTGAAGAAGTTGCGATGGTGATCGATATGATCGTTGTAGCCTCGCGGCGCGTCGAAGCGCTCTTCTCGGCTGGGGCGCATCGAATCGGAATTCGGTCGCGTCACCGGATACTTTATCCGGTGGGCGTTGCGCGCCTCTTCGCGGATTTTGTTCGAGAACGTGTCGATAGTATAGCCGGGGTCGACTTCCTTCGCCACTTTCTTCAACGTGATGTTGTCGTCGACATGGATGAGGCCCTCCGATCCGACGAAACGGAATCCCGAACTGCCTCCATTGCCACTGACAAAATTTACGCGCAAAGCGAGATTGAAGGCCGGGTGCTTGGACGTAGCCGGGTAATCGTAGAGTCCGATCATGACATCTGGAACATCGCGCCCGTCGTTCCAAAAGCGCAGACCACCGGTGGCGAAGATACGGGTCGGGCCCGTGGTGTCCAGGATGTGGTGCATCCCTGAAAAGAGATGGACGAACAGATCGCCGCAAACGCCCGTCCCATAATCATTGTAGTTCCGCCAGCGGAAGAGGCGTATCGGCTCGAAGTCGCGTTTGGGTGCCTTGCCGAGAAAGCCATCCCAATCGACCGTTTCGGGAGAAGCATCGTGCGGAATAGAATACTGCCAGGCACCGATGGCGGAATTACGATCCCACCAGGCTTCGACGAGGTTCACCTCACCGATTGCGCCGGCGTTGATCAGGTCTTTAGCCTTCTGATAAACGAGGGAACTGACGCGCTGCGAACCCACTTGAAAGATGCGCTTGTTCTTGTTCTGCGCGTCGATAACGGCCTTGCCGTCTTCGACCTTTTGCACCATCGGTTTCTCGCAATAAACATCCTTGCCGGCATTCATCGCGTCGATGGCAATTTGAGCGTGCCAGTGGTCGGGCGTGCCAACGATGACCGCGTCGACGTCCTTGCGGGCGAGCACTTCGCGATAATCCCGGCTGGTGAAAAGCTGATTGCCCCAGCGTTCCTTGGCCCGTGTCAGACGGCCTTCGTAGATGTCCGCCACGGCGACGATCTGGGTTCCGCCTACGGAGAGAGCGGAGTTTGCATCGCTGGTGCCCATGCCGCCCGCGCCGATCAAGGCGAATTGAATCTTGTCGTTGGCAGACTTGGGAGCGGACTGCCCCGAAGCTTGCGAAAGCGTTGCGAGACCGGTTCCGGCAGCAGCGGCGGCGGAGCCGAGAAATCGGCGTCTGGATTGCGACATTTTGAGAGAAAGCCTCCTCGAAATCACAGTGTAACGAAGTCGGTTGAGAGAAGGGGATAATGGCTGCATGTCTCAAACCCATACAAATCGTTTTCTGGAAGGCAAATGCGCAGTCGTGACAGGCGGAACGCGAGGCATAGGTTACGCCATCGCAGAGAAACTCTTGGACGCGGGAGCATCCGTTTCCCTATGCGGGAGAAGCGAAGAGACCGTCTCTCAGGCAGTGTCCTCACTGGGCTCTAGAGTGATTGGGGGTAGCAAAGTGGTGGGCCTACCCGCAGACGTGTCTCATTCCTCAGAAGTGCTCAAGTTCTTCAAATTCACCGACGATGAACTGGGTGGAGTGGATATCGCAGTCAACAATGCAGGCATTGGGATCTTTAAGAAAACCTCCGACCTAACCATTGAAGAGTGGCGGCAGGTCATCGGGCTGAATCTCGACGGGGTCTTCTACGTCACGAAACAAGCACTGGAGCGTTTCAAGCTGCGAGGCGGAGGCTATCTGATGCAGATCGGCAGTCTGGCTGGAAAGAATCCATTTGCGGGCGGCGCGGCGTATAACGCGTCGAAGTTCGGTCTGAATGGTTTCAGTGAAGCCGTGATGCTCGATCATCGGTATGACAACGTCCGGGTGACGTCCATCATGCCCGGTAGTGTGAGGACAGAGTTTACGAAGGGTGGGTCGCTGACTGGGGAGAGTTGGAAGATCGCAGCCGAGGATATTGCAGACATAGTTATGTCCCTGTTGCGATTGCCGGAGCGTACGTTGGTAAGCCGCGTGGAAGTACGGCCATCAAAGCCGCAAAAGGGCTAAATTCGGCGGATGGAGAAGCGGACAGATGCGGTTTTTCTAGGATTTCCGTGCGCCTGACCGAAAAGGGTTTTGTAAGCGGCCCGAACTGGATCGAAGAAGACCGGATCCAAGAAGACCGGATCGAAGGAGCGAGAGCGACTGTGCTACTGGGTAGAGCGAAGGTTGGCAATGGAGGGAACGGGAATGAGAAAGAGGAAGACCGTGGAGGGCGAAAAGGCATGCGGTTAGATACGCAGCCAGCGGTTGGCAGCGACCGTTCGCGGTCGCTGCGGGCCTCGGCTCCCAGGCAGGTCAACGAAAAACTGGATCCGAATCGAACGGGCCGCGAAGCGCTGACGCTCGAATCAGGTCTAAAGCGCCTAATCATCGGCCAGGACGAAGCCATTGAGCAGATTGTCAACATTTACCAGATGTACTTGACGGGCCTTTGCGCGCCGGGTCGTCCGGTAGGTAATTTCTTGTTTCTCGGCCCAACTGGCACCGGTAAGACGCGCATCGTGGAAGCGATGGCAGAGTGTCTGGTTCGCAATCCGCGGGCGGTGATTAAGGTGGATTGCGCCGAGTTCCAGCACAGTCACGAGATCGCCAAACTGATCGGTTCGCCGCCCGGCTATCTGGGACACCGTGAAACGCATCCGCTGTTGAGCCAGGAAGTTCTCAACCAGCACCATACCGACCGCTGCAAGCTCAGCTTCGTGCTTTTCGATGAGATCGAGAAAGCCAGCGATGCCTTGTGGAATCTGCTTCTTGGCGTTCTGGACAAAGCGACTCTGACGCTGGGTGACAACCGCAAGGTCGATTTTTCGCGGTGCATGATCTTTATGACGAGCAACGTCGGGGCCTCCGAGATGAGCTCGATCCTGAATCCCCAGATGGGCTTTTCTGCAGCCGACACCCAGCAGCGAATGAAGGACGGCGATACGGGCGTGGTCGGACACATGTCCAGCAAGATCACCCGTAGCGGCATCGAAGCCGCACGGCGAAAGTTTCCACCGGAATTTGTCAACCGTCCAGACAAGATCGTCGTCTTCAAGCCGCTGGGAAGGTCCGAACTAAGCCGAGTGCTCGAGATCGAACTCGGCATGGTGCAGAATCGCGTCTTCGAAACCTCTGGTCCGAACGCGTTCTTGTTCAATGCCACCGACCAAGCCAAGGAACTTCTCCTGGAACAGGGCACAGACGTGAAATTTGGCGCACGGCCACTGAAGAGAGCCATCGAACGCTTGCTGGTTCATCCGATGTCGAATTTGATCGCCACCGAACAGATCCGAGGTGGAGACATTGTCAAAGTCGACATTGAAGAGGACACCAAGGAGCTCTGCTTTGTCCGGGAAGCCGAGGGGATGTCGCCATTCTTCCTCCAACAGTTGAGCAACCAGTCTCTGGGGGCGTTGGCCGGTGCGGTCGGCACATCGGCTGCCACCGCCGACTCAGGCGCAAGACCGTTCGATTCGAAGGTCAAGAGTAAATAGTGAGTGTCACGAAGCTTGGCGCTCGCCAGGGCTGCGGGTTAGGTCTCGATGCGACCTACTCCCGCGGCCTCTCGATTCTCATCCTGGGATAAGCCGTGATGTGATATCGCGAAACTAGGCTAGCCGTCGAGCGATGGATGCCACGATAGTCAGATCCATTCGCCAATGGTCGTTTTGGACGCGTTCAATGAAACGAAAAGGACCCTTCATATAGGGTCCTTTTTTGTTTCTGGTTCGAGGAAACAGAGTGCTATCGCAGCAGATGAAGCAAGACTGGCGATAGTGCGTCCGCACGGGCCAGGAAGGATTCCGCAGACTCGCCCGGCTGAACCTCGGTGGCTGCACCGGTCAGTTGCACGTCGGCGTGAACGGGTAACTTCTTGATTTGCAACTTATAGTCGCCTGAAAGCCACATCGAAATCTGCTGCGCGCGGCTCTCAGCATTTTCCAAGGGGCATTCGAAAAAGAGGAGTATGAAAGTCCTGGGCTCCCATTGTCCTGCCATATCGCGGGGCCGGACCTGCTCGATGAGCTTATCGGCTGCCGAACGCATTAACAAGTCCATGCCCAACCGGCCATGCTGTTCCTCAAAGCCGGAGAACTCGTGGATGCCAAGCTTCAGAATGCAGAACTGCTTGCCGATCGAAAGAGATTGCCTCATGCGGTGTTCCGCTTCTTTTCGGGTGAACAACCCGGTGATTGGATCGATTG
>CAZCPL010000096.1:3236-10063 GCA_964500255.1 uncultured Solibacteraceae bacterium | reverse complement strand
GTGGTGGTTTCTTCCGCGGTTTGGCGTCTTTGCTCGTAAGCCGCAAGTTCCTGCCGCAACTGCATCAAGCTAATGGCACTATCGTCCTGAAAGGTCTCCGTCAGCTTCGTCAGCGCAAAAGTAATCCGTTCGCACTGCTGGCGCGCCTCTTCCGGATTCGACGAAGTCACCGCATTCTGTAGCTTCCGCGTTACTTCCCGCAGTAGTTCCAAATAAGAACGGTCGCGTGCGGCGAAAAGATCAGCCGTCTGGCTAACCAGAGCAAGAAGATTGGTCGATTCCACGATCCGCTTGTCGGAATGTTCTTTGGCTCGCCGCCCAAAATCACGGACGGTGTTTTCCACGACGGCGTGCGCGTCACTGAGCGCCTGTGTCCGGGGATCGAACGCAAGCCTTCTTCGCAAGCGCAAGAGCGTCTCGTGGACGCCGGTGCCGAGCGGAGGACAAACCTCGGCTGCGCATCGGCCCATGATCAAAAGTGCATCGAGGTAGGCATTCGAAAGTGCCTGCTCTCGTTCGGTAGGTTCGGTTAAGGGTTTCGGTTGCTGCTCGCTCATTCCAAAATTCTGCGCCTTCCCTTGTCTATCGGCCAACTCGAGGGCGCGCAAGATTGGGAAAACACCTGGAAGAACAACTCATACCTTAGGAGCAGTCTAAAGGTCTGTTGACGACTCGCCGATCACCTAGTAACGTCGGCGGGCGCAATGTCCGCGAGCGATGAGAACCCCATGGAATTCTTTCAAATCATTCTTTCGAGCATCTTTTCGATCATCGGAGCGGGTTCGATCCTTTTTGTCGCATCCAGAGCCTACACCGTCGGTGTCGACGTCGCCGAGATGAAGGAACTCATCAAGGAAATACGACGCGAAGCACAGCACCGTGCCGACATCGGCGGCGTTCCAGCCGCTCCCGCCGCCATCCATGCAGAACTCGGCAATTGGCCCTCGGTCACAGATCCGCGTTACGACGCAAACCCCGATGAGACGCTGCCGTACGCTCTCCGTCCCGCCGAGGACCGGGATCGGCCGTCCGCTCCGAATCGTCCGCGTTCCTGGTAAATTGTCAGACAAGTCGGACAGCAGCGCTCACCGGTGCGGAACCCACCGGGATCATCGTAAACAATCCGGCGGACTTCTGCTTGTTGCGCTGAATCCCACCAATCCGTAAGACCGCCATGTCCCCGCTCTTTCGATTGAGTACCAAAGCGTATTGGCTGTCCGGAGTCACGGTGATGTAACCGGGTTCTGCGCCGACCCCAACCACCGCCATCATCTTGCGATCCCGGACGTTGAAGATGCTCACATCGCCCGCCGAGGGATTTGCGACAAACAAGTAGCCCGGGCTTTGCGAAGCTGCCATCGCCGCAGGTCCCCTACCGGCCAGAACCGTCTCGGCAACATAGGGCGTGTGATAGTGATAAACCACGCAAACCACGTCGGCTCCCTCACCGGTAACGAACAACTGTCCACCGTCACTGCTGAAACAGAGATGATCCGGGCGAATCGCCAAGGCAAGTTCCGCCACTCGCTTCGCAGTTCCCGAATCGAAAACGTGCAGACTCTTTCGCCCCTTGTCTGCCACAAGCAGCGCGTTACCATCCGATTGAAACCGTATCGCACCCAATTCGGAACGCAGGTCCAGTCGCCGATTTATGTGTTTTCGATTCACGGAGACCAACGCCACGGTACCGTCGGTAAAGGAAACCGCCGCCAAGTCGCCATCATGGTAGGGGGCGAGGTCGAAGTCTACGGGATCCGCCTGCAAATACATTTCCCAGTCCACCGCAAAACGATCCAAAGCAATGCGAAGCAGCTTTCGAGGGGACCGGAGCAACACGAAAATGGCCGATCCATCGACCGACGGAAGCATTTTCAATGCCGTCTGTCCAAGTCGCAGCGCGCGTTGGTACTTCAAATGCTCTACCGACACCGAATGAAAAGATGCCGTTGCGGGACTCAGTGCAAACACCGAAGGATTCTGGGGTGGCGCGATCACGGCAGTGGGCTGTTCGTCGCTGGACGAAGTACCCAGCGGAATATGTCGGGCTACGGCAAACGCCGAGAGATCGACTGCAGCGAGAGCCTTACCTTCCGAGTTCGCAACAAAGGCGAAGGCATTGAGGCCGGTGCCCTTCTTCTTACCGCAGCCGCTAAGCAAGGCCGCTGTACCCATCCCACAGATCTGCCGTCTATTCCACATGCGTATCAAGTCCAAGCACGAAGTGGCCCACACCGCGTTCTCTACTAGAGTACTCGCTAAAGCATTGTTTATGCTACTGTTTAATGGAGGTGGCCACCCTCCCGCCGTCGGCACAAAACCGGCTGCCAACGTCCGTCAGTGGCCGTGTCTTACAGGAGCCGTCTTACATACCATCCATGAACGTTCGCTCGTTGTTTAGCCTCTTCTCCTCGGATCTGGCGATCGATCTCGGGACAGCGAACACCCTCGTTTACGCGAAGGGTAAAGGCATCGTCGTCAATGAACCGTCGATAGTAGCCATCAACAAAACCAATGGCGAGGTGGAAGCTGTGGGCGGCGCCGCCAAAGAAATGCTTGGCCGCACGCCGGGCAACATCGTTGCGATCCGCCCGATGAAGGATGGCGTCATCGCCGACTTCAAGGTGACGGAGCGCATGCTGAATTATTTCATTCAGAAAGCGCACGGTCGCAAGATGCTCGTGCATCCGCGAATCGTGATCGGAGTTCCGTCTGAAATCACGCAGGTGGAAAAGCGCGCCGTCATCGATTCCGCCTACCGGGCCAAGGCAAGTGAAGTCCATTTGGTGGAACAGGCGATGGTGGCGGCAATCGGCGCCGGTCTTCCCATCACCGAGCCATCTGGCAATATGGTGGTCGATATCGGCGGCGGAACCACGGACGTGGCCGTCATCTCCCTTTCGGGCATCGTCTATTCGCGATCAGTGCGAGTGGCGGGCAACGAGATGGACGATGCAATCATGCAGTATCTGAAGCGCAAGTATAACCTGCTCATCGGCGAGCGCACGGCAGAGCAGATTAAGATGACCATCGGCAGCGCCTTTCCCCTAGACAAGCCTATTACCATGGAAATCAAGGGCCGGAACCTCATCGAAGGGGTGCCCAAGACCATCAGTATCAACGATGCGGAAATTCGTGAAGCGTTGGCCGAATGTGTGGCCACTATCATGAACGCGATTCGTGTGGCTCTCGAGCGCACCCCTCCGGAACTTTCCGCCGACATCAGCGATCGCGGCATCGTTCTCACAGGTGGAGGCGCGATGTTGAAGAACCTCGACCGGCGGATTCGTGAGGAAACCGGCCTTCCAGTGTCGATTGCGGACGAACCCCTTGCCAGCGTGGTGCTCGGCACAGGCAAGATGCTGACCGACTTCCGCCTGCTACGGCGCATTGCCATCGAGTAAGAGACGGCCTTTCGTATTGGCGGCCCTCGCTCTTGAAACAAACCGGTACAAAGCGGGCGGATCCTTTCCCGTTTTTAGTCCCTGAGTAATACATGGAACTCCTCTTCAGTCGATACCGAAATCTCACGGTTCTGCTGCTTGTGTTGTTTTCGCAACTCCTGTTGCTGGCGTATCAGGTGCGCAGCAATACGCAGCTCCGGATACTCCGTGTCTGGGCGGTGACAGGTGTGGCTCCATTTGCACGTTTACTCGAAAACTCACGATCGAGTGTTTACAGCTTCTTCAACGATTACTTCATTCTTTTGGATGTCCGAGAAGAAAACCGTCGGTTCAAGGCGGAAACCAATCGTCTCAAGCTTGAGAACAACTTCCTGAAAACAGAGTTGGCAACCGCGGACCGCGCACGAGCTCTCATCGAGTTCAAAGGGCGGTCTCCTTCGAAAACTCTCGCCGCGCGGGTCATCGCCACCAGCACCAGCGCCAAGACGGTGGTTCTCGTCGATCGGGGAACCTCAGACGGTGTTTACAAGGGCATGGCCGTCATCACGGGCGATGGCATCATCGGTAAAGTGATCGACTCCTTTCCGAGCGCTTCGCAAGTGCAGTTGATCAGCGACTCGCTGTTCGGGGCCGGCGTCGTTTCACAAAAGAATCGTGTTTACGGAACCCTCAAGGGGCAAGGCCACAATCGATGCCAGGTGGATCGAGTGCAGAATGAAGACAAGGTCGAACTCGGTGAGATGTTCTTTACCACCGGCGAAGACCGTATCTTCCCGAAAGGCCTGCCTGTGGGCAGGGTGGTCTCCGTGCAAACCGGTCCAATCTTCAAGAGCATTGAGGTCGTTCCAACGGGTCTGGCGAACGGCTTGGAAGAGATCCTGATTGTCCTCGAAGGCGTTCATCAGAATATCCCCGCGCCGAGCCTGCCTTCAGCCGATCAAATTACCATTCTGCAACCGCCCCCAACTTCAACAGGCGCGGACGGCCGTTCGGTTCCCGTGGGTACTCCATCGAATGGTGTCCTTTCCACCGACGCGGACCGTTTGGCAGAACGGTATATGAAACGGGAGCAACAACGCGGCGTACGTTTTGGGACCTTCGGTTCGCAGCCGCCCAGCTTCCAGAATTTGCCGCCGGCCTCGACGCCAACTTCAGGTTCGCAACAGCAGACACCACCGCAGGTGCAAATGCCACAACCGAAGGTAGGAAACCCGGTTCCCCCAGGCGCGCCACAACCGGCACCAGCCAAGACTCCAGACGCCGTGAAGCAGCCCTGATCGATGGATACTACCGACCAAATTCTATCGGGTGGCCGCAGCAAAGATAGACTCATCCGTCCAGGAAATATCCAGCCGTTCCTGGCCATTCTGTACTTACCTCTGCTCGCGGTGCTGTATGAAATCTACATTCCGAACTTTTTCATCCAACTGGCGTACGTTCAACTCACCTTGTTGGTGACCCTTTACTATTCGCTCAGTTGGCGTTCGCAAACCGCCGCTCTGTTTTTCGGCGCGGCTGTAGGCTTAATGCAGGATGCCCTTTCACACCAGTACGTTGGCTTATTCGGGATCACCAAAACATTGGTGGGTTACTTCGCCGCGTCCGTAAGCCTGCGTTTCGATGTCGAAAACAGCGCCATCCGATTCATACTGACGTTCTTCTTTTTCACTTTCCATCAGTTCTTCTATTGGATTCTGGTGCGCGCCTTACTCGGACTCGGCATGGCTTTTGAGCCGGCGCAAATGTTCATCCAAGCCGGATTGAACGCGCTCATCGCAATGCCGTTGTTCATCGTCTTGGATAAACTCAATAACAGGTGGCGGTAACATGACCTCTTTCGAAGCCGAGCAACTCGAACAGCGCCGCAAGAATCCGCGGTTGTTGAGCGACGACACGACATTCGCCGCGGGGAAGATCGCCTTCTTCCAGTACTTGTCCGTCGGCGTGATCCTCTTTCTGATCATCTCCTTCTGGGATCTCCAAGTTCGCAACCCCGACTTTTACTCGGAACGCGCCGAGCGCAACCGCATAAGATCGGTACCGATTCCCGCCGCGCGAGGCAAGATTTACGATCGCGACGGACGCATCATCGTCGACAACCATTCGTCGTTTCGCGTGCGTCTGCACCGCGAGAACCTCAAGCTCGAGCATTTGAAAGCCATCGCCGACGGACTCAACCTCGACTACGAGGAACTCTACACCAAAGTGAAGCGTTTCACCTCCCGCCCCAAATACGAGGCAATCATGCTGAAGCAGGATTTGACTCCGGGCGAAGTCGCTTTTGTCGATTCCCATCGCGGCGACAATATGCTGCCGGAACTGGAACTGATCCATGGGCAACAGCGCTTGTATCCCAAAGGTGGCATCACCGCCCACGTCATTGGCTACGTCGGCGAAGTCACTGAAACGGAATTGAACACGCCGGAATTCGCCAAGTATACGCAGGGCGATATCATCGGAAAGACTGGCATTGAGCGTGAGTACAACGACACGCTGATGGGCACAGACGGCCAACAGCAATGGGTGGTCGACAACCTTGGCTACTTGCGCTATCCGGTAAAGGACTCGAAAGAGGCGGAGCCCGGCAAGAGTCTGCAACTGTCGATCGATCTCGACATACAGATGGTTGCGGAACTGGCAATGGCCGATCGCCGTGGTGCGGTGGTGGCGCTCGATCCGCGCACTGGCGAAGTCTTGGCCATGGTCAGCCGTCCGGCGTTCGATTTGAATCAGTTCGCGGGCCGGATCCGCGCCAGCGTTTGGGACGGGATTCTCAACGATCCGAACAAGCCGATGATGAACCGCGCCATTCAGGCGCAGTTGTCCCCAGGCTCGACCTTCAAACCGATCTCAGCCATCGCCGGATTGGAGACAGGCGAGATCGATGACAATACCCGTGTCCACTGTAGCGGTGGCGCATCCTATTGGGGACGCTACTTCCACTGCCATCAGCGCGGAGGCCATGGCTCGATGGATCTGCACCGGGGAATGATGCAATCCTGCGATACCTTTTTTTATGCGGTTGGTGCGAAGGTCGGCATTGAGCGGCTTTCCGAATACGGCGACATCTCAGGATTGGGTAAGAAGACCGGCATCGATTTGCCCCATGAGGGCTCCGGCTTGATGCCGAACTCGAAATGGAAGATCCGCACGTTCCGGCAGAAGTGGTTTCCTGGGGAAACCATCTCGGTCGTGATCGGACAAGGTGCCTTGACGGTTACGCCTTTACAGTTGGCAAGCTCAATCGGTGGACTTTCGATGGGCGGCGTCTTTCACAAGCCCCACTTGATTAAGGACGCCAAAATGCCGGAACCGAGAATGGCCAACTGGAAGCGCGAAAATGTCGACCGCGTGGTTTATGGCATGTACGGCGTGGTCAACCAGGGCGGCACCGCCCGTTCGGCAGCGATACCTGGAATCGATATG
>CAZCPL010000096.1:0-3226 GCA_964500255.1 uncultured Solibacteraceae bacterium | reverse complement strand
CGGCAAGACCGGTACGGCCCAGTTGGCATCCAAAGAACTGGTGGATCGCAACAAGCAGTTTGCAGATGCACTGAAAGACAATGCCTGGTTCGTCGGCTTCGCCCCTCGCAAGAATCCCGAGATCGTCGTGGTCGCGTTGCTCGAAAATGGCGAACACGGCGACCGCGCGGCACCGATCGTTCGCGACTTGATCAAGGCTTACGTGGACAAGAAGACCGCCAAGGCCACACAGAAACAGTTCGCCGAGTTTGTCCGCGAGATGCGAGGCACCTTCGCGTTGTTCGATATGCCCATACCCTTCTTCGGTCCCCTGAACTAATATGTCTTCCGAACGATCTTACCGGGACTTTGACTGGTGGCTGCTGGCCGTTTCGCTGGTGCTCTGTGCAATCGGCGTTCTGCAGATTTACAGCGCCACGCTCGATACCAAATGGCGCGATGCCTGGTGGAAGCAGCTTATCTGGATCGGTATTTCCCTCGTATGCATGTGGCTCGTGATGCAGGTGGATTACCATACCTTGTTGGGTCAGGTTCCGGTCGCGTATTCGATCTGCGTGGGATTGCTCTTTCTAACATTCGCCGTCGGTAGCTATGTATTCGGTTCGAAGCGCTGGATCGGCTATGGGTGGGCCAAGTTTCAAACCTCGGAGTTCTTCAAGGTCGTGCTCGTCTTGCTGGTGGCACGGTATCTATCCGAATTGAAGACGTCTCACCTCGAACTACGCGATCTGGCGCGTCTCGTGGGCTTGGTCGGGTTCCCCATGTTGTTGGTGATGATGCAACCGGATCTAGGAACTTCCCTGACATACGTACCCATTCTTGCCATTGGTATATTTCTGGCCGGACTCCGCTGGCAACATCTGCTCACCATCGTCGGTTTAGCGGTTGTTCTGTTGCCGGCCAGTTGGTTTTTGCTGCGTGACTATCAGAAGTCCCGCATCATGACATTTATCGATCCCCAGCATGACGCCAAGGGGGCTGGTTATCAGGTGATCCAATCCAAGATCGCTATCGGTTCCGGAGGCCTTTGGGGGCAAGGTGCAACCAAGGGACTGCAGACGCAATTGCGTTTCTTACCGGTGCCGCACACAGACTTCGTTTTTTCCACTTTCGCCGAAGAGCACGGGTTCGTAGGAGTCAGCGTCGTTCTGGTCTTGTTCTTTTTGATGCTGCTGCAAATTGTGCAGAATGCGCAAACAGCGCCTGATCGGGAAGGGTTGTACATCTGCATGGGGGTGGCGGCGCTTTTGTTGTTCCATTTGCTGGTGAACATTGGCATGGTGGTCGGACGAATGCCTGTTACCGGCATTCCACTGCCCTTCCTCAGTTCCGGCGGATCGAATCTGATGAGTATCTTCATCTTGCTGGGGTTGGTAAACAACGTGCGGTTGCGGCGCTTCGGCAATTGATTTCCACAAGCTATCCTCATCGCGCCTGGTGGCCCGATCCGCAAGTGCTCGTTTTCTGATGGGAAATTGGGGTACTCGACAACGGGTACAAAAGAGTGCAAAATAGTCTAAGTGAAGACCAGCCTCGCTGGGTTGGAACTGAGTGTATGAGAGGTGAGCGGTAAACCGGTTGTGTAGCACAGATTTCTCCGGATTGTGATCGAGTGGTAGAAAGCGTAGCTCTGCGGGTGAATCCAGATGCTGCGATGCCAAAAGCCAGCAAGACGGTGGGATTGGCCTTTCTCCTCTTTTTCTAGTTCGTCTTTGTGGAAGCGTTTGGAGCTGACTCCGCTTCCCGAACCGGCCCGTGTTAGACGCGATAGCTTCTCTTTGTTCGTACATCTTCCTTGCCTGTTTCCCAGGTATGTGAACGGTGGGGAGAATACGAATCGGATTTGGCAGGAAGGTCCCGCCTTTAGTCCTCGGTTGCGCCCGTGCGCGAAGATTTTCGCGTGCGTCAAGTTTGCGCTGCCCCCTTCACCCGTGACTCCCGAAATCGGGATCGCTGAGAGTGACTGAGGTTTCCCTTGAGGAACCGAGGAGACAAAGCATGAGCAGTAAAGAATTGGTGATCTCTTCAACGCGCCACGAAACGCGATTGGCGATCATGGAAGACGATCAACTTGTGGAAGTATTTTTCCAGAGGTCCAATGAATACTCATTGGCGGGAAGCATCCACAAGGGCCGGGTGACTCGCGTCCTGCCGGGAATGCAATCCGCATTCGTTGACCTGGGATTGGAGCGCGACACATTCCTTTATGTCTCGGATTTTCACGATGAGCATTCCGAAGACATCGATAAAGTGACTGGCGGTGCCGAGGAACGTCCAGCCCGCGTGGTTCTTGCCGCGGCCCCTCGCGAAGACGAGCCGCGACGCGAACGCAGCGAACGCGGAGAGCGCGGCGGCGGACGCCGGGATCGCGATCGGCGCGACCGCGGTGGTGACCGTGGTGAACGCCGCAGCGACCGCGACCGAAGCCGCTTGGCCGCATCTCCAGAATCCCAGGCCGCAGTCGTGCCCGTAGCGGAAGACCGCGCCTCTGGCGAACCTGCAGAAGAAGTTGAGGCATTCCAGCCATTGGAAGTCGTCGAAGGTATGGAACCCACTGCCAGGGAGGCATCCCCGACAGCGGCAGGCGGCGCAGCGCCAGCTCTGGACCGCTCTCGTGGCGACCGAGATCGTGGCGGTGCACGTGACCCTCGTGGACGTGGCCGACGCCGCGGGCGCGGACGCGGGCGCGGCTTGCCGGATTCCAAATACGCTCCGGTCGGGGAATCCGATGAGGGTGGCGAGGGTTCTTCCGACGGGGATGAAGGCGGTTCCACCGAAGTGGCGGCCGTTACGTTTCCGGCGGCGGTACGGTTCCCGGATCCGCCACCTTCCGGCGACGATGCCGATGTTTTTGTACTTCCCGGTGAATCGCTCCGCAAATACCGCGGTGCCCAGCCCCCACCGTTGCCGCCAATAGCCAGCGTAGTCGCTCAGGTAGAGATTCCTCGGGTCAGTGTAGCTTCAGTCGTCCAACCGCCGCCTCCTCCTCCAGTCGTCGAGCCAGAGCCAGTCGTCGAGCCGGAGCCAATTGTTGAGCCTGCGCCGATCATTGAACCTGATCCGGTGGAGCCTATTGTCGAACCGGAGCCGATTGTAGAGTTGAGACGCGCGGCTGTGCCGCCTCCGCTGCCAACCATGCCGCCGGTCGAAATCTCCTCGCAAATTGCGGTGGAAAGCTTAACGCTTGCTTCCGCAATGCATGGCTAACTAACCCTGCGCTTTTTTG
>CAZCPL010000095.1:0-20637 GCA_964500255.1 uncultured Solibacteraceae bacterium | reverse complement strand
TCGATGGCTGCAGCCGCTTCGGGTTGCTTCCACCATTCGAGCATCATGGCTGCGGAAAGGATCGTCGCGACGGGGTTCGCTATGCCTTTGCCCGCAATGTCCGGAGCCGATCCGTGCGAAGGCTGAAAGACAGCGTGCTTGGGGCCGATGTCGGCGGAAGGTGCCATGCCGAGTCCGCCGACGAGCCCCGCGGCGAGATCGGAAAGGATGTCCCCGAACATGTTCTCGGTGACGATGACGTCGAACGTCTGCGGACGCTGCACCAGAAACATCGACATCGCGTCGACGTAGTAGCGTTCGGTCTCGACCTCAGGATACTCGCGCGCAACCTCATCGAAGATACCGCGGAAGTAAGCCATCGACGGCAACACGTTCGCCTTGTCGACGAGAGTGACTTTTTTGCGGCGCTTCATCGCCTCGTCGAACGCAGAGCGGAACAGCCGCTCCGAACCCGTGCGCGAAATCCGCATCGTGTCGAAGGCCTCCGTTGCGCTGAGCGGATACTGGTCGCTGCGCTTCCAGAAGAGCCCTTCGGTACTCTCGCGCACCAGCAGGAAGTCGATAAATTCAGTGCCCTTGAGCGGCGTGTCGTTCGGATGGTACAGCTTGATCGGGCGCAGCCCGCAGTAGAGATCGAGCTTCTCGCGGATATCGATCTGTGGCGTCATCTCGACGCCATTGGGCCAGCGCACCGAAGGCATTCCCATCGCGCCCAGCAGGATTGCGTCGTGTTGGGCAATCTTCGCCAGTGTGTCAGGAGGCAGCGGGTCGCCGGACTTCAGATACTCGCCCGCGCCGACGGAATACTCAGTGCATTCGAACTGCAGTTCGGGTCTTGCGGATTCAAGGGCACGCAGCACGCGCACGGTTTCACGCACGACATCCACGCCGATGCCGTCACCTGGAAGGAGAGCGATGTTGAGGGTTGGCAATCGACTATTGTCCTATAGAACCAGCTACTGAAAATGGATCTGCCACAAGACGCCCGCGGCATCGTGCCAGATGCTGACGTCTTTGGGCGGCTGCGCGCCGCATGTCAGATCCATCGCCATGCCTTCCCCTTTGTTGGATGCAACCAACTGGTTCGGATCCTTGATGAGAAAACAGCCGTCTTGCCGTCAGCAAGGGACACCACAACGCTCGCCTGCTGACCCTTGCAGTCGAGTGCGACGAACTTGCCTCGAATCTCAGTCATGGGGTCGCCATTGGGGGATCGCTTGGTTAGCATGATCTTTTCTTCCACCTGTTTGCCCGTGTCGTCGACGTACTTTCGTCTGAGAACGGGTCCGTCGGTGCGATCCTCGTCGATGAAGCTGACGCCCGACCCATTGGTGGATTCCAACGCAGCTTCCAGCACGATGGCGTTCGCGCTTGCTTTGTTCGCTGCCGCAGTCTGCTTCGATTGCAAGTACGCAACAAGCCGGCCCGCATAGTCTTTCTGTTCCGGCGTCTCAGCGAACCGTTCAGCGCTTTGCGCCATCTTTATCGCGTCTTCGGGTGACTTCAATCCATCGAGAGCCATGGCGCGAATCCGGAAAACCCGATAGGCCTCCGCTGGCTTGGTCACTTGCGCGATATCCGCCAATGCGCCATGCGCCGCGCCGAACTTCATTTGACGCAAAAGCTGCTCGCCCAACAAAATCTTCGTTTCAATCGTAGTGGACCCAAGCTTGGTCAAGCGAAGCAGAGCCGACACCGAAAGATCCGGATCGCTGTTTGCCGACATCCTCGCCAGATCGTGCAGCACTCTCTTGTTCTCGGTGCCAAGCTCGAACGCTCTCTTGAACTCAGTCTTCGCTTCGGAATACTTGCCGTCGCGCCACTGCCGGTAACCGCTTGCGACGGCAAGTGCGGGGTCTTTGGGATCCTTCGCCGCAGCCTCGCTGAGCACAGTTCGCGCCTCATCGTGATTTCCAGCAGCGGCGAGCAAAGCCGAGCGTACAACCGCCACCTCATTGTCGAGAGGCGGTTCCGCGCTGGCCCGATCTCCGAGTTTGGTAAGCAACTTGGCATCGAGATTCACTCCAAAAAACGAATTGCCGCTCATGTATCCCGCAAGATCGTTTTGGATCTTCGCCACAGGCTTGCCCGTGGCCGCCTCAAGCGCAGCCACGGATCCCACTCCGTTTTCAATCTGTTGAAAGAACTTGCCAAAGCTCTGGCGATAGTCCGGCGAAAGCTGCAGCATGTGCGTGAGCGCCCAGCTTTCCGCATAAAACATCCCGGCGTGCCGCTTGCGATTGTACAGCGCCGAATCGCGATCGGCACCGAGAAGCTCAGACAAGGGAATCGGCTTCTCATTCGCGAACAGATACATGTGACCGTCGATCAACCCGCCAATTTGCACTTTGCTTCCGATCTGCCTCATCGTTGAGTAGAGTTCGGCAATGCCCTCGTTGAGCCAAATTGGCAACGGCGTCTTCGTGCTGTGCTTCGTCAAGAGATGGACGAATTCGTGGATCGCGATGCGGCTGTCGCCCGCGTTGTGCAGCACGATGTAGTCGGCGTCGGGGCCCGGCAGGTAGTATGCCGCGGCAACCTCGCCGGCGCGATACTTCAGAAACTCTTTTTCAGATTTGAAAAGGACAATACGCAACGGGACATCGGGTTTGGTCGGCTTTTGCAGGGATTGCTCAAAGAAGCTCGACACGCGCTCAAATTCAAGCAGTGTCTCCTTAGCGCGACGCTCGCCCGCAGTGGTCAATACTTCGAAGTTCTCACTCTTGACGCGCAGCCATTTCGAATCGTCTGCGGCGAAAAGAGGTAGAAGCAAACAAAGAAAGCAAAGGCGCATGATTGTTTTGATAACACATGCGCCAGAGCGAAAACTAGAGAACGCCGAAGGTCTCGAATGCTTCCACCGTACCCATGCCTTTTTCAATCGCCACGCGGACGCGATCCTCGGTGGAAGCCTTTTCCAGCGCCCGCCGAATCGCCTCTTCTTCCGCCTGCTGCGGAATGACGATGACTCCATCCACATCTCCCAGCACGATGTCGCCTGGCTCGATTTCCACTTGCCCGATGGTGACGGATACGCGGAAGTCCACTACGGTTCCACGTCCGCGCTGGTCTTGCGCGAAGCGACCCGTGGAAAACGTCGGGAAGTTCATCGCCAGGATTCCGGGCGTATCGCGGGACATACCATGCAGCACCGCGCCGGCCGCGCCAAGATGTCGCGCGCGAGTGGACATCAGTTCGCCCCACAAGGCGTAGTCCTGTGAGGCTCCCGCCGCGAGATAGACTTCTCCCGGTTGCAAATCATCGAGAGCAAGCAGCATCTTGCCGAACGGTGTCTCGCCCTCTTTCTCGATATCGGCGTGCAGGACGGGCATTGCCCGTCCCACAACAACCATGTCGTCACGCAGCGGCCGGATCTCGCGCGGCAAGAACTGCTCCCGGAAACCCATCGTGTCGAGCACATCGCCAATCACCGCACTGAATAGGTGTTTGCGTGCTTCGGCAATCAAGTCCAGACTCACGAGTTGTAGACCTTTTCCCAGGTCGCTTCTTTGCCGCTGGTGCAGGCCTGCAAAGCCATCACCGCTGTCATCGTGCTTTCGGCACCCCACAGGGCGGCGTTCTCAAGCTTGCCCGTTCGTGCGCCTTCGATGAACTGGTTCACGTTGTCTTCGGTGATGTCATGCTTGGTCACGGCCTCTTCGACATCCTTGCCCGGGCGATAGATCTTGATGCCCTTGCGCGACGTGTTCACAACGCCCTGTTCGCAGATGAACGATTCGGAAATATCCTGCCAGCCGGGGTTGCCGAACTGGTTCGCCGCATAGCTACAAATGACGCCATCGTCGAACTGGAAGCTCAACGAAAGATTGTCGTAGATGTTTCCCTTGTGGCGCTGCACCTGCGATCCATAGCCGCTCACCTTCACCGGATGCTTGCCCATAAACCAGTTCACGACGTCGATGTTGTGGCAATCCTGCTCGATCAGGATGTCGCCGGAAAGTTCGCGGTAGAAGAACCAGTTGCGGATCTTCTCTTCGCTTTCCGCGTGACCGGTCTTGATGGCGGGTCCACCGCCCATCCAAGCCGCGCGAATCTGTTTGATCGCCCCGAGTTCGCCTGACTTCACCACTTCATAGGCGTGGCGATAGTCTTTGCCGTAGCGCTGCTGAAAGTCCATCGAGATGCGCTTGGTGGGGTCGGCCTTCTTCGCTGCCGCGAGAACCCGGCGGCAACCCTGGGCGTCCACACCGGCAGGCTTTTCGAGAAAGATGTGTTTCCGCGATTTGACGGCGGCTTCGAAATGCTCGGGATGCAGAAACGCGGGAGTCGCGATCAGCACCGCATCCACATCGCTCGCAAGGAGATCTTGAAACTTCGTGAACGCCTTTGCGCCCGAGTATTTCTTAGCCGCGCCGTCGAGCTTGTCCTGATAGATATCGCAGTATGCGGAAACGCGTGCGAACTCATTCTTTGCGAAGATGCCGCTGACGTACATGCCACGGCCTCCGCAGCCGATGAGCCCGATGGTGAGGGCCGAATTGGCTTGATAGCCGAACGCGGTCGAGGCGCTCATGATGGTCGCCGCCGCGCTCGTCTTCAACAGGGAGCGGCGGGAAAGCTGTTCAGACTTCATGCAAACAGCGTATCGAACTTGCAAGGAAAACGTGGGCAACGGAAGCTGCCGAAATTGCTGGCGACTGCGGGTCAGCCGCTGCGCGCTACTGCGGCGGTTTCTCGGAAGTCACGGAATCGGGCAACGCATCTGGAGTGAACGTGATCACCGATTCGGTTCCGAACTTGCGATAGCTGCGGAACTCAAGCTCGTTCTTTGTGAGCATCTTACCTGCACGCGACTTCACCACCGACTTCAACGGAAGCAGAAACTCGTTCTCGCCGATCTTAGTGAAATCGTAGTCGAGTACCTGATCCACTTTTTGGATCGGATAGTCCACCGGGATGTCGTCGGCCTTCAGCGTCATCCGCATGATGAGCCCCGTATCCGCATCCGCGTACACATAGCCGCTATATCCGGCAACAATGGTTTGGGGCGTCGAATTCGGCCCACTTGACCAGGTGATCGAATACTTCGAGTTGGGCTGCAGAACGCGATAGCGATAGACGTGCTGCAAGCGTCCTCTCAACTTGGCCCAACGTTCCCAGCCAAATTCGGCGCGCGCGACTGGATCGAACAGATCGCGAATGAGCGTTCCAAATTCGCCGCTCGATGTGGTTCCGCCCAACTGTTCGTGCGAGACACCGACCTGGGGCGTGTTGTTCACCAGAACTACCTGATAGTTCTCGCGCTTTTCTACGTAGCTCAGCTTCTCGGTGATCGTATCGAATAGCTGCCAGAATTCCAGCCCAGAGGGGTCGCCGTAACGGCGCGTAACTTGTGTACAAAGAAAATCCGGAAGCTGCTTCACGTAGTTGCGTGCGTATTCGGTGACTTGATCGAGAATCTTCGCTTGCTCCTGGGCCGATGGCGGAGGCATGGTCGGCGGGGCCACCTTGGCTTCCACTTTCGGAGGCTCGGGCAAAGCCGCATTCGAAGCCTGCATCGTGCGCAAAGCATTGATGGTGCGCGCACCCGCACCAAAGCCCATCATCTCCTCAATAGCCCGATCGGAAAGCTTTTCGGTGAGCTTGACTTTTTTGAGGAACTCCGCCACCTTGCGGTCGTCGTGCTTGAGTTGTGCGGATGAGCGGATGAACATCGCCACCTGATCCACCGACATATTGATGGTCTGCTGAGCGAAAGCCACCGCCAAAGTGAGCAAAAGGATCCGTAGAAAAGCCATTACTTAGAGAATAGACGCCGTTTCTTCTTGTCTGGTTGCATCCTGCCCAATCCGAGGCCGTCGATTGCCACCTGCGCGAGCGGTGCCATCACGCGATACCCGGCCGCGTTGGGATGCAATCCATCTTCCGCAAGCTCCGCTGTGAGCATCCCCGCGCCATCGGCCAGCGCGGTGAAGTAATCCAGATACGTGTATCCGGCCGATGCGCAATACCGCTTCAGCCAAACATTGAGAGCGTTGATACTGGCCGCTGGACGCAGCTTGCTGCGCTCGTTGTCAGGATTCGTTGCCTTGTGGTAGTCCGAGACCGGCAACACCGATGCAAAGATAACCTTAACGCCACGCGCTTTGGCGAGTTCCGCAATCATCGTGTAGTTGTTTTCGATTGCGGCAATCGCCGTGCCGCGGGCGAGGTCGTTCGTTCCCGCGAGAATCAAAACCGCTTGCGGCCTGAGATCCAGGACATCCGCCTTGAATCGGCCCAGCATCTCGCCGGTCACCTGTCCGCCGATGCCTCGATTCACATAATCCTTGCCAGCGAAGTATTCGTTGAGCCGCCATCCATCGGTGATCGAGTCTCCGAAAAATACGACCCGCGGACTGGCGACAACAGGCAAAGCCAGCCGCGCGTTGGCTTCTTCATAACGCCGCAGGTTGTCGCGATCGGCAGGACGCAGCCTGAGTTCCGCGCTGTCGAGCAGTGCGCGAAAATGCACCTCAAGCCGTTCGACGGAGGTGCGCAGTTCCACGATTTGCGTGACGGCCTCCGCAGGCATCGGGAAAGGCTTCTGCGCGGCATCGACGATTGCCGTATACGCCCGCAGGTTTGCCAGCAAAGTATAGGTATACGCAGAGTGATTCGGACGCGAGCGCAAGTTCGCCCGCGTTTGCCGCAAAGCGTCCTGAATCGGTAGTGACGTCCGCCCGATATCCGGGATCGCCAGCGAAATCGATTCCACCAACTGCCACGACCGGTCAGAAAGCTTCAACACTTCGGTCGTCGGCAACAACGGCGACTGCTGGGCCAGCACAACGGCACAAGCAAGAAACACCAACCGCTGCATCAAATCCGTTCCTCTTTTTCGAGCTGGATCGTGATGGTTCCCACCGCAAGACTCAGCTTTAGTTTGATCTGCACCGGCAATCGTTTTTCGTCCTGCGAGATCCAAATATAGGCCCGCGCGCTGCGTTCGAAGAGCACGCCATTGAAGAGATAAACCTCATAGCGGATCGTTTTGAACTTGCCCGCCTTGGTGGTGATCTCTTCCCATTCCTGTGCCTCCACCTTCACCTCCGGCGCTTTCTTGCCGTCGCTGATGCGCACAGTGGAAGACTGGCCGGGCTGCAGTTTCGAATTCCGCAGCAGGTAAAGTGAACCGAGGATGTCCTTCACGCATTCCGGAATCGCCACCTCGGTTTGCTTCACGATGCTGTTCTTCAGCAGGTCTTTTTCCAGATAGGTGGCCTTCTTCGCGGCATGGTCGAACTTGACGGTGGTCTCACGGTGGCGTTTGCCTTCCTGTGCGTCAAGCCATGAGTCGGTGGCGCAGAATCCACCTTCGTAATTGGCGCGGTATTTGTCGCTGATCTTATAGAGCTTTGCGACCAGCCCGGCGGATTCCAGTTGCAGTTGCGCCGTGCCGCCCGGGCTTTGGGGTGCGAGGTTCTGCTGCAACGTCAGCTTCGCCATGCCCGCATTGATGAGCCGCCACTCGATTCCATAGTGCAGTGTTTCCCGCGGAGGCAGATTGCCGGTGTTCTCACCCTGCGTGAGAGTGGCTGCGATGAGGATAACGAGGATCGCTTTCGCGCAGGACCGCATTTCTTCGAGTATAGAGCAACGCTATCGTAGTAAGTGAGCATGATTCCCGAGTTGAACCCAATAGAGGCTCGCATCCTTGGATGCCTGATCGAGAAAGACCTCACAACACCTGAATACTATCCGCTGTCGTTGAATGCGCTGCTGAACGCCTGCAACCAGAAGTCGTCCCGCGAACCGGTGGTCAACTTCGACGAATCCACCGTCGAACAAGGCTGCGATTCGTTGCGGGCCAAAGGCCTGGTGCTGGTGCATTCCGGATCCCGCGCCACCAAATACTCGCACCGGTTCTCAGAGCGCCTGAATCTGGGCCGCCGCGAACTTCCGTTGCTGTGTGTGTTGCTTCTCAGGGGACCCCAAACCCTGGGCGAACTCCGCACCCGAACCGAGCGCATGCGCGAGTTCAACGATCTCGACGAGGTGGAACGCGCGCTGTTGCATCTCGCAGATCTGGAATCAGGTGCCATGACCATGCGCATGCCTCCACAACACGGCATGAAGGAACAGCGCTGGACACATCTGCTCTGCGGCGAACCATCGCCCGATGCCGTCATCGCGCCGTTGCCGATCAACGATGGACGCCCCGACCGCATCGCTTTGCTCGAAAACGAAGTGACCGCACTCAGACAGGAAATCGATTGGATCAAGCAGAAGCTTTCCGATCTTCTCAACTAACTCACATGGAAAAATGCGAATCTCAGCAAAAGAACCGCTCGGCCGTCCGCGTGAAGCGGGTAGACGAATGCGGCTCGCTCGACGACCTCTTCCGGCACTGCCTGCCGGCTTTCGGCGGTGCGTATCTCCGCCGCATCTACACGATTCTCGACCGCGCCATTGGGCTCGGCTGCCCTCTCACACTGGCAATCTCCGGCCCCGTCACCGTGTCGGGCCAGCATCAAACCTGGCTCATCCCGCTGCTCGAAACCGGCTGGGTGGCGTACCTTTCCACCACCGACGCCGTCTGTTATCACGACGGCCACCGTTCGTTGAACGAACATCTGATCGATCCCATTCATGAGGTGCCGATCTTCGGCGACGACGGCGCGCTGCGCGATGAGCGCACCATCCGCGTAACCGACATGGCCTTCGATGAAGATGTCCTGCTCGATCAGGATCGCTTCATTACCGCACTGCTGCAAACTCCCGAGTTCCAACGAAGAATGACTGGAACGGAGTTCCGAAACCTATTGGGCAAGCACTACGGCGCGCAGGAAAAGAAGAATGGCATCGCCCAGGGGCTGCTTTCCGCTTGTCATCGGCACGCGATCCCCGTCTTCGTCGGCGCTCCCGGCGATGGCAGTGTGTTCCTGAATTCGATGAAGCTCTGGGCGATGAAGCTGGCTGGATTGCTGCCCGAACACTCGTTCGACCTGGATATCCACGGCGAAGTCTTCGAATCCTGCGCTTATCATCGCTGGGGACTTTTCGAAAGCGAAGCCAAGGCTCTCGCGACATTCATCTTGGGCGGCGGGGTTCCAAAGAACTTCAACCTGCAGCCGGAACCAGCGCTCGGCCAGATCCTGGGCATCCCCGATGTCCGTGGATATAATTTCGATGTCCAGATCACCACCGCTCCGGTCACCGATGGATCGCTTTCCTCCTGCCCTCCGGCGGAGGCTGTTACGTGGGGCAAGGTGGACAAAGACACCTATCAAACCGCCACCGAGAGCATGCAGGCGGATTACTCGATCGTGATGCCGTTTCTGATCAAAGCTCTGCTCGACCGTCGCGCGAAGTTCGAAGACTTGCGCGAAAAGCTGGGCGAAGAGAAGCTCTTCGAACGCCACCCCGAAGCTCGTGGATACCTACGAGACCGTGACGGCTATCGTTTGTTCGAAAAACGAGACGTTCTCTGTGGCAAACTCGTCGAAGCTGTACGGAACAATGGCGAATGGCTTACCGAATCGTTGCAATATCCTTTGCCACCTGTTGCCTAGCCGCTGCCGGTGCTCGTGTCCAGGAGGTCACTTACGCTTCTGGTACCAAGGCTTGGCTTGTGGAACCAGACACGCGCGGCGCTGCCAGGAAGTCGCGTTGCGCCGTGCGTTTCGCTTCTGATCGACACGATGTGGTCGAATCCCGAGTGGTTCCGCAAGCGCGACGCCTCGCGGGATTTGGATAATTCCGAAGCCCAAGTGAGCAATTTGAGCCAAGCGTTGGACTATCTTCTATCGCGCAAGGATGTCGATCCCAGCCGCGTCATTTATGTCGGGCACGACTTCGGTGCCATGTAGGGTGCCGTTCTCGCATCGCGCGACAAGCGGGTGAAGGCCTGGGCGCTGCAGGCAGCTACGGCATCGTTCAGCGACTGGTTCCTGTATTTCCCTCCAAAGACTGGCGAACAGCGCCAGACCGTCATCGAACGCCTCGCGCCGCTCGACCCGGTCAAACACATCGCCCACGCCTCTCCGCTGCTCTTACAGTTCGGCAAACAGGACCGCCACGTGCCTGAACCTCGGGCAAAACAAATGTTCGATTCCGCCAAAGAGCCAAAACAGTTGTTGTGGTACGAATCGGGACACGGCCTGAACCCCGAAGCGGTTCGCGACCGGCTCGCTTGGATGCGTGAAAATCTGCGAACTCATGTGCGGCAGTGATCCCGATTGCCGGCTCCAAGCAAACCCTATTTCGTCCTCTCCGGCACTCTTGCTTTCGCCGCCGTGAGTGCGAGGAGAAACGCGTTCCGGTTGTTGTTTTTGCCGTTGTCGTTCATACCTTCCTGTTGGGATCGCAGCCGCCTTCGAGATAGAGCAATGCCAAATCCCAACGCGCCCGCATGGTTGCCATCATGAACGGATCCCAGCCTTGATTTTCCCAGCATCGTTCACGCGAAGGCTTCGCAGTTCGGCTCCGGCTTCCAGCAATGCCTTGGCTTTCTTGGCCTCCATAAAAAATCCGATCAACGCCGGTGCCCCATAGTTGTCTTTCTCATATCGGATTCGCGCCGGCTCGCAGAAGGAGTTCCAGGGTTTCGATCTGTGACGGCCGCTCGTCGATTATGGTGATCAGGTTAGGCAACATCCGGCCATGCGGCTCGAAGGCATCGTCCCTGAAAGGGAACTCCTGCCTCCACGATCGCACGGAGGCACGACGGTCGATCGTCTCCTCCCAATAGCTTTGCCTCTTTGACGGCGATCCCGAACAATGTGAATCCTGAGCGGTCTCTGGCCGTCCAGTCGATCTTGGCTTGCGCGACGAGACGCGACTTCAGCGGTTGTTGATCCCCTGCTTGGATCGCCGCGGCGATCTCGCTGAGACCAGGGTCGCGGAACTGTCCGCGGAGTTGTTGACTGCGACTGTTCAGAAACGAGGAGACGATATTGGTGCCGATCACAGGGCCCGGGAAGAGAATAGGCAGTGCCAGCAGAAGCGCGAGAATGCTCACAGCCGGAACCCATCCGCGGTATTGAGCGAATCCCAGAAGCGCGGCAAACAACAACACAGCCGGCATCAGCAACATCGGGATGAGCATTCCGACAGCGCGATCGCCAGTGGCGTTCCGGTTCGGAATATACGTGGCTAAAGCAATGGTCGCGTAGATGGCCAGGCAAATCCAGCCTGTGATGCTCATGATCTTCATGCCACTTCAGACGCAGGAAGCTCTGCGAAACGATCACTCGAATGGATTTTTGTCTGGATGCCACGATCCGTCGGCGGATCTAGAGCGGCTGGCAACGACTACGATGCAGCCAGTTGCGGTGCATTTCAATGGATCTCCGCGGGATCGCGTCGAAATCGTCCACCTCGAACCGGAGCAATAGCGGTTTCCATAGGGCCTGTCGTCGCGATTGCCGATTGCGCCACGATGGTGGTGCACATCGAAGCCGTGCAATTTTAAGGTAGGCTGCCCATCGTGCACCAACTGCTCGGAGGCGGATCCACCGTGATTGCTCTTACATTCAAGCAGGTGCTGATACCAGAGACTGCTTGCTTCGACATCGGTCACTGCGATCAGCGGTTGAACACGCATGGTTTCGAATGTATCGTGAACGCTATCATCGAAGGCGATGAAGCCCGCACTCGAAAACGCTCTCGAACGCATGCGCGAAGACTGGAACCGTCGCGCAAAGGAGAACGCACATCACTTTATTGCGGATGGACGTCTCGAATGGGACGAAGGCGATTTCTATGCCTCCGGTCGGGCGACGGTCGCGGCGGAAGTCCTCTCTGACATGGGCAACGTCTGCCAGGGCCGCGATCCGAAGTCCATGCGCGCTCTGGAAATTGGATGTGGTGCCGGGCGTGTGACTCGCGCGCTGGCGGACATCTTCGGTGAAGTGCATTCCGTCGATATCAGCAGCGAGATGGTGGGAATGGCACGCATTGCGTTGAGTGGTACGGCCAACGCCAAAGTCTACGTCAACGATGGTGCGAACCTGGATGTGTTGCCCGCCGGTCCTTATCATTTTGCATTCTCGACCGCCGTATTTCATCACATTGGCGACCGCCGTGTGATCGAGCAGTATCTCACTGAGGTCGCGCGCTTGCTGGCGCCTGGAGCGTTGTTCAAGTTCGAAGTGCAGGGTTCGAAGACGGTCGCGGACAACCCGGACGAAAGTTGGCTCGGTGCCAGTTTCACCAGCCGCGAAATGGTGGAAATGGCGGTGCGGTGTGGATTCGATCCGCGCTACCGGAACGGCGAAGGCGAAGAGTGTTTCTGGTGGTGGTTGTTCAAATGGGCGGAATAGAAAGCAAAAGGCCGGAACCCTTAGAGGTTCCGGCCCAATCTTCGTGACTCTGGCGAGTTAGTTACGGGCCATCAGCCGGACTTTCGGCACTGACAGGTAGCCCTTCACCTGATCTTTGCCAATTCCATTCACAACCACCTCTAGCGGCATCCGACCGTGGGAGGTGTAGAACTGCACCGGCTCGTTCAGGTTCTTGTCCTTCTTCTCGATCTTGCGGTCGTCGGCGATCACGTCCATCGTGAACCGACTGCGCTTCATATCGGACTTCTTGAGCGCCAACTGAATTCCTCCGACACGCACCGGGCCGGCGGCGGACTTGTTCAGCGTGAACTCGTAATAATCACGGTCGCCCAGCTTTCTCAAAGCGTCCAGTTCTGTGGAGTTGGTGGCGATCAGTCCGCTCATCACACCCATATCGCCAGTCATCCGCTTGAGGTCGACGATCGTCTTGTCGAGTTCGTCCTTGGTTGCGGCCACTTCGCTACGAACGTTGCCGACATCGCCTTTGATGCCCGACAGGGATTCATCCAATTGCGTAGCCTTGTTCGCGGATTCCTGCTTCAGCGCGTCGATCTGCGAGACGAGCAGTTCGTTTTTCTCGTTGAGTTCTTTGATCGCCTTGCCGGTTTGCTGCTTGACGACCGCCTGGGCGCGTACCACATGATTCTGCGAAGCCTTCTGTGCGGCCGCGACTTCCACAGCCATCTTTTCGTTGACTTTGGCGATCTGTTCGTCGGCCTGTTGCTTGGCCGTGGCGACAGATTCGCTGAGTTCGCCGCGCATTTCGGTCATGTTGCGCTGGGTGACGACTAACTCTTGCCGGACAGCATCCGTCTGCTTGGACTGGAACCAGACGCCCCCGAGTGCGGCGGCCAAAGCGGTTCCTGCGAGGATCTTTCCGATGTGGGCGTTCATTGTACTCTCCTTCTGCGATCTTGCCGCTTTTAGCGGTTACGCATTACGGAAGAGCACTTTTCGCGCCAAATGATAACTCTTGTGTTTTCAATGAATAAGGAGTTTTGTTTCGGCGGGGCCGGAAATTCTTTCCGAAAGTTAGCCGGTTGCTACCTGACCGATGCAATCCCAAAACAGTTTGTCGCACATTTTGCGGATCTGGCGCGCCAACGCCGTGCCGGGCGCGAATCGCTCGCCATTGCGGATCGATTCCTGGATCTTGCGATCGTCGAAATCGAACTCCGCGAGCACCGGCACTCCGGTTTCCGTCGAGATCCTAGCGGCCGACATGGGCGGGTGGTTGACGAATCGGTTGACAAGCAGGCCCACGCGTTTGCTGAGGCCGAGTCTTTCCAGAAATTGGAATCGCTCCTGAGTCAGTCGCAAAGAGGCGGCGTCGGTTGTCGTGACGAGAAAGATCCTCGCGGAACGCCTCATGATCTCGAGCGAGTACGACTCGGAATTGCCGGTCAAGTCGGCGCAAATTGCCGCGTATTTCGACTTCGCGCAGTCGAGCACCTGCTTTACCTGAACAGGACCCACAGGATGCCGTGGGTTATACCGGCCACCTGAGATCACGTCGAGATCTCCATGATGGGCCACGAACTGGTTCCAGTAAAGGTCGTCTAAAGAAGCACCGGTTTCGATCATTTCGATGAGCGTATAGGCGTGCGTTCGTTCAAACAGGAACTTGCTCAATCCGGAAGCGAGATCGAGATCGAGCAACAGCACCTTTTCGTCATCGTCCGTTTGTTCCGACAGCGCTTCGGCGAAGTGGCAGGCAAGTAATGACGTACCCGATCCGCCCCGGCCTGGCAGGAACGAGAATAGATTGGGCAAAGCGTCGAACTGGCGTTCCGACTGGAGGTGAGCGAAAATTTTGTGGACGACATCGACAAAGACACTGCGCACGAGCGGGACCGGAATGAATCCTTTGATCCCTGCATGCATCAATTCGCGAACCGTCCGCTGGTCGGTAAACTGGCTCATCGCGATGACCGAGGTGGAAGGTGACTGGGTTTCGATGCGCTGCATGAACTCCACCAGCGACATCATATTCGTCATGACAACGATCACCACATGAGGCTGATTGATTTGCAGCACACGCGCGACCTCGATGTCACCCGGCATGCGTGTCAGCGCCGAAATGTCCGATATGTGGCCGACTTCGGACAGGAACGACTGCGTCTTGTGGCGCAGGTCATCGTCTCCCCCGATAATGAGTACACGGTACATCGGCGTGGTCGGTCCTGATCCGTCTATCGGCTCTATGAGTGACGGACCTTAGGTCTTCGTGCGCCCACATTGCCAATTTCCTGAAGAAAACCCGACAGCCTGCCGATAGACCATCGATGGCGAAGCGTTTTCAGCCCGAAGCTCTGCTGCTACGAGTTCCTCAAAGTCCGCTCCTCGCAGCCGTTTTCGCCACTGGCTTGGCGGGTATGGCTAGCCTTTCGTGGCTCTTGCCTGCGGTTTCGGTCAGTCCTGAAAGTTGCATCTGCTATGTATTGTTGGCCTTGGTCTCTTCGTCGCTGCGAGTAACGAGAATGGACATTCCGGGCAGTACCTCCATGGGGTTTCTGTTCATCCTCGTTTCTCTCATTGAACTTTCGGTCGTTCATGCTCTTCTCATCGGTGGGTTTGCGATTCTGCTGGTTTCCCCGATACAAGCGAGGGCCACCAACCGTGCTCTGCTGACGATGACAGACATGCTGACTTTCGGCTTGGGTACACTCGCCGCGCATTTCGTTTACCACTATCAGCCTTTTTGGGAACAACGCGAACTGGAACAAGCGGTTCGGTTCTCGATCGCCGCTACCGCATGTTTCTTTGCAACGTCTATTCCAGCCACATTGGTCTCCGGCCTTGCCGGGCGGGTTACGGCGCAGAAACTGTTGAATTCCGCGATGCTTTGGACCCTTCCCTATTACCTGCTCTCGGGTGCAGTCACCGGCGTCTATGCCGTTTGTGTCAGGTCAATCGGATGGCAGTCAACGGTTGCTTACTTGCCCTTTGCTTTCATACTTTGGCACACCTACAAGATCTACATGGGGCGGCTCGAATCCCACCGTATGCTTTCGAAAGATGTCGAAGGTTTGCATCTCCGCACAATTGAGACCATGGCTTTGGCGATCGGCGCGCGCGATCAGGAAATGAGTCGGCATCTGGAACGTGTACAGGTTTACGCCGTGGAAATGGGCACGGCCTTACGTCTGACGCCGAACGAGATCAAGGGCTTGAAAGCAGCGGCGCTTTTGCACGATATCGGTAAGCTGGGGGTGCCCGAACACATCATCTCGAAGCCTGGACGTCTGACGCCTGAGGAATTCGAAAAGATGAAGGTGCACCCCATGGTTGGGGCGGAGATTCTGAGCCGTGTCAATTTTCCTTATCCGGTCGTGCCCTATGTCCGCCATCATCATGAGCGTTGGGATGGGTCTGGATATCCCGATGGACTGAAGGGTGAAGACATCCCGATTGGGGCTCGGATCCTCACTGTGGTCGATTGTCTGGATGCCTTGTCCTCAGACCGCCAGTACCGGCGGGCGCTTCCCATTGAGGCCGCGGTCGATCAGGTGGCCGCCGAGGCCGGAAGGCAGTTCGATCCGAAGCTCATCGCTCTCCTAAAGAAAAATTACAAGGTTTGGGAAGCACTCGTGGCGTCTGAACGTTCGGCGCGCGCAGCGGAGCAACCAGGCAGCCAGCCGAAGTTGGCTTTTGACCGGGTTGTGAAGACGATCGGGTCGGCAAGCGCGGAGGTCAATTCTCTTTTCGAACTGACGCAGGAACTGGGGAATTCCTTGAGCCTCGCAGACACGTTCGCCGCGTTGGGTCCGGGGCTGAAGCGCCTCGTTCCGCACCATGCGATGGCCGTTTTCCTTAAACGGCGCGACCGTTTGCACGCCCGGCATCTGGCGGGCGATTTTCCGATGACGCCAGAGAGTCTCGAACTCAACATCGGTGAAGGGTTGTCGGGGCGCGTCGCGGTGTCCTGCAGTCCGATTGTGAATGGCGATCCGAGTATGGAATCGGAAGATCTGAACGTGAAAAGCTCTTTCGAGAGCTTTCGTTCGGCACTTTCGATTGCTCTGACCGGTTCCGACTCCGTGCTTGGGGTCCTGACGCTGTATCACAGGCAACCCGACGCGTTTACCAGTGACCAACTGCGAAAACTGCAAGCTCTTGCTCCGAAGCTGTCCCAAGCCGTGGCCAATGGTTTGAAGTTCAAAATGGCCGAGGACAAAGCGGGTACCGATCACCTCACCGGCCTGCCCAACGCGCATTCACTCTACCTGCACCTCGAACACGAACTGGGTCTCAGTCGGTGCATGAGCACTCCATTGGCGGTTGTCGTATGCGATCTCAATGGATTCAAGCTGGTGAACGACACACTTGGTCATCTTGTGGGCAATCAGTTGTTACAAGCGGTAGGCGCGGCACTTCGCGATAGCTGCCGGGAATACGACTTCGTTGCCCGGATGGGCGGAGACGAGTTTGTGATGATCCTTTCCGGCGTGCAGGAAAAGACCGCGCAGGCTAAAACCAAACAGTTGCGCGACGTCATTCGCAATGCGAGCCGCGACGCCTGCCGCGAAGGGATGATTTCTGGCAGTTTCGGCCTCGCGATGTTTCCCCGCGATGCCAATTCCGCCGATGAACTGCTGGCTTGTGCCGATCGGAACATGTATCGGGACAAAGAAGAATTGAAGAGCAAAAAGACGGGTTCAGCTTTCGATACGGGCATGCACCAGTCGTGGAAGCAGAGTCCTCAGAAGTCTCGAACGGTAGCCTCACCTGAGGGTTCATTGGTCTTGGCTCCGAACACCGAATAGTGTCTATTTCATGCCAAACTCCACGCGCATGCCGCGGGAGTTCTTCAGTGCCGGATCTTTAAACGGACTTGCCAGTTTCGCGCACTCGTCGCTGAACTTGATGGCTTCCGCGATACGCTTCTTGTCTTTGGTGGGCTTGCCGAGATTGTAGTTGGACAACCCGAGATAGAACAACGCGGGGGCTTGCAAGTTGGTCTGTCCCTGAATCAGCGGCAGCGCCGCGCGAAGCGCCTCATCGGCGTCCTTATAACGCTTCGCCTCGGCATGATTGACCCCGGTGATCCAATAGCCGAGGCCCTGCGCCGACGCTTTCTTTTTTTCCCAATCGGCATCGCTGACACCCTCTGGTTTGGACTTTGTTTTGAGGGCTTCCACAAGCTGTTTTGCGTAAAGACTCGATTTCGCGACATTCTTTTGACTCATGTAGCCATCGGCGAGCACCATCAGCAAATCCTCGTTGCCAGGATCGACGGCGATCCTATTCTCGGCCACCGACATCTTCTTTGCCGTTTGGCCAGACTGAATCAAAGCTCCGATGTAGGTCGGATAGAGTTTGGTAAGGTAGTCGCTCTTGGGGCTGCGCTTCTCGATCGATTCCGTCAGCGCGATGATCTTCGCACCTGGAATTCCCCCGACGGCCGATGCGAACTGCGAGTACTCGGTATAGGTATCGACCTGCTTGGCATAGTCCACCGCATTGGTCCAAAGTTCGACCTCATCGGCCTTCTCCGGCTTCGGTGAAGCCACCACAATACGAGCCGCCTGCGATGTCTTCTCGCCCCATTCGAGGACCCCGTCCGGATCCTTTTTCCCTTCGGCCTCTTTCAATTTCGCGTACGCGGACTCGATTTCGGCGGTGCGGCTCTGTTGCGTCCAGGCAAATGTGGAGACAGCCAATGCGGCTGCGAGGAAACGCCAATGCATGTGAATTCTCAAACAACCTCCCGCGTGAGAGTATAGCGCGTTACGGTTCGAGTTTGAGGATCATGCCCGTATCGAGTGCGACCCAGGCATTGCGCTCATTCACGACGGCGAGCACGGCGCGGTTTCCGATGGCCCGGTAATCGACTGGCATCTCGATCCAGGATCGCAGGTTTGTCGCCTTCAAGATTTTGAGTTTTCCAGCCAACGGTGACTGCATCATCTTGCCAGGGCGCTCAATCACAGCGAGCAACCCAGCACTGGGAGACAGAAAGCCAGCGTCTTCGATATGCCGTTCCGGGGCTCGGTAGATAGACTCGCTCTTACCGGTCTTCCAGTTGAAGAGGTAGGCTTCCGAAGGAACCGTAAAGGCATACTCATACTGCAGAATCGAGATGCCGTAGATGCCTTCGGGGACAAACCGCAGGCGCTTCATGCGTCCGAAGATCGGCGCGGTTTGGGGCATCCAGGTCTTGCCGCCGTCCCGTGTTTCCAAGGTGGCCGAGAGATGCGGCCACTCTCGTTCTTTCGACGCCGCCTCTGGATCGAGATACTCAGGAAGGTTCGCGGTACGCTTGCGCGGCACCGCGGACGAACCCATCACAATCCCGCGCTTTTCCCCCTGAAACGAGGCCCAATAGAAGTTCGTCGTCGCCGAGAGCTTTTTGGCATCCTCAATGGAAACCCACTTCTTACCGCCGTCTTCGGTTGCCAGGAAGGTACGATTGGGACCCAAAGCAAACCCACGCAGGTTGTCGAGAAAATGCACCCGTTGGACAAAATCCCAAGATTTCAGCTTCTTCCAGACAAGTCCACGCTCTTCGGTTTTCCACAGTCCTTTGTTGGTCACCATGAAACCCGTGCTCTCGTTTAAGAAGTAGAGCGAAATGGGAATTTCTTGTACCTCAATGCGCTGCCAGGTTACGCCGCTATCGCGTGTGAGCAACACGATGCCCTTGGCGCTGCGCTCCATCGTCAGGACACCGCAAGCGATTCCGGTCCTCTCACTGGGGAAGGCAAGATCGTTGATGACGATGGCGGATTTGTCTTCGTCGTGAAAGAACTGCACCTTCCAACGTTCGGCGTGAAGGAAGGCGGTAGACAGACCGACGAGGATCGCGAGGTTCCGTATGATCACGTTCTTGGTGCGAGCGCGGCGAGGGCTGGCGCAAGCGCGAGTTCCGCGTGGTTGGCTTCGAGAATGGCGGAAGCGGACATCCGCGACAACAGCAGCAAGCAACCGATCTGCTCGCCGACCGTGGTCAACAATTCCATTTCCAGCCCGCTAAATGAATGCGGTGCGCGATGCTGCACGTTGAGCACCCCGACCACTTTGTTGCGCGCAATCACAGGCGCCGACAGAAAAGCTTCGTACGTGTCTTCCGGCAAGTCTGAAAAGCGTTTGAAGCGTGGATCGAGAAAAGCCTCACGCGAGATAGCCACGAATCGTCGCTCTTTGGCGACCCATCCGGTTAAGCCTTCGCCGATCTTCAGCCGTACCCGGCCGATTGTGTTCGGCGCAGCGTTGTTCGCCGCGCAAAGCACCAGATCCTGTCCGTCCATCAGATAGATCAGGCAGGAATCGCAATGCATGAAATCGGTGATCAGCCCGATGATGTGTCGCAGCACGTCCTGCAGGCTGAGGTCGCGCGCCATCAGGCGGCTGATCTTCTGAAAGAGGCGGACCTGCTCCTCTGTTCTGGCGAATTTCACTTCGAGATCTTTGATCTTTGCCACTTCTCCTCATTATCACCCTTCGCGCGTCCAGATCCAATCGAGGGAACCGGTTCGGGGACGGAAGACTCCAGGAAATGGTTGTGATAAGATCCGGCCAACTGAAGTATTAAGGAACCCTAAGGAGGGGTTCAGGCCATGAAAGTCTATGAAGGCAGTGAAATCCGAAACGTGGCCCTCGTTGGCCACGGGCACGCCGGCAAGACGAGTCTTGTGGCGAGCCTGCTGTACACCTCTGGCGGCTTCAACCGCCTGACGCGAGTCGACGAGGGCAACACGCTTACGGATTTTGACGAAGAAGAAGTCGCTCGCAAGATCTCCATCTCAAGTGCACTCGCTTACGTGGAATGGAAGCAACGCAAGATCAACTGGATCGATACTCCTGGATTCAACTTGTTCATTTACGACTCAAAGGCGGCGATGGCCGCTGCCGATGCGTCCCTGGTTGTCGTGGATGGCATCGCCGGAGTGGAAGTGCAAGCCGAAAAGGTCTGGTCGTTCGCCGAAGAATTCCAACAGCCCCGCGCAATTGTGATCAACAAGCTCGATCGCGAACGGTCCAGCTTTTCTCGAGCGCTCGAGAGCATTCAGAATGTCTTCGGACGCGCGGCCGTGCCAATCCAAATCCCGATCGGCACGGAACGCGACTTTCGAGGCGTGATCGACCTCATCGAAATGAAGGCGTTTGTCTATGAACCGGACGGCGACGGCAAAGGCAAAGAAGTTGCCATTCCCGACAACATGGTGAGTTCCGCCGACAATTGGCATGCCGCGCTGGTGGAAATGATCGCCGAGGGCAACGATGAGTTGATGGAGGAGTTTTTCGAAAAAGGGACGCTTCCTGTCGATCACCTCAACGATGGTCTCAAGCTCGCCGTGGGGAATCGCAGGTTGTATCCAGTGATGTGCGCGTCCGCCCTACATAACAT
>CAZCPL010000094.1:14325-20825 GCA_964500255.1 uncultured Solibacteraceae bacterium | reverse complement strand
ATGCTCACGCGCGAAGGCGCGCTTGGCCTGAAGAGTCGCACCGCTCAGGCCGCTGAGATACGCAGGGACGCTGGTGCGCGCCTTGCTCCCCGCGATCAGTTTCGCAACGGAAAGTCCACAAATCTGTCCAGCGAGATCCCACAGCGCGATATCGACGCCGGAAATCGCATCCATCATGAAACCGCTATTCTGTCCGCGGACTCGCATCGTCCGAAACATCAAATCCCACAAATGTTCAACGCTCTGGCGGGACCCTTCGACGATTTCGCCCACCAAAACGCTCGCCAGAATGTCATCGATAATTGCGGCGCTGACGCGAGGTGCAACGGGTGCTTGTGCTTCGCCCCAGCCGATCAGTCCCTCGTCGGTGGTAATTCGCACCAGCGTGGTTTCGATCCGTTCGGAATACACGGCAGCGACGGTGCTCGACCACTTGTACTTGCCTGCGCCCGCGAGCAGTTGTGACGGAGATCCCGCTGTGCCGGTTGCCTTAGCGAGATCCCGTTCGATGGAAACGGGCAGCGCCTCAATCCGCGCGATTCGCTGCTGCTGTTGCGGTCTTTTCAACTTTCTTCCTCTCGATGGATTGAACTAGCGAAGCGCAGGCGCGATCCAAGTGCGCGCGCATCGCCAGCGCGCCACGAGGTCCGTCGCCGGATGAGATCGCGTCCACGATGTCCTCGTGCTCGTTGCGCTCGTCTTTGAGGCGGCTCTTCCAATCCGGTTCCGCGGCGTGTACTCTGGCGATCTGAATGTGTGCGTTCAAGCGCTGGTATGCATCGAGCAATCGGCCGTTGCGTGCGGATTCGAGAATCGTCAAGTGAAAGCGGGCGTTGTCCTGTTGATGCTGTAGTAACTCGTCTTCGGTGCGAACCGGCTTCTTCATCGCCACCAGCAAAGCGCGAAGCTGGTCGAGTTCTTTGCCCGTGATGTGAGTCGTTGCCAGTTCCACCGCAAGACATTCCAGCGCGCGGCGGATCTCGAAGGTCTCTCGGACATCGTTGGCATTCACGGTGGCGACAAAGGTTCCACTACGCGGGTGGACTTCGATGAGCCCCTCGGCCGCGAGCAACTGAATGGCATTGCGGACGGGAGTCAGGCTGACTCCCAACTGTGTCGCGAGTTCCGAGACGTTGAGCTTCTGGCCAGGCTTGAGGACGCTGGTCAACACCGCTTGGCGCAAGGCCGTATAGACCGCGTCATTGGCGCGTTCACGACTGATGGGGGTGAGCTGGTTCATGAATCTCTTTTGCAAGCAGGAGGCGGAACACAACGTAGGCTGTGGGGTGCAAAAATCCCATCACGATGAAAACCGCGTCATAAGATACATTTTGCACGAGCCAGCCGGTGAGCCATGTGAAGATCGATCCGCCGAGTCCGCTGCCGAAGGCGATGACGCCCGATACCGATCCCACAATGCGCAGCGGAAAGATATCGTTGGTCACGGTCTGCAAGTTTGTCTTCCAGGCCATGTGGGCGAATGCGACCACGCAAATGATGGCTAGGGCGGGTACGATTTCCACGCGGGGCACCAGCAGGCTGAGAGGCATGAGCAACGCGAAAGGAAGCATCCCCATCGAGCGCGCTTGCACCGGTGCGCGGCCGTGCTTGATCAACCAACCGCTCCAAGCGCCGCCTACGAGTGCGCCTGCGTCCGCGGCGAGGTAGGGCATCCAGGCAAGCTTGCCGATTTCCGCGATCGAAAAGCCGCGCTGAGAGGCGAGATAGGTGGGCAGCCACATGAGATAGAACCACCAGACGGGGTCTGAGATGAAGCGCGGAAGTAGCAATGCCCACGTTTGGCGGCGTTTCAACACTTCACGCAGGGGCTCACCATTGGGGAGTTCGTTTTTCCACTTTTGCTGCGCCGGATAGATCCAGAGCCACGCGGCGAGCCACACGAATCCGAAGGCTCCTGTCACCAAAAAGGCGTTTCGCCATCCGTAGTGGATCGTCAACCATGCGACGAGCGGTGGCGCGATAATCGCACCCACGGCGGAACCGCCATTCAGGAGTCCGTTGACGAAGCCTTTTTCCTTCGGCGAGTACCATTCTGAAATCGCGCGGAAGCCCGCCATGAAGTTGCCCGGTTCGCCGACTCCCAAAAGAAATCTGAAGAACCCCAGCGAAAGCACGGATCGCGAGAATCCATGCAACATACTCGCCGTCGACCACCAGACCATGAAAATCGCGAGAGCCTTGCGCGCTCCCCAGCGATCGACCAGAAAGCCCGAGCCGACGTACATCAACGTATAGGGAATTTGAAAAGCGAGCCCCAGGTTTGCGAACTCGCTGGGTGTGAGGTGGAACTCTTTGATGATCGTTGGACCCACGACGCTCAACACCTGCCGATCAATGTAATTGATCACGGAGGCGAAGAAGAGCAGCGCCGCGATGTACCAACGGATGTTGTTCACAGGCGCTCTCTGAGGATGGCCAGTTCCTTGACGGCGAGTGCGTCGATTTCCGAAGTTGGCCGCCGCACTGTCGTGTGCGCAATGACGCCGCGCGCCTGCAAGTTGTGTTTCATCGCGGAAACTCCCAAGCCGGGTTGCAGTTCGAAACGGATCAGCGGAAGCATGTGTGTGAACAGCGCCCAAGCTTCTTCTGTGCGCCCAGCCTCCTGATGATTCCACAATTCAACGAACTGCGGGATCAGGTCGGAACCCGGCATGACGCCGCGCGAACCACGGGCGTGTTCTTCGATCTGAAAGTTGCCATTGAGGCCCCCGAATAAAGTGACTGGAGCTCTGCTGTCGAGGATCTGCGTGAACTTCGGCGCGGTCGGAGGCGCTTCTACTTTGATCAGTTGAACCTGTTCGATTTCCTTGGCCATTCGCGAGAGAAGTGGCGCGGGCATCGGCACTTGCGACATCAGTGGCGCATCCTGCACCATGATCGGGATGTGGACTGCTTTTGAAATCGCTTCGAAGTATTGCAAGATTCCGTCTGCACCGGGTTTGAGAAAGTACGGAGGCAGCACCATCAGCATGTTTGCGCCGAGATCCTGCGCAAGCTTGCTGGCGCGGACCGCGATCTCGGTTCCGGTTGCTCCGGTCGAGACAACCAGCGGAACCCTGCCACCCACGCGTTTCGCGATGGCAATCAGCAGGTCCCGTCGTTCGTCGCCATCGAGCGTGTACCCTTCGCTGGCGTTGCCGAAAAGTCCGAGTCCGTGGGCGCCCGATTCTAGCAGATAGTCCACCAGGTTCAGTTGACTGTCGAGATCGATCGACCCGTCCGGGTGAAAGGTCGTGTTGAGAATCGGGTATACGCCTTGGTAGCTAATCATGGAAAAGTTTACCTAACATTTCAGATTACACGACCCTATCACGGTGGACATGCCCATAGCAAGGTCTATCCGCTCGCGGCAACATGCACGCCGCTGGCAGTCGAATCCCGGCCACTCGTGGCAGCTTGCTACCGTGATGGAGTTGAACCGCGTTACTGATGGTGAAATGATTCCGGACACTCTGCGCACGTTGATCGTCGACGACGAACCTATTGCGCGTAAAGTGTTGCGTGAAGAATTGGAAGTCCTTTCGGCGATCGAACTGATTGGCGAGGCGGACAACGGCAAGACCGCGCTGGAAATGATCCTGGCGCTCCGGCCCGACTTAGTGTTTCTCGATCTGCAGATGCCCTCGATGACTGGCTTCGAGGTCATGCGCGCTCTTGAATCTGGCCCGCTGCCCATTGTCGTCGTTGTGACTGCCTTCGATCGGTATGCGGTGGAAGCGCTGAACGCGGGCGCGGTGGACTACTTACTGAAGCCAGTCTCCGAGGACCGCCTGAATCGCGCCGTGGATCGCGCGTTGGCGATGAAGGGCAAGCCCGGGCGTATTGCAGAATCCGTAGCGCAGACGATCAATGCCGGGGCACCGAACTCCAAGGGCCGCAAGATTGTGGGACGCATCGGACAAGAGTATTTTTTGCTTGATTTGAGCGATGTTTTGGCGTTTCAGGCCGATGGGGAAATCGTTTGGATCATCACCGCGAAGAACAAGTTCTACGCCACGCAAACGCTGCGCTCGATTCAGGATAAGGTTCCGCAAGATCAGTTTCAGCGCGTTCATCGCAGCACCATTGTCAATCTAAATCACATCAAAAAAATGGTTGTGATTACGAGCCAGCGCTGGCTCGTGACGTTGTCGAATGGAATGGAACTCGTGGTGTCAAAACGTCTCGCCAAGAATGTCCGGACGGTTCTCGACTGGTAGTTCGGCGCCAAACACACGCCAGTTGGCTTCAATTTCAACTTCTGTCGGATTGTTCTTCGGTGCTTGCTTCGCCAACCGTTTTGCGCCCTCGATCAGCAACGGCCAGAGATCTCCTCGAAAGAAGCTTTCGAGTTGAGCGAGGGTGAATTCGGCAGGCGCTTTGATCGCACTCGGCGAGTATCTCTTATCCAAAAACAGCATGATCAGCGCATTCCACGCTTTTGAGCGCGGCACCGCTTCACCGGCAGGAAGTCCTCTCAGGATCTTCGTTAGCTCTTTGACGCAGCGCCAATCGCCCGACATGTCAACGCTCAGTCTGCTGCTGCGCCGCCGCCCCTGTCGATCGAGAATCTCGCGCAGCAGCCACTTCTCATCGAAGCCCGCCCAGTCACCCGCGACTTGCAGTAGATTGAATTCAACAACCGGCGCCACCTCTTCCAGCAAGATCGCGTGCAACTCTTCCAGTTTGTATTTCGACGCCGCCAGCGTTCGCGCGATATACGCGAAGCTGAGGCGTGAATCCGTATCGAGATAGAGATCCGAAAGCGCGATCCAGACGGGGGTCCGCTCGTGCACTGCTTCGTAGTCGAAGAAGGGAATCGTATCGCTCACTCGGTTAGAGCCTGTTGATTAGGCTCGCGACGTATCCTGCGCCAAAGCCGTTGTCGATATTCACGACCGACACGTTGGACGAGCAACTGTTCAGCATGCCAAGCAAGGCGGCCAAGCCGTTGAATGACGCCCCATATCCCACGCTGGTTGGCACCGCGATCACAGGGCAAGAAACGAGTCCACCAACTGCGGTCGGCAGTGCCCCTTCCATTCCTGCACAAACCACGATCACACGAGCCTCGGTGAGGCGCACGCGATTGCTCATGAGTCGATGAATCCCGGCGACACCGATGTCGTGAATCACGTCCACGTCGTTGCCCATGAGTTCGGCCGTAACCTGGGCTTCTTCCGCAACAGGGATGTCGGTTGTTCCCGCACACACAACGGCCATCTTGCCTTTGCCACGAACGGTGCGATCGCCCCAGACGCGCATCGCGCCCGAGGCAGGAAAGTGTTCAATCTCTGGAATCGCCGCGCGGATGGTTTCCACCTGCTCAGGCGCAACGCGGGTGACGAGCAGGTTCTGCGCGCGTTCGAGCAGCGCCTTGCCGATGCCGATGATCTGCTCGGCCGTTTTGCCTTTGCCGAAGATCACTTCGGGAACACCATGACGAATGGCACGATGATGGTCGACCTTGGCGAATCCCAAGTCTTCAAACGGCAGGTGGCGCATGCGGTCCAGCGCCGAATCAACAGACATCGCACCCTTGCTGACATCCTCCAAGAGTGCCTTGAGACGATCTTGATCCATTAGAATCTCAACTCCAGAAAGACAGAATCCTCGATGGGATTTGCGCGATACGGTTCGATGCGCTGGAAGCCGAGCGACTCATACAAGCGGATCGCTTTTTCCATGGTCGGCAGCGAATCGAGGCGCATGCGTGCATAGCCGAGACGCCGCGCTTCGTCGATCACGCATCGTGCAAGTGCTTCGCCGATCCCTGTGCCGCGATAGTCTGGACGCACGTACAGGCGCTTCATCTCACAGATCGGATCTTCGTTTGAATGGTGATGCCAAGGGCGGCACGCGACCACTCCCGCGGGTCGCTCGTCCATCGTGGCGACCAGCAGGCAGCCTTTGCCGAGCACTCGATTGTATTCGCCGGGCAACTCTGCGAGTTCACGATCGAAATCTTGAAAGCCTAGATCGATGCCAAGCGATTGCGCGTTTTCCAGGAACATCGCTCGCACGTCTGGAATCCACTCATCCCGATGCGCGTGATGGATGCGCGCTCCTCCGGTTATCAGGAGTTCCGCGACTCGCGTCGGTGCGAGCTTCCAGTGCATTTGTTTGCGCAGCTCTTCGTAGCAATTGCCGCAGACCCAGTCGTACTCGGAATACGTACAGTAGCCCTCGTCGAGCATGTCCGAGCCGCCCTTTTCAGAGAACTTGGCCCAGCATCCGATGCAGTGTTCCACGGGTTGGCCCTGCGAGGCGCGGAAGTGGCGGCGAAGCAGCGTGCATCCCAGAATGCAGCGCGCGTTGTTGATGCGCCAGTCTTCGGTCGGTTCGTCTTCTTCGAAAGCAGGTTCGTCGGGCTGTGCCACTTCTTCGAGGTGGAACGATTGCTGTAGATTCTCGCGTTCTTCCAAACTACATATGCTAGCAGCGTCGAACTGTGGAAATCCGCTTGCCGCGCAAGAATCCGACAATGTTACGCTACTTGT
>CAZCPL010000094.1:9402-14315 GCA_964500255.1 uncultured Solibacteraceae bacterium | reverse complement strand
TTACCCATTCATGTCTGATTCCGAAAGTCCGGCAGGCCTCGCCGCACGGGCAGGTTCTGAGTTCTCCCGTCTCGTCGAGATCATGGCGAAGTTGCGTGCGCCGGACGGGTGCCCATGGGATCGTGAGCAGGATTTCGATTCCATCAAAAAGTACACACTCGAAGAGACCTACGAAGTGCTGGACGCGATCGATGCGCGCGATTGGACGGGGCTCGAAGAAGAGCTTGGCGATTTTGTATTGCAGGCCGTGTTTTATGCGGAAATGGCCGCCGAACAGGGCCATTTCGATATCGTCGACTCGTTGCGCGCAATCAATGAAAAGCTGATTCGCCGGCATCCACACATCTTCGGTGACGCGATTGCCAACACCGCAGACGACGTGAAACAGCGCTGGGATGAGATCAAGGCTTCTGAGAAGTCTTCAGAGAAACGCAAGCTGTTGCTCGATGGTGTTTCTCGTGCCCAACCCGCTTTGGCGGAAGCCGCACAGATTGCTTCGAAAGCCGCGGGAGTCGGCTTCGATTGGAGCGATGTTTCGCAGGTTTACGACAAGCTCGATGAAGAAGTCGCGGAATTGAAACAGACTTCCACCGATGCCGAGCGCGAAGACGAGCTTGGCGACATGCTCTTTGTAATCGTCAATCTCGCGCGGTTCATGAAAGTCGATCCGGAACAGGCGTTGCGCAAGGCGAACGCCAAATTTCGCAGGCGTTTCGGATTCGTCGAAGAGCAACTCAATATTGCGGGCAAGCCGTGGAACGAATCGAACATCGACGAGATGGAGGCCTTTTGGCAGCAAGCGAAAAGGGCAGGGAAATGAGCATCGAAATCAAGCGGCTGCTGGAATTGGACGAGTATCGCGAAGCTGTCGCCCTGCAGGAGAATATTTGGGGATTCGCCGAGCGCGACCTCATCCCCGTACGCTCGTTCGTCGTTGCACAGAAGATCGGGGGCCACTCTTTTGGCGCCTTCGATCAAGGCCGGATGGTTTCTTTTCTCTACGGTGTGCCTGGAATCAGAGAGAGCGACGGGCGCGGATACATTCATTCGCATATGCTCGGCGTATTGCCCGAATATCGCAATGCGGGTCTGGGCAAGCTCATGAAACTCGCGCAAAGAGAAGACGCACTGGCGCGCCACATCGATCTGGTGGAATGGACATTCGATCCGCTGGAGATCAAGAACGCGTTCTTCAACATCGAACGGCTCGGTGCGGTCATTCGACGCTTTGCACTCAACTTCTACGGAAGCACGAGCAGCCATTTGCATGGCAGCCTTCCCACAGACCGCTGTGTTGCCGAATGGTATGTGGATTCACCTCGCGCCCGCGCGATCATTGTCGGCGAGGCATTCGAACGGGCGGCGACCGAGGCGCGCATTGCCGTCCCCGCGAACATCGGCGAGTTGCGGCATCAGGATCCGAAGCAGGCGCGCGAGATACAGCAGGCAGTCAGCGAATCGTTTGTGGAACTCACAGGAAAGGGACTTGCCGTCATCGGGTTCGAACGATCCGAAACGGACGGCACGTATTTGTTAGGCCAATGGGACTCAAAGTAGATAAGATCATTCTGCGGCAGATCCAGATGCCGCTCGTGCACTTCTTCGAAACCAGCTTCGGTCGCACCTATGCGCGCGACATGGTGCTGGTGGAAGCGATCTCCGACGGTGTCAGCGGTTGGGGAGAAGTCACCGCGGGTGAGAATCCTTTCTACAACGAAGAGTGGTTCGAATCCGCTTGGATGATTCTCAAAGACTACGTCGCGCCGCGAGTACTCAATCACGAGTTTGTAGATGCCGCTGCGGTCTATCAGCGATCGGCGCAAATCCGCGGCCACTTCATGGCACGTGGCGGACTCGAAGCCGCCATGTGGGATCTGGAAGCTCGCCTTGCTGGAGTTCCGCTTTGGAAGCATATCGGTGGTGGTGCGCGCCGAGAGATTCCTTGCGGTGTTTCGATCGGCATCCAGGATTCCGTCGATCAACTGCTTGGCAAGATCGAGACCGAAATCAACGATGGCTACCAGCGCATCAAAATGAAGATCAAGCCGGGCTGGGACGTTGAGGTAATCCGTGCGGTGCGCAAGCGCTTCCCTTCGATCCTGCTGATGGCGGATGCGAACTCGGCCTACTCGCTCAGTGACATCGATCTGCTCAAGCAACTCGATGAGTTCAATCTGATGATGATTGAGCAACCGCTCGCCCACGACGAAATCATCGATCACGTGCCGCTGCAAGCAGCCTTGCGGACGCCCATCTGTTTGGATGAGTGTATCCGCGACGCGCATCAGGCCGAGCAGGCGATTCGCATGGGCGCGTGCAAGATCATCAACATCAAGCTGGGTCGTGTGGGTGGCTTTACCGGCGCGAAGGCGGTGCACGATGTCGCGGTCAAACACAACATCCCCGTGTGGTGTGGCGGCATGCTCGAGGCCGGCATCGGCCGTGCCCACAACATCGCACTCTCGACACTGCCTGGCTTCGTGCTGCCGGGCGACGTCTCGGCCAGCAAACGTTATTGGAAGCGCGATGTGATCGACCCCTGGGTGGAAACGACCCCGCGCGGCACCATTGAAATCCGCGATGACGCGGGCCTTGGCTATCCGATCGACCTCGAGTTCATAAAATCAATCACCACGCGTGAGGAGACTCTCACTGGGAAGTAGTATCGGCAGTCAACAACACAGGCCAGCGGATTCGAAGATCATCGCGATGTTGATGCTCATGGTGTTCGCCTGGTCTTTGAACTTCGTGATCTCGAAGTTCGCTTTGCGCGAGATGCCTGCATCGTTCATCGTCGGCATCCGGAATCTCGCCGCCGGCCTAGTGATCTTGCCGTTCTATGTTTGGGAACGCCGTACCGTGGGCCCTGCGACCTGGACCTGGAAAGAAGCGCCAATTCTGTTTGCGCTGGGATTTCTCGGCGTGGCGATGAACCAGATGTTCTTCATCCTGGGGATCTCGCGGACGACTGTTGCCCACGCGGCAGTCGTGATTGGCCTAGCGCCGGTTTCCACGATGATTGTGGCCATTCTGTTTAAGCAGGAACGGCTCAATGCCAAACGCCTCATTGGAATGTCTCTGGCAATCAGCGGTGTCGCGCTGTTGCAGTTGGCGCACCTTTCGGAACCTTCGAAGAACGGCATCGGCCCATCGTTGTTGGGCGATCTGTTCATTTATCTTTCCGGTGTTGCGTACGCGATTTTCACGGTGGTGGGCAAGCGGTACACCAAGCAGCATAGCGGCATCACTATGAACACGTTCGCGTATGCCGGCAGCGGCGTGGCATTGTTGCCGCTCACCTGGTATGTCTCTCAAGGAGTGGACATCCTGGCGTTCACTTGGCGAGCTTGGCTTTCTGTCGCCTACATGGCGATCTTCTCGAGCGTGATGGGATACCTGATCCTTTACTGGGCGCTGCGCTGGATGCCCGCCTCGCGCGTTAGCACGTTCACCTATGCGCAGCCTGTGATGGCGACTTTGCTGGGAATTCTGTTGCTCAATGAGTCTCCCGGGACTTCTCTTTACATGGGCGGAGCGCTGGTCTTTGCCGGAGTGATGGTCTCGGAACGGTTGTGACCCTTATCCGGTTGCTCCGTGAAAACCGCAACGTCCGATGGCTGTGGGCCGGACAAGTGGTTTCCGAGATCGGCGATCACTTCAACAACATCGCGGTGTTGAGTCTGGCGCTTCGAACGAAGGTGCCGGTATGGCCGTTTCCGGAATTATGCTTGCGCGTGCGATTCCCGCGATCTTCATCGGGCCTTTTGCCGGGGTGATGCTCGATCGCTTCGATCGCCGCAAGATCATGATTGCGAGCGATCTGATCCGTATTCTGATCGCTCTCCTCTTTCTTCTCGCGTCGCAGGGCAGATCCAATACGATGCTCTATCTGTTGAGTGCCTTGCTCATGGCCGCATCGCCATTCTTCAGCGCGGGGCGCGGCGCGATTCTTCCCACCATCGCTGACGGAGAACAGCTTTCGACCGCGACATCGCTGGCGCAGACCACGATGTGGCTGACGACGGCTGTCGGTGCTTGGCTCGCCGGAAGAAGCATCGATGGATTCGGATTCGGATTTGCATTCCTGCTGAATGCCTTCTCCTTTTTGTTCTCGGCGATCTGCGTATGGAGACTCAAGGGCGAGTTCAAAGTTACGCAGACCAGCCACAGAATGCCGCACCCTGTGAGTGATTACCTTGACGGCTTGCGGTACATGCGCTCGATCCCGCTGTTGTTCGCAATTGGTCTGATTTCACTAGGCTGGGCGACGGGTGGGCGCGCGGCTCAGATCCTCTTCAGTCTTTTCGGCGAGAAGGTCTTTGCGCGAGGTGCTGCGGGAACAGGCGATCTCTGGGGTGCGGCTGGTGTGGGACTCGTGACCGGTGGAATGATCGCGCATTCGCTTTTGCCACGGCTGGGATTCGCCGCTTATAAACACACGATCGCTATCGCGTATCTACTGCACGGAGGCATGTACATCGTCTTCAGCCAGATGACCAACTATCGCGCAGCCTTGGTGTTCATTCTGCTTTCTCGCGCAGCCGTGGCAGTAAGTTCGGTGATGAACGCCACGCGGGTGATGCGTCACACAGCCAATGAATACCGGGGCCGCGTGATGTCCACGCTCGAAACCTTGACTTGGGGAATGATGATGTTGTCGATGTCGGCCGCCGGGTTTGCCACCGCTGACGGTAAGGTGGAAACGATCCGCTTGGTCGGCACCTTATCCGGGTTACTGTCCAGCACAACGGCGATTTGGTGGACTTGGCTCAACCTAACGGGCCGACTGCCAGAGCCGCCTTCTACTTCGCCCCGCCGCCCGTAGGGGCTGCCGTGCCCTTGGGGGCACTCGCACGCTCCGCAGCGGCATCCGCCTTGCGAATCTGATCGAAGTACTTTTCCACGTATTGCTG
>CAZCPL010000094.1:0-9392 GCA_964500255.1 uncultured Solibacteraceae bacterium | reverse complement strand
GATCAACGGCACTTCATCGCGGTTGATTTCGCCGCCAGATTCCTTGTGCTCCGCCGTCTTCGTCGAATAGGCGGTCTTCAACTGTTGCTTGCCGGAAGAGACTTCAATCGTGATCTCGCCCGTGAGATTCTGCTGGCGCTTGCCATAAATTTCTGAAAGCTTGCCCATCGCTTTTTCGAGTTCGGCATCCTTCAAGTCTTTTGACCCATCCTGCTTGCCCTGGCCGCTCTTGGCGTCAGCGGATTGCTGCTGATTGCCCTTCTGTTCAGAAGACTTGCCCTGCGCGTTCTCAGACTTCTGGCCCTGCTGTCCATCTTTGCCTTCGGACTTCTGCTCTTTGCCTTCGCCCGCCTGCTGCTGTCCCTGCTGATCCTTCTGCTGGCCCTGCTGATCGCCCTTCTGCCCTTGCTGTTGCTGCGATGAACCATCCTTCGATGCATTCTGCTGATCTAGCTTTTGCTGATTGCCCTTCTGCTGCTGCTTCATCTTGTTCATCATGTTCCGCATGGCATCTTTGAGCTTGTCCATCAGGCTGGAATTGTCGCTCTTCTGCTGGCCCTGCTTGTCGGGCGCTTCTTTGGCTTTGTCACTTTTGCCATCACCGGCTTCCGGTTCCGAATCTTTACCCTTGCTGTCGGCTCCGTCGGATCCTTCTTTATCGTTGCCTTCCTCTTTGCCTTCCGCCTTCATGGCTTCAGGCGAAGTCTTGGCCTTGTCGCGGGAATCGTTGCCGGATTCAGGATTCACATCGGGAGTATCCACAATGTCAGTGGAATGCTCGTTTCCAGCGTCGAGATCCTCCATCTTCTGATCGGCCGTGTTGACGTGGATGCCCATCTTCTCGAACTCATCGTTGAGATTCTTCTGCTGCCGGGCCAACTTGCCTTCGTTCTTGGCAACCACATCGGAGCCGGAAAAGAAATTGTCAAAGGCCATCGCCACCAGCGACGGTTTGAAGTCGAGACTCTGGGTCACACCATAGCGGACACCGAACAGTGTTAGTGCAACCAGTGCGACCGCGCCGGAAATGTATGCCGTCCGAGGCAGTTGAAACGGTAGCGCCGCGCTCAGATCCACGGTCTGCGCCACTTCGACCGCATGCTGCGATTGCAGTGCCTTCATGCCCTTCGAAGCGGGTTCTGAGGAAGATCCAAAATGGAAGGCCGTAGAAAGCGAGTCGTGCAACGACAGCGAATGATCGATGCGCTGGGCGACCTCATACACGGTCGGTGTCGATTGCCACATCTTCCATAGGCCATAGCCCAGTCCAAAGAGAAACAGGGCTGGTAGCCAATACCAGTCGAGAATCTGGGTTCCGAGCAACAGCATCAGAATCGAAGCGCCGCAAGCAACGCCGAGGGCCGTAATCAAGTGAACCCAGCCGAGTTGCGTAAGAACACGGCGGCGGCCACGGTTCAGCAAATCTAAGAGTGCGTTAGGAATGATTCGATTATGACACCGTTTGGAGTGCGAAAATATTTGTATGGTGTTTCATGCTTTGTTCGCTGCCGCTTTGTTGGCCGCCAGTGGTCGTGCTGTCTTGGTTCGGCCGGTTTCGCCCGCAAAAGGGCCAGTCAAACTGCAACTGGCTCAAAAAATGATGGATGCGATGGCTTGCGCTTCGCCCGCAACCGCCGTCGGTATGTTGGGTGTTCATGCTGTACAAGTGAGCACGGGGCGTGTCCTCTATGCTCACAACGCCCAGCATACGTTTACTCCCGCTTCCAACACAAAACTGTTTTCGACCGCTTTGGCATTGGCGAAACTCGGCCCGGATCACCGCTTTGTGACGCGCATTGCCGCCGATCGCGAACCGGATGAAAAAGGCGTTTTGCAAGGGGATCTTTCCCTGATTGGCGGCGGCGATCCCACGTTTGGAAGCCGCAAGTTCGGTCAGGTCTTTGGAACCAGGCCCGATGCCATCGGTGAATTTGCCGACGCGATCGTGGCAAAAGGCGTCAAGCACATTAAGGGTGGCATCGTGGGCGATGAGTCGCTGCATTCTAGCGATCCTTATCCCGTCGGTTGGACCATTGACGATGCTATCGCCGATTACGGCGCACCAGTGAGCGCCTTGACGATTCACGACAACGTGCAGTTGATCACCGCTTCGCCATGGGCGTTTCGTTTCACGCCCAATATCGAGTACTTCACCGTTTTCAATCAGATTCGCCCTGGAGACGAATCGGATGTGCGCGTCGATCGAATTGGCACTTCGAGGCAGTTAGTTTTGAGCGGCACGATTCCCGCCGATCGGACATCCTCGGAACTTGTCGCAATCGATCAGCCCGCTCTGTTTGCGGCGGCGCTGTTGCACGAGGCCCTCGGCAAACGAGGCGTCCGGATCGATGGCTCACCACTTGTGCGCGGTCGTCGCGTGGGCGATCCGCTGCCCGCGATGCCCAAGGCGATCCTTGCCGAACGCATGTCACCTCCGCTCATCGAGATCCTGCGCGTGGTCGACAAAGTCAGCCAAAACCTCTATGCCGAACTGGTGCTTCGCGAAGTGGGCCGCGTTGCCACTGGCGAAGCTACACGCCAAGCGGGGCTGCACGAGATGTATGCGTTGATTGCCAAAACCGGTGCCCCGTCTGGATGCTGCTATTTTCAGGATGGTTCCGGACTTTCCAGGCAGACCTTGGTGACGCCGCAGGCCGCGACGAAACTTCTCATACATATGTACCGTTCGGAACATCGTGCTGCCTGGATCAGCCTGCTTCCTATAGGCGGCGTGGATGGTTCACTCTCGAAGCGGTTCGAGGGCGAGGAAGAGAACGCAAAGCGGATCCGCGCAAAAACAGGCTCTCTCGCTCACGTTTCGGCGCTTTCCGGCTATGCGATGAGCAAAACGTATGGCGAGATCGCGTTCTCCGTCCTCTTCAATCACTACAATGGCGAGTCTTCAGACGCTCGCACCGTCCTTGATAAAATAGCCCTCGTACTCACGGAGTAAAACAACAACATGCCTATCTTTGAATATCACTGCCAAGACTGTGGATCCGACTTCGAGAAGTTGATTCGCAGAGCTGGCGATGCCGTTGCCTGTCCGACCTGCGGAGATCACAAACCCGCCAACCTTGAGATCCGCTACTCGACGTTCGCGGCGCATGCGAATGGGGCTCCGAAAGCGGCAGCCGCTCCTCAACCGGGCGGATGCCCAGCCGGGATGTGCGGCACTCCCGGTCTGTGCGGCCGCAACTGACGCCGAAGCCCTGTTACTCTTAAATGTTTAATGCCTGATCCTAAACTACAGGTCATCCCACTCGGCGGTCTCGGCGACTTCGGGATGAATTCCATGGCGATCCGCTATGGAGACGACATCATCATCGTCGATGCCGGTATGATGTTCCCCGAAGCAGAACTGCTCGGAGTGGACATCGTCACTCCTGATTTTGCCTATCTGGAAGAGAATCGCGAACACGTTCGCGCGCTGATCCTGACTCACGGCCATGAGGATCACATCGGTGCCGTACCGTTTCTGTTGAGCCGGATGAATATCCCGGTGTACGGAACGGCGTTCACTTTAGCACTGGTCGAACGCCGTCTCGACGAACACAGCAAACTCAAGAACTATAAGCTGAACGAGATTCAGCCGCGCAAGGTGTTTGAGGTCGGTCCGTTCAAGATTGAGCCGATTCACGTCACGCATTCAATCGTTAGCGCGGTCGCGTTTGCGATCACCACGCCCGCCGGTGTCATCATCCACACCGGTGACTTCAAGATCGACAGCAGCCCTACCGATAATCTTCCGTTCGACTTCCACACTTTCGCTGAATACGGCAAAAAGGGTGTCCTGCTGCTGCTTTCGGATTCGACCAACGTCGATCGGCCCGGTTTCACCGAAAGTGAACGCGCCGTGCGTCCTCGCTTGGAACAGATCTTTCAGTCAGCCGAGCGACGGCTCGTGGTCTGTTGTTTCAGTTCATCGATTCATCGATTGCAGACTGTGCTTGAGTTGGCTCATGAGCACGGTCGCAAGGTTGCGGTTCTCGGACGTAGCATGAACGACGTCACCGAAATCGCCCACGATCTCGGATTCCTGCGCATCCCCGACTCGCTGCTGTTGCGTCCGCAAGACATCATGAGCACGAACGCTTCAAAAGTTTGCGTGCTTGTGTCCGGAACCCAAGGGGAACCGATGTCGGCGATGTCGCGCGTAGCGGTGGACAACCACAAGCATCTTTCGCTCGAACCTGGCGATACCGTTGTGTTGAGTGCCCGCATTATCCCGGGCAACGAGAAAGGCATCTATCGGATGATCAACCACGTCACGCGGCGTGGTGCGGAAGTGATCTTCGGTCAGATGACGCCCCCCGTGCACGTATCGGGACACGCCAGCGCTGAAGAACTGAAAATCCTGATCAATCTGGTACAGCCCAAGTATTTCGTACCTCTGCACGGCGAATACCGCCAGCTCAAAAAGCATGCGGCTTTGGCCGATGGCCTGCGCCACGCTCGCTACGAGAAGAGCATCGTGCTCGAAACGGGCGAGTCGTTGGAAATCGATTCGACGGGTGCGCACAAGGGTCCCAAGATTACCGTTGGCCGTGTCTGTATCGATTCGGGTTCGCTCGATGAAGTGGTAGAGGATATCGTGATTCGCGATCGCCGCCATTTGAGCGAAGACGGATTCGTGTTGCCCATCGTTGTCATCGACAAGAACACAGGCAAGCTCGAAGGCCAGCCGGAAATCGTTAGCCGCGGTTTTGTTTCGCTCGACGAACCGGCCGCCATCGAAGAAGCCAAGCAGATCGTGATTCGCACCATCGAATCGTCGAATGCCGAAGAGCGCACCGATTGGGGCGTGATGCAAGAAAAGGTCCGCGTGGACCTCAAGCGTTTTCTCACCAAGAAGACCTCGCGGCGCCCGCTGATCGTTCCGGTTATTCTGGAGGTCTAAGTTGTCCGTCGAACTCAAAGACGCCGGTGGTTATGTCGGCGTCGTCGAAGAGATCTTCCGTCCCGATTCAGAGGCCGAATTGCAGAAGATTGTGCGCCAGGCTTACGATGCGGGAACCCCCATTACCATTGGCGGATCCTGGACCGGCCTCGCCGGTGGATCCATCGGCCATGAAGGCTGGATGATCGGCATGGAACGCTTTCGGAAGCTGGAAATCCTCGATGGCAAGGCAAACGTCGGTGCCGGAGTGATCTTGCGCGATCTGCAAGCCGCCGCACGTGCAACCGGTCAGATTTACGCGCCGGATCCAACCGAGAACACAGCCTCGCTCGGAGGCATGATCGCCAACAACGCCAGCGGTTCACGCTGCTTCTATTGGAAGGCCACACGCGCGCACATTAACGCCGTTCGCGTTGTTCTGGCCGATGGAACTCTGCGTACGTTCCGCCGCGGCGAAGCGATTGACTTCGATGTTCCGACGGTTCCGCAGCCGAACACCACAAAACATTCTGTCGCTTTTCCGTTGCGGCCAGGAATGGACTGGGTGGATCTCTTCGTCGGTTCCGAAGGCATCCTCGGCATCCTGACGGAAGCGGAAGTGAAGCTGCATCCTTCTCCTAAGGGCGAGATGTTGACCGGAGTTCTGTTCTTTTCTTCGGAAGAATCCGCCTGGGATGCGGTGGAATCCTGGCGTGAAACGCCCGGCCTGCGGATGCTCGAATACATGGACCACGGGTCGCTGTCGCTTTTGCAAACGCAACCCGGCGGAGCGCAGGCCGCGCTGATGATCGAGGCGGAACTCGATACTCCAGAGCAAGGGTCCGATTGGGACCAGCGGCTCGAATTCACTGGCCTGCTCGCCGACGATTCCTGGGTCGCTGCGAGCGCCGCCGATCGCGAGCGCTTTCGCTTGTTCCGGCACTCTTTGCCAGAAAAGGTCAACGAAACCGTGATTCGCAATGGCTTTATGAAGGTCGGATCCGATTGCGCTGTGCCTCTAGAGAAGAATCGCGAGATGCTGCTTTGGTATCGCGAAGTGGTCGAACGCGAGATGCCTGGACAGTATGTCGTCTATGGCCATATCGGCGATGCGCATGTCCACGTCAACTTTCTGCCCCGCACAAAAGAACAGTTCGATCGCGCGAAACAACTGATGGAAGAGTTCGCGAAAAAAGCCGCCAGCATGGGCGGAACCGTATCCGCCGAACACGGGCTAGGCAAGCGCAAAGCTCACTTTCTCAAGCATCAATACACGCAAGAGCATATCGAAGCAATGGTCGCCGTGAAGCGCCGTCTCGACCCGAAGTGGCTTCTGGGCCGGGGCACTTTGCTCAGCGCTTAAAGTAGCGTTTCGCGAAATCCAAAAAGACCGGCCAGTTCAGACCGGGCGTATGTCCGTCCTTGTGTTGCCGAAAGGCTAGGTCGCCATCCATCAATCCGGTCTCCATCGACGGGAACTCGGTTGCATTCGGCCCCTTCTTCCCTAGCAATTTATAGACAGGCGAAGCGCCAACACCGGCTAGAAAGCCGCCCTTGGCGTCGACCCAACCGTCGCCCTCCGTTGCTCCGGCGCTCGATAAACACTGGCCTCGGAGCAATCAGTGCCAAGAGTTCATGAGCATCAACCGGAAGGTCGCTCCATTGCAGCGGACCCGCATACTTCATGTAGTTCCCCGCCATCCAGCGATACTCGTTGGGTGCGGCGACGTTCTCAACGTGCTCGCCAAAGTTGCGTCGGTGGATCTTCACGCCACCCGCGCCCGATGAACTGATGAACGCAGTGGCGAATCGCGAGTCGTCCATCATTGCGACTCCCACAGCCTTGCCGTAGCGTGAATGTCCTTCGAGAGGGCGACGCGCTTGGTGTCCACCGACTTGTCGGTCTCAAAGTAGTCGAGCGCGCGGCTCGCGCCCCATCCCCATGGGCGTAAAGCGCCCCAGTCATCGGCCTTGCGCGGCTGACCTTTGTTCACGAGTCCAATGATGCCTTTCGTCAAACCAGCGCCGTTGTCCGCCTGGATGCTCGTCGGTACAATCGCCGCGTATCCCCAACCCTTTGCCAGAATCATGTCGATTGCGGTTGGGCCAACTGGCGCGGGCCGAGGAGGTGCACCAGGACGCTGTGGAAACGCGCCGAAATTGAGTTCCATCACCACAGGCACCGAACCTTTCGCATCCGCCGAAATCGTAAGGGTGAGTCTGATGTCTACCGTTACTTGTGGATACGAAGAGTTGTCGACGTGCCCCGCCAGTTGCTTTGCAATGACGGAAACCTCACTCTTTTTCTCTGGTGTCGTACTGACGACTTCCCACTTTACCGAAGGCGGATTCTTTGGCAAGCGCCCATAAACTTCGCGGTCGAAATCCTCAATGATTTCGCGACGGCGCTGCTTCCACCACATGTTGGCGTTTTTGACCTTCTTCCCGTTCTTCATCACCAGCGGATCTGGAAGCGTCGGGAATGGATTCGCCTTGGACTCGTCGTAGTTCGCTGCATTGGGCGCGTCTTTGTTGCGTCCATCTGCGGCACGGCGCAGTTCCTTGATCCCCAGCAACGCAAGCGTGCGCTGGTGGTCTTGGGCCGTGGTGAGAGTGACAGGGTCGGCGAAGCCAATCAATAACGCGATCGCAAAAAAGATCGGCTCTGATTATTTCAGAGTGATGAGCCGGTTGTCTTCTCCTCGATGTTCGATGCGGATCTCGCGGATGTCTTCCGGTAGCAAGTGGCGGAACTTCTCGCCCCATTCGATGAGCACGATGCGGTTGCGTTCGAAGTACTCTTCCAATCCTAGGGTGAAGTATTCGCGGTCGGATTCAAGACGATACAAATCGACGTGAACGAGTCGTCGCCCATATTCGTGGATCAGCGTGAACGTCGGGCTCGACACGTCGCTCGCGTCCGCGCCAAGCGCCTCTGCAATGCCTTTGGTAATAGTCGTCTTGCCCGCGCCGAGGTTGCCTGCCAGCACCACAACGCATCGCGTCGGCAACAGTGCTGCGATTTCGCGCCCTGCTTCGATCGTTTCCTCTTCTGAGCGGGTCTCAAAGATCCGCATAGAGATAGCGCAACAGATCGGTGGCGATCACAGTCTTGTCTGAGCCCAGATCCTTTGCCGCAAGCTCTCCGGCGCGTCCGTGCAAGTACACTGCGCATCGCACGGCCAGCTTCCATTGAGCGGGGAACTGCGCGACCAACCCCGCGATCACGCCAGTGAGGATGTCCCCAGAACCAGCCTTGGCCATTGATGGAGATCCTGTTGGATTGATGAACACCTCACCATCCGCGAACGCGATCACCGTTCGTGACCCCTTCAAGACCACGCAGCAGTTCCAGCGTTGCGCGAGTGCACGGGCGTCGGCAATGCGGTCTCCCGTGGCGCTGGCGATGCGCTGCATCTCGCCTGGATGTGGCGTCAGGATGCGCGGCGCAGCACTGGCGGGCCAAGGGGCTTCGTCGAACCCCGCCAGAGCGTTCAGTCCATCGGCGTCAATGACGACGGGCATCTGCGCGTTGCGAGCCGCCCCACGCACGAGTTCCACGATCTCGGGATCCGATCCAATACCGGGACCTATGGCGAGCACGGTCTTGCGATCCAGCGGCAACGGACCTTCGAGGCGAGCGGACATCAGTTCGTGTGGAAATCCATCCGTATCGGAAGCAGCGACGGTCACGAGCCCTGCGCCTGCGCGCAAGGCGGAAAGGCCAGACATGGCTGCTGCGCCTGTCTTTCCAGGCGCGCCACCGACAACCAAGACATGTCCGAAGGAACCCTTGTGCGTGTTGGATCCGCGTGGTGCAAGCAAGCCGCTGAAGTCTTCAAGCTCAGAAATCGCAATGTCTGCTTGGTTGACGATGGCCTCCGCGATGCCGATTCGCGCGACCGTGAGTTCTCCCACCGCATCGCAAAGCACCGGTTTCACCATAGGAATCTTGGGTGCTGCGAAAGTCACGGTGTGGTGCGCCTTGACGTACTCGCCATCTTCGATCAAGCCCGAAGGGATGTCGACGGCCACAATGCGTGCTGACGGAAAGCCCGTATTCATGCGGCGGATCCACTCGAGCGACGGGCCAAATGCCGGACCGCGCAAGCCCGTTCCCAACAGCGCGTCGATCAAGAGAGTTGCTGTTGCGTCAGGCTGATAAGCAAATTGGCCCCCCACCGCGACGAACATCTCGTAGTTCCTTTGCGCGTCTCCTGTGAGTTCTCGAGGATCGACCGCGAGAAAAACCTGCAGCCCGCGCGGAACGAATCGCGTGAGTATCTGTCGCGCGATGGCCAACCCGTCACCTCCGTTGTTGCCCTTGCCGCAGATGATCGCAATCCGATGAGCGGCAAGGGGTGAGTAGCGCGCCACGAGAAAATCCACCACGCGGCACGCCGCGTTTTCCATCAGGATGAGTCCAGGAATGCCCGATGCGATCGTCAACCGGTCGGCTTCGCGCATCTGTTCGGCGGTGAGTACTTTGATCATGCCAGTAAGTGTTCCAACT
>CAZCPL010000093.1:0-21186 GCA_964500255.1 uncultured Solibacteraceae bacterium | reverse complement strand
TGCGCCTCCCGCGGGGGCGGCGGCGTTCGCGCCGGTGACCCCGATGCGGTTGGCGTCCACCTCGGGCCGACTCACGAGGTAGTCGATGGCGCGCTTGGCGTCCCAGATGCGATAGCGGGCGAAGCTTTCGTCGATCAGGATCGCGCTCGCACCGGCCATGAAATGCTGCTCTGTGCCCCCGCCCGCAATCGCCCGATTCGTGCGCGGATCGTAGCCCTGCTGGCGTTCGCCTTGCCCGATGGGATCGTAGGCGAGCACCGCAAATCCCTTCTTGGCGAGGTTGGCGGCCATGTGCTGCGCGGCTGGCTTGCCCTGTTCCCAATGTCCAAGCGGAAAGACGATACCCGGATGCTTGCCCGGCTTTTTGGGCAGAAACAGGTTGGCCGTCACCAGGAATCGCGGCAGGCTTTCAAAGGTCAAACGCTCGATCGTATAGTCCTCGCTGTCGAGCTTGCCGGTGATCTTGGCATTGAGCGGCCCGGTGTAGTCCGGAAGCCCCCCGATCAGCTTCATAACGGTTTCTCGCACCTGCTTTTGCCGTTCGCGCGCTTGCTCTGGCGTGGTGATCGCCCTGATCTTGGCGTCACGTTCGTCTAGCTGCTTCTGTGCGATCTTGTCCATCCATTCCAGCAGATCGGGAGGCGTATCCGCAGCGCGAAGGGAGAGAATCAGGCCGAACAAGGCCAGTGCAGAGGTTCGCATGTAAACAACATTGTATGCCCGCTACAGCGGGCGCACACGGACGTCGACGGTGATGGTCTCGTCGCCGCCGCCGAGCGTGATCCCCTTAAGCGGCGTGACATCGCCGTAATCGCGTCCCCAGCCGATCACGACGTGGCTGTCCGAAGGGACGCAGTCATTGGTGGGATCGAAGTAGGCCCAGCCGGAACCAGGAATGAATACAGACACCCAGGCATGCGACGCCTCGGACCCCTGCAACGAGGGGCCGCTGCGCAAGTACCCGCTGACGTATCGCGCAGCAAGCCCCAGAGAGCGCAGTGCGCCGATCATCAAATGCGCAAAATCCTGACAGACGCCCGCGCGCTTTTCGAGTACTGTCGATACAGGCGTATCGATCGTTGTCGATCGCGGCTTGTAGCGGAACTCTTTCGTGATGCGCGATGTCAACTCACGAACCGCCTCGAACAACGAGCGGCCTTGGTCAAACGATGGTCGCGCATACTCCCCGAGATCTCGCGATCGTGCCACGAAAGGCGAATCGCAAGTGTATTCGAAGGCTGCCAGGTATTCGCTCTCCGCGTGGGCTAACAGCAGGTCTCGCGCTTCATTCCAAGACGGCGACAACGACAACTCCCGCTGGCTCGGCAAAACCTCAACGACGCTGCTGGCCGTGACGATCAATTGATCGTGTGGTTCAAAGACACTGATTGTCTTGACCACGTTTCCGAAATAGTCGGTTCGGGTGGAAACGGACGCCGGTTCGGGCTGAACAACGATCGACGACGAACGAACCTTTTGAAACGGGAGTTCGCGCAAGGTCAGCCGCGCCTCGTTGACGCTAGTCGATACGGGAAGCGAATAACTGTATTTAGTGGTGTGAATCGCGCGGTAGATCATGGATTAGAGCGAAGAAATCAGACGCGACGGCGCAAGATGCGTCAGATACTGAGCTGAGAGAGCGTCCGAAAGATCGAGGCAGTCTCGCTGAATCGTGTCGAGAAGCTCAGAGAGTGCCTTGCGCGATCCTGAACCGCCTGGAGTGGAAATCTCTTCGAGTTTCGCCAGACGAACCGACATCAGCAACTTCCAGGCAATCCGTTGTTCCGCCGGATAGCGGCGATGCGGATTGTGGTGTTCCGGCAGCTTACGGACGTGCTCGTCGAGGGTCGCCAGTTGATAGCCGACCGACCGCGGATTCTGCTCGTCCACCAGCAACAGATCGAGCACGCAGTCGACGCTGAGATCGCTCATGTACCTGCGCCGGTAGGTGATCGAACTGTCCGCAAACTGCAGCATGGTTTCGAGAAACGGACGGACGTCCAATGTCGGCGTGACTCCGAGCCCGCAACGCATCGTTTGACTCATTTGCAGGCACCGTTCGATGCGGCGGCCGATATCCAGAAATCTCCAGCCGAGCCCTCGAGTCTTGTTTTCCATCGCCAGCCCGGCGAATGCCGAAAGCGTCACAATTGCGTCATCGAGCAGATCCATTTCTCCGATGAAGGGCTGGCCGGTCAGCGGTGCCGGAGATCGCGTGAGATCGGTTTCCAACTGCTGCAGCACTCGCCAGGTGTCGAACGACAGCCGTTCTTTCAATTGCCACGCCACGCGGCGCAAATGCCTGAGATTCGATCCGACGCCGCTGTGACGCATGGGATCGTGAATCAGGTCCGTGAGCAGGCGTTCTGTCTGGCGTCTTTGCTCATGGATCGAAATGTGCCGCACTTCACGAGGCAGATATCGTAACGCCACCAGCATTTGTATGGCGGTGTCGAGCGAGATCAATTGGCCGAAATCTTCTTCGCCCGAGAGCGCCGGCAACAGCGTCCGCACCATACGGATGGTCGATTCGACTCGCTCGGTATAGCGTCCAAGCCAAAAGAGATTGTCCGCGGTGCGGCTCGATAGATCGCTTCCTGCGCGAAACGAAACGGTGTGTGTGCGTACAGGCCGCACGATAGGGCCCGCTGGCGCTTGGTCTTCGGTTCCACCGGTGACCCAGGTATCCTTGCTGCCGCCGCCCATCTGCAGCGACACCACCATCGATTTCTGCGCCGTGGCAACGCGCGTCAAGCCTCCCGGCATGACTGTGTACGATTGACCGTCCCATGCGGCGAACACCCGCAGCACCACATGTCGAGGTTCCGGCCCCTCAATCGCGTGGCCTTCGCTTGTCCGGCTTTCGTTTCTCCAGCAGGGCGCCATCGACAGCGCGACCTTTTCCTGCGCCACGAACTCGCCGGGCTGCGCCTCGATCTCGGCCCGCAGTTTCGCGAGGCCTACGGAATCCAGATCGGCACCGAACACCGCGCGGCGATCGTGACGCGGAAAAGCGGGCTTAATGACAAGGTCCCCGATGTTGTCGAGCACATAGCGGCGCGGTTCTTCATCGCCGCACCACCAAGTAGCGACGGAGGGCATGTGGAGCTGCTCGTTGAGCAGATGCCGGCAAAGGCCGGGCAGAAAGGCCATGTGCACCGGCGTCTGCATGAGGCCACTGCCAAGAGCGTTGGCGATCGCGACGTGTCCCTTGCGAGCGGCCTGCACGAGCCCGGGAACGCCCAGCACGGAGTCACTGCGCAGTTCCAATGGATCGCAGAATGCGTCGTCTTGGCGGCGCAGGATTAGGTCGACCGGTTCCAATCCTGCAAGCGTTTTTAGAAACACGCGGTCGTCGCGCACGGTGAGATCCGCGGATTCGACCAGCGTGAAATTATAGTGCCGGGCGAGAAAGGCGTGTTCGAAATAGGTTTCGTTGTGCGGACCCGGCGTCAGAATCACCGCGCGGGGCATCGACTTGTTGCCGGGCGAGAGTTCGAGTAAGCCGTTGCGCAGTGTTTGAAAATAACGCGTTAACTGCCGAACCTGGCACTGCATGAACACTTGCGGAAATGTACGCGCGCTCACCAGGCGATTTTCGAGGGCGTAACCCATGCCCGAAGGCGCTTGTGTACGATCGGCCAGCACCCACCACGAACCATTTCGCGCCCGTGCGAGATCCACCGCATAGGCGTGCAGATAAGATCCGCCGGGTGGCGTGAACCCCGCGCAGGGCCGCAGGAAGTGCGGATTCGCAAACACCAGTTCCGGGGGAAGCCTGCGGCTTTCGATGAGCTTCTGCGGTCCGTAGAGATCTCCGAGAATCATGTTCAGCAGCGTCGCGCGTTGAATCACGGCCTTCTCGATGAAGGCCCAGTTCACGTCGTCGATCACCATCGGGATCGGATCCATCGGCCACTCGCGTTCGCGCCCTTGCGGATCGTCGTAGGCGTTGAAAGTAATGCCGTTTGCCTGAATCAACTGCTGACCACTGCGCCAATGGCGAGAGAATTCCCGCGAACCCATGCGCGAGAAGGCCGATGCCAAACGCCGCCAATGTTGGCGTGGGAACCCGGCGGCAGTGACGGCTTCGTCCCAATAATCCGCCTTGGGAACGTAACTCCACGCTCCGCTGTTCCGCTTTCCGGATTCCCCGTTTTTCGCGTTCTTCGCGTTCTTCGATGTACTGTTCCCCACCGCTCTCCCTATTGAAACATTCTTCCCTTAAAACATTCTGGGAGGCTTACGTAAGTCGAGCGTCGCTGGAAACTCTGGATCCACATGCAGTGGCGGCAACGTCATAGGCCCCGGTGTGTGTCCGAACGGAAAGAACCTCGAAACGCGACGCGATTCCGCCTCATTCGCGTTCACCGGGAACGTTTCGTAACTGCGCCCCCCGGGATGCTTGGCATGGTAACTGCATCCGCCGATCGAACGGCCGGCAGCGACATCCACCACATCGAAGATCAAAGGCGTATGCACAGGAATCGTCGGATGCAAACAGTTGGGCGGCTGCCAGGCGCGATAGCGCACGCCGCAGACATACTCACCCGCGACGTTGGCCTGTTGCAAAGGCAAACGGCGTCCATTGCAAACGATCTGGTAGCGTTCGCCGATCAACCCCTTCACATAAACCTGCAAGCGCTCGACGGACGAATCGACAAAACGAACTGTCCCGCCGCCGCCCGGCTCTTCGCCCAGGACATCCCAGGGTTCGATCGCCTGGCGCAGTTCCACCTGGATCCCTTCGTAGGTCACACGCCCGTAGACAGGGAAGCGGAATTCCATCTGCGGCGCGAACCATGACGGCTCAAACGCATAGCCCGCGCGGCGGATCTCGCCGATCGCCTTTCCCAAATCCCACTCGACGAAGTACGGCAGCAGGAACTGATCGTGCAATCGCGTGCCCCAGCGTATGGGCTTCTGTTCGTAGGGATTCTGCCAGAAGTGAGCCACCAGCGAGCGCACCAGTAACTGTTGCGTCAGGCTCATCCGCTCATGAGGAGGCATCTCGAAGGCGCGCATTTCGACCAAGCCCAACCGGCCCGTGGAACTATCGGGCGAGTACAACTTGTCGATACAAAATTCCGCGCGGTGAGTATTGCCGGTGACGTCCACCAGCAGGTTGCGGAAGATGCGATCGACAAGCCAAGGCGGACACGCCCCCTTCTGATCGCGTAACAGATCCATGGCGATTTCCAACTCGTAGATGGCGTCCGCTCGAGTCTCATCGACGCGCGGTGCCTGACTGGTTGGACCAATGAATACGCCTGAAAACAGATAAGACAGCGCAGGATGATTCAGCCAAAACGTCAGGAAACTTTTGAGTAGATCGGGACGCCGTAGAAAGGGACTGTCGGCCGGCGTCGGCCCTCCCAACACCAGATGATTGCCGCCGCCGGTGCCTGTGTGGCGCCCGTCCAGCATGAACTTCTCTGTGCTCAAGCGGCTTTGGCGGGCTTCCGCGTAGAGCACCGTGGTGTTGTCGACGAGATCCTTCCACGTCGCGGTGGGATGCACGTTCACCTCGATCACACCCGGATCGGGCGTGACTTTGACTTGGTTCAACCGCGAGTCGAAGGGCGGTGTGTAGCCTTCGAGGATCACCGGCATGAGCAAATGCGCGGCCGTATCTTCGACGGCGGCCACCATTTCGACATAATCGTCCGCGGATTCCAGCGGCGGCATGAATACGTGAATCCGACCGCCTCGCTCTTCGACAGCGAAGGCAGTGCGAATCACCGGTTCACCCGATGCTGAGGATGACGATCTCAGGGCTTGCTCGGAAACCCGTTGGCGTCCGTCCGGCGCAGTTGGTTGCGCGAGCGTTCGCTGTGGCACCGGCAAGGCCCCGCGAGGTGCCAGAGGATCCACGGTCCAAATCTGTTGCCGCTTTCGCACCGGCTCCCAAGGCAGACTCGGAATCGGCAGACGCAACCCGGCCGGGGAATCTCCGGGAATCAGGAAAATGCGCCGTGCCCGCAGCATCCACAAGCCGGTCTGCCACATTCTGCCGTCTTTGCCCGCGCTGTCTTTGAAATTGACGCGATGAATCGGCAGCACGAATCCCACCGGTGTATCGATGCCCCGTGAGAACGCCCGGCGCACCCGCTCACGCTCCTCCACATCGTCGAGTTTGTTGTCGAGCGGATCCACGTTCACAGGCAGCAGGCCTTCTTTGTGGATGTATTCGTAAGGATCCTCGTAGGCTGCGATTACCGCTTCCGGATCGACGGCCAAACGGCGCGCAAAGGCTTCGGCGAACTGTTGCGCATGCGCCGGCGTGAAGCCGTAGTCTCGTTCCGGATCCGCAACCCAACGGGTGTCGTTCCACAGCGCGACACCATCCGTTCGCCAGTAACAGGTAAACGCCCAGCGCGGAAGCGATTCGCCGGGATACCACTTGCCTTGTCCGAAATGGAGCAGACCTCCGGGTGCGAAACGATTTCGCAATCGCGCCATGAGATCGCCCGCAAGCCGCCGTTTGTTCGGGCCCATTGCCGCCGTGTTCCACTCGTCGCCATCCACATCGTCGATGGAAACGAACGTCGGCTCGCCGCCCATGGTGAGGCGAACGTCGTTGGCGAGCAGGGTGCGATCGACCTGTTCGCCCAGTACCTGGATTTGCGTCCACTCTTCTTCGGTGTATGGCTTGGTGACGCGCGGATCCTCATGGATTCGCGTGATGGTCATCTCGTGGTGAAACTCTACCTGGCATTCGCTCACGATGCCCGAAACTGGTGCCGCGGAGTCGGGTTCGGGAGTCGCCGCAAGAGGAACGTGGCCTTCACCCGCGAGCAAGCCGGACGTTGGGTCAAGCCCAACCCAACCTGCGCCAGGCAAATAAACTTCTGTCCAGGCATGCAGATCGGTAAAGTCTTGAGCCGCGCCTGCGGGGCCTTCGAGAGGCTTCATGTCGGGCTTCAGTTGGATGAGATATCCAGAGACAAAGCGCGAGGCAAGCCCGAGGCGCCGCAGCAGTGCGATCAACAGCCAGGCCGAATCTCGACAAGATCCGCTGCCGCGCGCGAGCGTCTCTTCAGGCGTCTGGACACCCGGTTCCATGCGGATGAGATAGCTGATGTCGTGTTGCAGTTTTCGATTGATATCGACGAGAAAGTCGATCGTCTTGCGTTGCCGCGTGTCGACGGTCCGCAAATACTTCTCGAACTTGTCACCGCGGGCTGCGGAGGTTTCCAGAAAAGGCCGCAGTTCGACGGTTTGCGCTTCTTCATAGGAGAAGGGAAACAGCTCAGCGTAAGGTTCGAGGAAGAAATCGAACGGATTGATCACCGTCATATCTGCGACGAGATCGACTTCCACCGAGAATTTGCGCGTCCGATTGGGAAAGACGAGGCGAGCGAGAAAATTGCCTTGCGGATCCTGCTGCCAGTTCAGAAAATGATCGCTCGGTTCGATGCGCAGAGAATGGCTGTGGATGGGCGTCCGCGAGTGGGGCGCGGGCCGCAGCCGCACGACTTGCGGTCCAAGCTGTACGAGGCGGTCGTATCGGTACTCGGTCTTGTGATGTAGCGCCACTCGTATGCTCATGCTGCGGATCCCTCGGTTCGAACGAAAGCAATGCTTTGTCGCCTCATGGCGAACTACCATTCTGTCAAAGCCGATTCTGGCGTGCCTATCCAAAGAACTTATGAGGCTGATTCTGGGTGCCTGCATGTTAATCTAAAGCTTCGTGCACGGTCCCGTAGCTCAGTTGGATAGAGCATCTGCCTTCTAAGCAGAGGGTCGCAGGTTCGAGTCCTGCCGGGGCTACCAGTCTTCATCATCTTGAAACCCATCGTTCGTAACGGCCATCTGCAGACTCTTTTGGGAAACTTCTGGTCGCGTCCAGTAACCGAAGACCGGTTTCCGCTGGTTCGCAGGCTGTATCGGACCCAGCCGGATACGCAAGTGGCAGTCGACGAACAGTTGCTCGCCAATCCCAGGGCTCATGCGGTTCTCGTCCATGGGCTCGAAGGATCCAGCCAATCCGGCTATATCCGTTCGCTATCGCGAGATCTGCTCGAAGCCAGAGTCTCAGTGCATCGCTTCAACATGCGAAGCTGCGGCGGCACCGAGCATTTGTGCAAAACGAACTATCACGCGGGGCAGACAACTGACCTCAAGCACGTGCTGACAGAGATCCGCAAAGCGGACCCCGAGCGTCCGATCTTTCTCATTGGCTATTCCTTGGGAGGCAATGCCAGCCTCAAGCTTGCCGGCGAGTTCGCTGGACAGGGGCTCGTGAACGGTGTGGCGGGTATCTCGACGCCGCTGGATCTCGCACGCTGCTGTGCGCGACTCAACGATCCCCGCAACTTCATTTATCAGCGCCGGTTTGTGAACGCGCTCAAGGACCGTATCCGTCGTCGCCACGCCCTTCAGCCAGATGAGTACGACCTCAAGCCACTCCATAGTATCCGTTCCATTTGGGAGTTCGACGATGCTTACACGGCCAAGCTCTTCGGATTCAGAACTGCGCTGAACTACTTTCAAACGCAGTCAGCGGGGCAGTTTCTGCAATCGATCGATGTCCCTTGCTTGATGATCCAAGCCAAAGACGATCCGATGATTCCCTTCGATGTCTACCAGCGCGAACCAGCGCTACACGGCGGAAATCGTAACATTCGGTTTCTGCCCTTCGACACAGGGGGACATGTGGGATTCGTGTCCAGAACCACGCCCCGATTTTGGATCGATCCGATCATTACGCGCTGGCTGCTGGAAATCGGAAACTTCGAAACCGGGAACAAATAGGCCGCACCGAGCGTTGTACGTGTAATAGACAGGTCCGAGCGCCCGTCTTTACAAGGGATACTCTTTTTGGCCAAACCAGCACTCCGTAAGAACGCATCGTTTTGGGAATCCGCCAGTTTGGCGCTTGATTCCCTGCGCGGCAGCAAGCTTCGCAGTTTTTTGACACTCTTGGGAGTCATTCTCGCCACCACGACGTTGATCGCGGTGATGAGCGTGATCCACGGCATGGATATCTTTATTGCGGAAACCGTTTCGGACATGGGCGCGGACGGCTTTCGGGTTGTGCGAATGGCATTCTTGGGCGATTGGGACCCCAAGAAATTTCTCGAATACCAACGTAAAAATCCGCGACTGCAACCCGATGAGTTCGACTTTCTCAAGGCCAATGTCACGCTTTGCCGCGAGCTCGGCATGACTTCTGACCGCCAGGGCAAGGCGTCTTTTGGCAACGATTCGGTGGATGGCATCGATATCCAGGGAACCACTGCGAACTACGGCGCACTGACCAACACTCAAGTCACGCAGGGGCGGCTCTTTTCCGGTGTGGACGATTCGAAACACTTGCCAGTGGTGGTGATTGGCTGGGACATCAAGGAACGCTTCTTTGCCACTGTCGACGCGGTTGGCAAGACCATGGACGTTGACGGACGCCCGTACGAAGTGATTGGTGTGGCGAAGGCGAAAGGCGCGATTTTCGGCCAATCGCAAGATCTGTTTGTGGCGATGCCGATCCAGTCGTTCTTCAAAGTCTATGGCAATCGCCGCGGTTTGGAATACATCGGCTTGGCTCGCGATCAGAAGTTCTTGGTGCGTGCGCAGGATGAGATCCGGACGCTGTTGCGAAGCTACCGGCACTTGGGTCCCAAACAGGATGACACGTTTATGGTTTTGAATTCCGGCTCGCTGGTGAACGCATGGGGACAGTTGACGGGCGCGATTGCCGCGACCGCTGTCGCCGTGGTCTCGGTCTTTATGGTGGTTGGCGGCGTGGTGATCATGAACATCATGCTGGCCGTCGTTACCGAGCGGACCCGTGAAATCGGGATCAGAAAATCGGTGGGTGCGCGCCGCCAGGACATCCTCAATCAGTTTCTGGTGGAATCGTCGATGCTATCCGGCATCGGGGGCCTGCTGGGCGTGATCATCTCTTGGACGATCGCGGTGGCGGTACGAAATACGACCTCGATTCCCATGCAGTTGCCACTTTATGCTGTGGCTCTAGGCGTGGGACTGTCGCTGGTTACGGGACTCTTCTTCGGCATCTATCCGGCGCAACGCGCTGCGAAACTGGATCCCATCGAAGCACTGAGGGCGGAAGCATGAGAGCCTTATTATCTGTCATTTCATTGGCGCTGACGACCTTGCGCGAGAACAAACTGCGCTCGTTTCTGACAGTGCTTGGAGTGATCATCGGAACAAGCACGATCATCGGCGTGGGATCGATCCTAACGGGTTTCGACGGCGCTGTGACGGGCGTGCTGCGGAGCTTCGGAACCAACACCCTGATCGTGTTCAAATTTCCCGTGGGTCCGAGGTTTGGGAACCTCTCGGCTGAAGAACGGCAGCGCAAAGCCCTCACTCTTGAGAACGGCCTTGCGGTCGCGGAAAGATGTTCGTCGGTGGAACGTGTGAGTCCCTATCTGTTTCCGCCCTGGAATGGGACGATCAACAAGGTCCGCTATAAGGGCAACGATATGTTCCAGATTGACCTGGGCGGAACGGATGAATCGTACGCGATGGGTGGTCAAGCGGAGATGAAGTTGGGGCGTTTTTTCACTGACGGCGAAAGCCACCATCGCTCGCCTGTCGTGGTGATTGGCGAGGATGTCCACAAGGCGTTATTTTCGTTGGAAGAGGCTGTTGGGAAGACCATCGATCTCAATGGGCATCAATTTTCCGTGGTTGGGGTAATGAATCGTCCCACGAATTCGTTTCCTGGGCAGCAGGACAAGCGCGTCCTGCTGCCGTACTTCACGATGAGGAAACTGTTTCCTGCGGCAAAAGAGAACATGCTCGTTGTCGTTGCGAGAGAAGGGATGTTCGCCCAGGCGCAGGACGAAGTGCGGGCTGTGTTGCGGCAGGAAAGGCGTGTAGCGCTATCGGCTCCGGACAATTTCGCGATCTCGACTTCCGAACAGATGGTGGAGGACTTCCGCAAGATCACATCTCTCACCGCTGTCGTGATGATTGTGCTGAGTTCGATTGGGTTACTGGTGGGCGGCATCGGCGTGATGAACATCATGCTGGTCTCGGTCACTGAGCGGACTCGCGAGATCGGCACGCGTAAGGCCATTGGCGCGCGCCGTAGCGATATTGTGTTGCAGTTCCTGACGGAGGCGGTTGTCCTAACGGGCTTCGGAGGCTTGGCAGGGATGGCCCTGGGTTGGTTGATTTCGGTGGTGGTTCGAATTTTCCTGCCGACGCTGCCTACGGCCGTTCCGCTGTGGGCGGCAGCTTTGGGTTTGCTGGTGTCTGTGGGTGTAGGGCTGTTCTTCGGGATCTGGCCTGCAAATAAGGCCGCGCGGCTCGATCCGGTGGACGCGCTTCGCTACGAGTAGGTCGGCTTTCTGGACCAGAGAAGAGACCAAGAATGGCAGTTGGCTCATTGCTCCGCCTTCAGCCGTTTGGTGAATGGTCGTTGTTTTCGAGGCTAATTGGCGCGGACTTGAATAGGGACGGTGTTCGAAACGCGAGTTTCCACGCGAATCGTCACAGGGATTTCGTTCCCCTGTGGGACGCTACCCGACAGGATGACCTGGACCTGCGTGGTGCCGGCGATGGAATTCAATACCGCGATGGGAGAATGCTCGACCCCGCCGATAGATACCTTTACCGCATCGCCACCGTTCTGGTTGTCGAACAGATTATCCACCACTAGAGTCATCAGATCGTTGGGTCGCACCCACTTCGTCGAATCCAAGGCCACCGACACGCCTGCGAGGGCCGTCTGGATCACCGGAGGAGCGGAATCGATGTTCAAGGCGATGGGCAAGCTGGTCTCGCCAGCTCCGTTTGTCACCTTCATGGTTGCCGGTCCGGTCGGGAAGTTGGCCGGAACCTGGAATGTCATCACGTTGCCGTTGATTCCACCAATGGTCAAAGACTGGTCGTTCAACGTCGCCTTCAGTCCCCCTTGCGAAGCCAGATTCTGGACCGTAATCGAAGCCGTACTGCCTGCCGTGATTCCCGCTCCGGCGGTTTCGGTATTGCGCAGCGTTGCATAACTCAGGGAAAGCTGCAGGGGATTCAATGGTTGGATCTGGAAGGCCAGTGGCGTTGAGAATAGCTGCAATCCGGAATTGACGGTCACGGTCGTCGATGCAATCGGAGAGTGCGGCACGATCGACACATTCGCGAGGAGCCTGGTAGGACTAACCACCCAGAGCCGACGGACAGCAATATCGCTCGATCCGAAGCCTACCGTGGTCTGACCATCTACAAAATTGGTGCCAACGCCCGTGATCTCCACGACCACATCAGTACCGGCTGGAATTGACTGCTGGCTGATTGCGAACACTCCGGCATCGCTAGGTTCAAAGGTGAACTGCGCCGCGTTCTTGCCCTGAGTGAACAACGAACTTTGTCCGTCATTGTTCAGAGCGACGACCCGGGCACGATAGCCGCCTGGCGCGGGGGGCAGGGAAACCAGTTGGGTGCCGTCGGGATTCGACTTCAGAGTATTGACCTGGATGCCGTCGAACAGGATCCGGCTTTCGCCAGTTAGGTTGCGTCCTGTTACCAAGGCTGCACGCCCGCCCTTGCCATCGCTGGCTGGACCGACGCTGTCGATCGAAGGCGCAGTGCGCTGAATGAGGGTGAAAGCCGCAGGCAGGACATACTGATCTCCGCCGGCGGAAAAGATGACATGCCGCGCGCCTTCTCCATAAGGAGGCATTACGTCAAACTGAATGTACCCGGGCGAATACTTCCGGATCGATCCGGGAATGGCGTCCCCTCCTCCGAGCACGCGAAGGCTCAGACCGGCAATGGGGCTGCCATCCGCGTTGCTCAGACCAGCTGCGACGACATTGCCACTGGCACCTTGGCCAAGGATGGGGGCTGGCTTTACGGCAACTTGCCCCACGAAGCCGTAGGTCGAGACGAAGGAGATGGGAAGAGTCGGTCGGCGTTGGACATTAAAATCGATCCCCTCGATGGTTGTGCCCGCCGTCACCACAAAAGTCTGATTGTGGAACTGGGTCGTGAATACGTCGCGAGCGGAGAGTCGAGATCCCTTGGCATTCAGCGAGTCCCAGGCCGGAGTGATCCCGCCAGGGAATGTTCCGTCCACCGCGCTCGCCGAAGGCAGTGGATGCGCGTAAACAAAGTAGGCGACGCCAGCGGGAATCCCCTCGATCTTGTAGGTTCCATCGGGGTTGGTTAAGGCGCTGATAACGGGCCCGTTGGGTGAAATCGCTACCACAGAAGCCATATTCAATCCGGTACCGCCTGAAGCCACACGACCGCGCAAAGATCCAGTAGTGCGGGCAAAGGCAGCGGAAGGGTAAAGGATGGAAAGTCCGGCGGCATCGTCGGCCGTGAGCGGGCGTGATTTCGTGGTACCGCGGGTGGTCAAGGTGGACATCGCACCGGAAGTGAAGGAATGCTGCAGCCCGAGCGTATGCCCGAACTCATGCACGAGGGTTCCGAAGAACATTTCGTCGAAGGTTTCGAATTCGACGAATCCGCCACCTTGGGCTGCTGCCAAAGGATACCTGGTCAGATCGCGACGCAGCTGCAGCTTGGATCGGACGACCGGAACGAAGGTGGCTCCAGAGGGCAGTGAGGAGTAGTCGAAGGACACAGGCCCGCCCTGCGCGATCACGCCAGGGGGCATGTCATCGTCAAATAAGATATCGATGCCGGGAGAAGTCTGAGGGGTAGCAGGGTTGATCAATCCGCCAAAGACCAGTCGAAGTTCGGAGGTTTCGACGTCGTTCCAAGCTTTCGCTGCCAGCCTGATCTGGCTTACGACCGCCGAAAAACTGTCACTTGACGAAATCTTGCCAGGACCCGACTCCGCAATGTAGTAACGGAGCGTACGGCCGGGCAGCGCGTTGATGTCGAACTTCTCGAAGACAGGGCTGAACGGACCGTTCCTGCTGGGGAAGCGCACGAAATGATAGTAGCCAGAAGCGGTCGAGGAGAGAACGAGCAGCGCTGTCGCCAACGTTCCCACCTTTCGGATTGTCTTCCGCAAAATCATGCTACTTGCTCGCTCCAGACGAAGCGGCCTTGTTCGCCTGCGCCTGCATCTCCATCAATTTGGTGACGACACGGGTCTTCAATTCGCCGAAGGGCATCCGGATCGTGGAATCGAGCACCGGACGTCCGGTTTTGGCATCGAGAATCATCTCTTTCGCGCCGGGACGTTCCAACTGAATGCTTCCATCTTCTTGAGGAACAAGGGAAAACAGACCCTGCGACAATCCGATGATCTGGTTCCTGCCCGAGGCACCAGCCCAAACGAACAGCACATACTCGTCACCGTTTTCGAGAACCGGAGCGCCGGGAATCGACTGTCGCATTCCATTGGCTAAACCGCCGGGGACATAGAGATCGGTTTGTTTGTTCGCCGCGAAATGACCCTTCCAGTTTTCCTGGATCAGCACGCGGTAGTGAGTAAAGATGGATCCGTTACGAAGTTCACCCTCGCTCGACAGCACCCTCGCCCGGACGATGGATGTCGACTTTTCGACCATGTCGTCGACGGACAAGCGCTCCAGCGTGGTTGCTTCGAGAGAAGCAATCGCGAGCAAAGCCGGGATGAAAAGACGGCGGTACATACAGGTCCACTGAACTACCATGCACTTGAGAGTCCAAATGGCTGTCGTTTGTCGACAATCACTTGCAAATTACTCGCGGACGTTTCTGTATCCTCTCGACACAGGGGCGGCCCGGGGCTGCCACAGCCTGACCCTCCTTGCCTAGTACTTACCAACAATGAGAACGGGGGCCCGCACTTGATGCCGAACGGCATTGATGGTCGTACCGAAAACCAGATCACGGATGCCTTTGTGTCCATGAGCTCCCATCACAATCAAGTCGGGACGGAACTCACGAGCGTAGCCCACGATAGCAACTCGCGGACTCAGGGCATAAACTACTTGCAAGTGTACATCAATTCCTTGTTTTTCGATAGCCTTACGAATGTCCTCGAAGTACTTCTCTCCGGCTGTGACTTCGGCGGACGAGGAATCCTCTCCATAGATCTGGCTGGTGACATCCTCTTCGACGTGGATCAGGTGGAGTTGCGCTCCATGCGCCTTGGCAAGGGCCGAGGCGTGCTGCAATGCCTCTCGATCTCTGTCCGTGTGATCGAGAGGAACCAGAATCCGCTGATAAGTCATCGTCGGCGAGAATTCTGGCGCGACACGGGTGTCATCCGTCGGTCGGCCGATCTGCCGAATCCACTGCGGAACCCAGGGCTCAAACGTGACATAAGCGAGCAGAATTCCAATAGCGGCGAGCATCGGACCCATCGCCAGCCACCAAACGCCGGGCAAATCGGCCAGTGTCACGGAGGCCAGCCAGAAGTTGAGCCCGACAATGACTGCGGCCGCGGTCCAAGCCAGTATCTTCACCCACGCGGGATTGGAAAACGCACCCATGCGCCCCGGGTCGCTCGTGAAACGAATCAGCGGAATGACGGCGAACGGTAGTTGCAGACTGAGCACAACCTGACTGAGAATCAACATCTTGTAGGTCGATTCCTCGCCGAATGATTGGATGACCCATACAGCGGGAATGATTGCCAGAAGCCGCGTCAGCAACCGCCTCAGCCAGGGCCTCATGCGGAGATTGAGGAAACCTTCCATCACAATCTGCCCGGCGAGAGTTCCGGTAATCGTCGAAGATTGACCTGAGGCCAAAAGGGCAACGCCGAACAGGACTCCTCCCAGGGATGCGCCAAGTAATGGAGTTAACAGTTCGTGAGCTTGCTCGATGCGACTTACTTCAAAACCGTTCTTGAAGAAGACCGAGGCGGATAGAATCAGAATCGATGCGTTGACTAGCAAAGCGCCGTTCAACGCGATCGCCGAATCGAGCAAATTGAACTTGCAGGCCTGTTGCTTGGCTGCCTCAGACGACCCGATGCGCCGAGTCTGCACAAGTGCCGAATGCAGATAGAGATTATGGGGCATGACGGTTGCACCCAGGATTCCGATGGCGACATAGAGGCTTTGGCCGTCGATGCGGGGGATGAGGCCGGTGGCGATTTCGCTGAAAACGGGCTTTGCCATCCACAATTCGACCATGAAACAGGCGGCGATGATGGAAACCAGCACGAAAATGAAGCTTTCCAGCATCCGGATGCCAAATCGCATCAGCCATAGAATAATGAATGTGTCGAAAGCCGTGAGCATGACGCCGACCAGCAAGGGAAGTCCGAAGAGGAGCTTCAAGGCGATGGCTGCGCCAAGAAGTTCCGCCAAGTCGCAGGCGGTAATGGCAATCTCACATAACAACCACAGCGGACCTGAAACCCAGCGTGGATACGCCTGTCGACAGGCTTGCGCCAAGTCCACACCCCCGGCAATACCGAGCCGCGCCGACAGAGTCTGGAGCAGAATTGCCATGAAATTCGATAAGACCAGAACCCACAGCAGTTTGTAGCCGAAGCGTGCGCCGCCTTCGAGATCGGTGGCCCAATTGCCGGGACCCATGTACCCTACGCTGACCAGATAAGCAGGTCCTGCAAAGGCGAACAGGCGCTTCCAAAGTGTGGGCACGGCGGTGGAGACCGACCCGTGAACGTCCGGGAGAGAGAATGTTGTCTGTAGTTTCATTCCTGTAGTTAACTATAGTTTATTTGGCTGCCTCCTAGCAAGAATAATTGCGAGAATGAGGCCGATTCCGGAAACACACGATCCAGCTATGAGGGATATCGGCTGAAACCGGGCCTTCACTTGATGGTGGCCCCTCGTGACGGGAATTCCCTGTAGATCCCCCTCAAAGGACTGAGGCGAGACGGTTTTCCCGTCGACGGTCGCCACCCAACCGGGCGCGGTGTAGATTCCTGTCACCACGAGTCCGTCGCATTCCGCTTCCACGTCGAGTTCAATTCCGTTCACTGAGCGGCGCAAGATATCCGCGTGGCCCCCACACGGCGGTTTGGTAAGCTCGCGCGCGTGTCTGTGGTTCGACCGGTAGACATGAATGCCGCTATGGCCCTCGAACACCACCGTTTGGAACTCGGCACGCGGCTGCCTCGATACCCAATAGGTGGCTCGGAATCTTGGATCGAGGCGATGGGTCTCGACGCCCCACCAGCTTCCAAAATCGTAGTCGATGGCAGTGGAATCCAGCGTCACCCGCGGCAGATACTTGCGCTGGTCTGTGAGATAGGAGGCGATATCCCGGTCGCGAATGAGCGTCGTCAACTTTCGCGGGCGTTCCTTTTCAAACCGACTCTGCCAATGCGGAAAACTGATTTGCGATAAATCCAGGAGGAGCAGCACGAGAGCAGTGGTCGCGGCATTGCGCGGTTGGCCCTTCCAGAACAGCAACGCCAACGCCAACGCCAGGAATCCGCCGAGGACCAACGAACCGTTGTCCTCAACAATTTTCCAACGTACCATCCAGGCGATTGCGGAATAGTAGAGTGTCAGTGCACCCGCCGCGGTGAGCGCCACGCCGATTCTGCGGCACCACCGTTCGCAGGGCAATTGAGCGCCCCATCCCGAACCGGCGGCGATGCCCAAAGAGAACAGCACGCTTCCGCCGAAGGGTGCGGCAGCGAGGCCGATCGCTGCGATACAGGCCATTGAGCGTGCGGGTCCGGCGACGCTGGCGAATCCCAGGATGGCGAGCGCGATTGCCACCAACGTGGGCGTGCCCAGCGCCGGTGGGGTGCCGATCCGCGCCATTTGCAGACCTGGCAGGATGCTCACCGATCCGATTGCCAGCGAGAGCGCAAGTATCGCTGCAACGGATGCCCAGCCGAGTCTTCGAAATAGCGCGAACACGATCGCGCCAATGGTTGCAAACAAGGGAATCTCCAGGGATCCTGGCAACCAACACAATCCCAGAAACAGACCTGCAGCGGCAGCGTCGCCTCGAAACACTGAGCGAAACACCAGCGGAACCCAGACGCACGCGTGCAGCACATGAGGTTCGGAGGAAGCGATGGTCAACGCGTAGACACAGCCAGCCAGCACCGCTGCTGGCGATGATTGCCCGAGGCTCCGCGCGAATGCGTACATTGTCAGAGCCATCGCGCACTGGATTAGCACGAAATACCAATGCAGGACGTTCTGCGCAAGCCAGCCATTTTTGAGTGGCATCGACAGCATCGCCAGATGCGGCGGATAGAGAGCCGATGGCTTTCCGAAGCCGATGAGCGGACGCCCGGAATCCGTATAGGGATCCCAAAGTGGCAACGCCAGACGATGGATTTCGCCCGCCTGAAACTGCATCGAGGGCAGCGTATGTTCATACACGCCGGGCGCTTCAAGCCAGGTGAATTCGCTGGAAAACACCAGCCTCCAATGATAGCCGCAGACAAGCAGTATCAAGAGAAATGGCGGCAGAGGCCAGCGCTTACGCACTCATGGCCTTACCGCGGGAGCCGATTCGGGTCAGGATCGCGATGCCCACGATACCTAAGAGCAGGAACACCGCTCCAACAGCGACAGTAAGGGGGCGAAAAAGCAGATCAATTTCGTGGACGCCTTTTTCGACGACGACACCGCGTACGAATCCGTCCACTTGGTGAACCGGTAGAGATCGCCCATCGGCGCGAGCGATCCAGCCGGGGTACCAGGCGTCGTTGACGATCAGCATCGCCCGGCAGTTGGTGCGCACTCGCAGCGTCAAACGGTTGGGGATACGCCTGAGAAACTGGACGCTCTCCCTGGCAACTTCGCAGGTTTCCAGTTGCGGCGCGGGGCCTTGGACAATCGCTTCGCGCAAGCGGGCGTCGCCTTGGTTCTGCATCCAGATTCGCACCGCTTCGATGTCCGCCACGGTCTTGACATCGTGCACCAGCCAGGCGCGCGGAAATACATGTGTATCCTCAAACACTTTCAAGCCCGACTTGCCGCGGAACATTTCGATCTGTCCCGGTTCCGTGGGGTCTTTGCCTACGTAGTAGCGGATGCTCGCGAACTTGCGGATTGCGGGAAGGAACGGTTCCATGCGCCAAATAGCGGCGGGAATGGAGGCAGCGACCCCGTCTATGGTTTCGAGTCCCCACCAGTCTCCGAAACTGTAGGCGAAGGGTTCGAGGTTGATCTGAATCCGCCCGCGATCGCGAGCCTTGGACGCTAGAAACGCGGCGATATCGGCGTTTTGGGCGAGATCGTCGGCGAAATGAGCGCGTCCGGGCTCCGACTGGTTTTCCCAATCTCCGCCATTCACGGAGGACAATTCGATGCAGACGCCAACCGCCAAGATTGCTGGCGTCCAGCGCGGACGCAGCTTGAAGACTGCCGTGCACAGTCCGATAGCACCCGTTGCGAGCACCCATTCCGAAGTCCAGAACGTCTCTCGCACTTTCAGGAAATAGATGACGGCACCTGTGAGAGTCATTACGGCCAAGGTGATCGCGCCGATTCTTGAAAACTTCTTTGCTAGGCCGTCGTGTTTTTGCAGGGCGTCGATTCCGAAACCGGCCAGGGCGGCTGCGGCCAGTTGAAAGAGGATCATCGCGACGGCAGGCACGCGCGTCTTTTCGATGACAGGAACGAGTGCATACAGCGGACCCTGCAGGAAACCTGAAGCGCCCAGTGCGTACAGAATCGCGAGGCCCCCCATCCAAACCAGCAGCCGCACAGTCGCTGAATCCCGCCAGCGGGCGGCGATGCCGAACGCTGTCATCGACAACAGTGTTACGCCTAGAAACGGATTGTATGCCTCAAAGGTTTTGAAGAATGTTCCCAGCAGCGCAATCGGGCGCATCGAATAGATGCCGTGGATGCGATAGGGCACTTTATCCTGCCAGCCGACGGGGTCGTCATGGCCAACCCAGCGCAGCGCGTGCTGTCCGTATTCCGAAGACGGTAGAATTTGCAACGCCCCGAACAACACCAGGAAAACAGCGGCCATCGCCGCGCCGGGCAACAATCCCGGCTTGGTGACAAAGTGCGTGTAGAGAAAATAGACCCACAACAAGGCGCTCGCGATGGTGAAGTAAATCGGGATCTGATGGTGTCCCGCAAGCCACATCAGGCCGAGCATCGCCCCGGAATAGGCCCCATGAACGATTGGCTTGTCCTCGCGAACCGCACGAAATTGAAACAGCAGCGCCAGCGGACCCCAGATCGTGGCATGCGCCATTTGCGGCCAGTTGGTGGAAGCGGGAATGCCGCCGAGTCCGTAGCCGAGCGCGGCGACCATGGAAGCCTGCCGCGAAAGCAGCATCCCGCGGCGGCAGAAGGCGTAGAAGGCGAGCACGCCGCAGAGATAGCCGAGGACATAAAACCAATGCAAAGCCCATTGCTGGATCCAGCCGTTTTTGAGGGGCATTGCGTAGAGCAGCAGGTTGAGAGGATCGACGACGCCGGGCTGGGATTGCCCGATCAGCGAATGTCCAGTCCATTCATAGGGCGACCAAAGCGGGATACGTCCTGCGTGCCATTCACTGGCCTGGAATTGATACCACGGTAGATTCTGGCTGGCGAAATCAGGTGCTTGTAGCCAAGTGTAATGGCCGGTGAACACCAGCTTCCAGAAGAAACAGATGACGATCGCCGATAGCAGCAGCGGGTAACGGAGGCGCTGGGGTATCAAGCGCCTATTCTAGCTTGAGGGCAAGTCCGGATCCCGATACCAGGCGAGATGAGGTGCCCACTGTGCGCAACGCTGGCACTGCGTTCGCGACCAATACCAGTTGCATTCCGGGCACTTGCCAGCGGTATCGAAGGTATGCCACTGGCATCCGCAATGGCAGGCCCAGAGGTCAGTCTTGCGGGGTTCCCAAGCGCAGTGCGGGCAACGGATCTTGCCTCCGCCGTTCTTGGACTTGGACTTGTCCTTGTTGGTGTCCTCTTCTGGTTTTGCTGGCGGCGCGGGCGGTAGCGGTCCCCTGGCGTGGTGCGTATGATCCATTCCGAAATTGAGATGCATAGGGAGTCTGCAAGGTTGCGTGATTCATTTCGTTCACCGAATACGCATTCCAGGTATGTTCGTACTTTTTTCCGTCTTACTGCTGGCGCAATCCACTCCTGTCTTGACGGGAAGGGAAGTTCCCCAACTCTCTGCCTACGATGCCGCGCTGAGGCCGGTTTTCGAGAAATGGAAGGTGCCCGGGGCGGCGGTTGCGATCACCGACAATGGCCGATTGGTCTACGCCAGAGGATTCGGATTCGCCGATCGCGACGCCGGGATCCCAGTGCAGCCGACTTCTTTGTTCCGCCTCGCCAGTATTTCGAAGACGCTCGCCAGCATGACCGCGTTGACCCTCGTGGACGAAGGCAAGCTCAACCT
>CAZCPL010000092.1:10490-21204 GCA_964500255.1 uncultured Solibacteraceae bacterium | reverse complement strand
ATGTTCAACACATGTCGAGGTTCCGCACCCAACGCCATCCGCATTCCGATCTCTTGCGTCCGCTGTGCCACCGAATAGGAAATGACGCCGTAAAGCCCAACGCCGGCCAGCGCCAGCGCCGCGACGGCAAACGCCAACAACAGCATCGTACGGAACCGCGGCAGCGCCATTGACGTGCTGATGAGCTCTTCCATCGTGCGGATCTGGAACACAGCCAGTGAAGGATCCAATTGCCTCACCTCGCTTCGCACCGCGTTCGCCAGCGACGCCGCATCGATATTGCGTGTGCGCAGCACGAGCGTACCGGTGCCCAGGATGAAGCTCATGCGGTCTTCATGAACCTGTAAATAGGGAAAGTACATTTCTGGTCCGGTTTCCGAATCCAAACCAATGTGTTTGGTTTCCGCCACGATGCCGACGATGGTGCACCACTTCGGCGGCTCGAAACCAGTTCGTATTTTCTTGCCCATGGGATCTTCACCGGGAAAGTCACGCTTGCCCAACGCTTCATTCACGATGGCCACGGCAGGTGCAGCTTCGTTGTCGGCGTCCGTGAAATAGCGCCCCTTCACCAAGGGCAATCCAATGGCCTGAAAGTACCCGGCACTGGGCGCGCGGAATCTCGCCCGCGGCTGCTGATTCACTGGCAAAACAGGGCGATTCTCGACGATGAAATTGAGGCTGGGATTCGTTCCGCTGAGAGGAACATCGCGCGTAAGACCGGCATGTTCCACGCCCGGAAGTTGCTGCACACGTTCCAACAAACGCTTGTAGAATTGGGCAACAGGCAAGCCGTCGTAACCGACTTTGGGAAGGCTCACACGAAAGGTCGTTACGCCAGCGGGCCGAAATCCGGGATTCACTTCCTGCAGCGTCAAAAAGCTGCGCAAAAGCAATCCGGCACCGGCGAGAAGCACGACGCTTAGGGCGACCTCCGCCACCACCAAACTCATCCTCAAATATTTGCTGCCGCTACTGACGGTGCCGCGTCCGCTTTGTCGCAATGCGATGCTGAGGTCCAGTTTTAGAGCAGCCCAAGCGGGTGCGAGTCCAAAGAGGATGCCCGTCAAAACAGACGCACCGAGGGTGAACGCCAGCACCCGCCAATCGATCGCCACTTCCTGCAAGCGGGGGAGGGATGCGGTTCCTAAAACCGTTAGAGCTTGGATCGCCGCGAACGCCAACGCCAAACCCAGCAGGCCTCCGGCGATTGCCAGCACGACGCTCTCCGTCAGCAGTTGCGTTGCGATGGTGCCCGGACTCGCGCCCAACGCGGACCGCACCGCGACCTCTCTCTGCCGCGTGCCCGCTCGGGCCAGCATCAGGTTCGCGACATTGGCGCAGGCGATCAGGAGCACGAAGCAGACAGCTCCCAGTAGAGTCAGCAAAGTTGAACGAACATCTCCGATCATATGCTCATTCAATGGGATGATCTGTGTCGTCCAACCGCCGTTCATGTCGGGAAATTCTTCGGCCAACTTGGATGCGACCGACGCGAGATCGGCGCTGGCTTGCTCGACGGTTACTCCGTCGTTGAGGCGTCCAATCACACGTAGCGTATGCAGGCCCCGCTTGACCAGATCCCCTTGGTTGAGATCGGCGCTGAACCAAGCTTCGGATGTGCCGTCGAGCAAACGGAAGTCCGGTGGCATAATTCCAACGACTTCGTAGACCATACCGTCGACGGTGAGCTTGCGGCCCATCACGTTCTTGTCGGCCCCGAACTTGCGCCGCCACAGTGCGTCGCTCAGCACAACGACATTGTTCCTTTCGTCACCCGCAATGAAGGTACGGCCATGTGCTGCTTTCACTCCGAGAAGGTCGAAAAGATTGGTGGACGCGAAAGCTGTGTCGAGTCTCTCGGGTAGATCCTCACCGGTCAAGATCGACGACTTTGCGTCAAATGAGGTGAGCGAAAGCGTGCGATTGCGCGCCGTCCAATCACGGACATTCGGTCCCGAAGCCAGGAAATTCCTGATCGCACGCTGCGGATGTGCTTCCCACACCACGACCACCCGCTCCGCATCCCGATACGGAAGAGGACGCAGCAAAACCGCATTGACGACGCTGAAAATCGCCGTATTGGCCCCAATACCCAGCGCCAGCGCAAGCAGCGCCACGATTGTCGAACCCGGATGCTTCCCTAACATCCGAACTCCATAGCGCAAATTCGAGAGCAGCATATACGTGATATTGTCTACTTAATTCGCCTTGGCATGCCACCCAGTCCGTCCCTTACAATCAGCGACTCGCCTCTGTCTTGAAAAAAGATCCTGGCTACCTCACGCGCGCCGCGTGGAAACCGCGCGAACTGACCGGGTTTTGCTGGCTCGTTGGCGAATGGAATTACACCATGCTCATCGCGGCGAGCGGGGATGCGCCGAAAAGAAAGGCTTCCGGTTCTCTCGAATACCGCTTGTCGAAGAACGGCACGGCGATTCAGCTTCTGTTGCCCGGCGAAGAACCGATGCCGTACATCATCTGGGATGACTTCAACCATCAATTCGTGCTGTCGATGCTGGAACCGCGCAGCTTCGGATCGATGACCTCAAATGGCTGGCGCGGAGACCGCCTCGTTTTCGAAGGCAACATGACCTTTGCGGGATTGTCGTTGCAATTGCGACAAACCTGGAAGCGTCAAAGGCCTGCCGGTGGATTTAGCGTGCAAAACGAAGAGCGCCTCACCGACGGATCCTACCAGCCCGTCGATCAATTCACGTTCGTGAAGGCAGCAAGCGCCAAGGCCTGATTCCGGCTCCGAACGCCCTGACGGGCTTCAGCTATTCTGAGGGACATTGCCTATGATCCGAATGCGACCGACCGATGCCAAGTTCCATCTCGATTTTCTTTTGCCGCAAGTCATGTCAGAGCAAGCGGTCACGCTGAAGATCCTGGCAGCGGTGCCATATCGCCGTGTGTGAGTTGTGTTCTTAGACGCGGTAATAAAAGGGCAGTTCGGTGATGCCGACGTGCCAAGACCTCGCCGCTTGGTATACCAAAAACACCACCCGCCGAATTCCGCTGCTGGAACAGCTTTCCGCCGAAGACCTTGCAAAAGAGGTGGATTACATCGGTCTTCGTAACGACCCAGCGGTCGCCTATTTGAACATCGCAATTCGCCACACGGTGCATCATCGAGGCCAACTCTCAACGTATATGCGCGGAATGGGAGCTGCTGTTCCCGCCATCTACGTAGAAAGTGCCGATGAGCCTTATCCGCCGATGGACGGAAGTACCGTCGTGCCGCCGCCCGCATTCTGACCCGCTGCTCTTCGAAACAGGCACATAACTCCCGATCGGTTCATGTCTGGAAAAAACAATCTGACGGCCACAATCATGTGCTCGTCGAGTCCGGCGTGGATTGGGATCGCGTGCCCGACGGCCGCATGTACGACTACCTTCTCGACTTAGCATATTTGGAATTGAAGCGCATTGATGCACGGCGGAATCTTCCATTCGATGCTAGCTTGCCGAGATTGGCAGGGCGCTGAAGCGGCCCGCGACCCCGCGCTATACTGTAAACAACACCCCCCCGAGAAATCCAGGTTTCCTGAGGTATCTCCATGCCAGTTTCCGAAGACAAAGACCGGGCGCGCGCGCTCAGTGTCACGTTGGGTCAGATTGAAAAGCAGTTCGGCAAAGGTACAGTCCTGCGCCTCGGCTCCAACGAAGCCATACCCGTTTCCGCGATTTCCACCGGATCGATCTCTGTGGATTGGGCGCTCGGCGTAGGTGGATTTCCCCGTGGACGCATCTGCGAAGTCTTCGGACCCGAATCCTCCGGCAAGACGACCCTTGCACTTCAAGTAGTCGCCCAGGCCCAGCGAACCGGCGGCATGGCCGCTTACATTGACGTGGAACACGCGCTCGATCCGCTCTATGCCAAAGCGCTCGGCGTCGATGTCGACAATCTTCTCGTTTCGCAACCCGACTTCGCCGAACAGGCCCTTGAGATCACCGGCGCGTTGATCGCTTCGGGATCCATCGATGTTCTGGTGCTCGACTCCGTGGCTGCTCTCGTGCCCAAGGCTGAATTGGACGGCGAAATGGGCGATTCTCACATGGGCGTGCAGGCCCGCCTGATGTCGCAGGCCATGCGCAAACTGACCGGCGTGGTGGCGCGTTCGAACACCTGTCTGATTTTCATCAATCAAATCCGCGAAAAGATCGGCGTCATGTTTGGAAGCCCCGAAACCACAACCGGTGGACGCGCGCTGAAGTTCTACTCATCGGTGCGTGTGGATATCCGCCGCATCGCTGCGATTAAGGACGGAGATGTCGTGACCGGCAATCGCACCAAGGTCAAGATCGTGAAGAACAAGGTGGCGCCGCCGTTCCGCGAGGCCGAATTCGACATCATCTACGGCGAAGGTATCTCGAAAGAGGGCGATCTGATCGACCTCGGCGTGCTCCACAACATCGTGGAAAAGAGTGGATCCTGGTATAGCTACGGTGGCGAACGCCTCGGACAGGGCCGTGAGAGCGCCCGCCAGTTCTTGCGCGATCATCCCGATACTTTCAAGACGATCGACTCGCAACTTCGCGCGGTGCTGGGCTTCGGTGCCGCGCCGCAAACGGTGCAGGCTCCGACGGTGCCGGCCCCGGAGGAGGCTGCTCCGCGGTCTTCGCGGGCGAAGTCTGGGTCGTAGATCGGTTCCTTCAAGAACCCATGGATTCGACCGGGGAATCCATGGGTTTGCACTGCACCAATTGCATTTGATGGTCTAACATGGAGCCTTACCATGCCCGAAGAGTGAGGCATTTCATCGAACATTCAACTCCTTGAGAGGCTACTGGGATGTTCCTGGACCACGCTCTCCAAAGCACGGCAAGAAGTCACCTCGAAGAGCGATCTCGATTGGATCCTGTCGATCGACGGACAGTCCATTCCAGAACACAAAGAACAAGAGCAAAAGACGGCAGCGTTGTTGACTGCCGGAGGCTTCATAAGAACCGGGTAGCAGTGGCATCTTCGGAAAGACAATCGGCAGTCATGAGATATCGGCGGCGAGGACGATCTGAATTCAAAAACGACGCGCCGTGTACTCTTGTTACTGGAATCCCACCCTGTAGGGCGAAGCGAAGTCTACGACAGGGTTCGCCGACAAGTTGTGCGCCGGTATATCGGCGATGATCGCGGACTCACTCATGCAAGCGGAGATGTTCGCATCCCCAGATTCCTGCTGAATGACCTGACACGCTACTGGCGTACCGTAACAGTTGACTTCGTCTACAAACAACGAGCGGACAATGACAAGAAATGGGCGCTGCGGAACGCGAAACTTCGAATGTCCCGAAAGCTTATCTTTGCTGCAGGGCTGGCACTGGTGTTCTCTTGCCACCTCGATCCCGCCGCTGCAGAAGCCCGCCAAGCTTTGAAAGAGAAGGACTCTTCTTTGTTGACTGCTTTTGTCGAACAGCAACTCATGCTGACGCCACTGGAAATTATCGCGAAATCTTGTGTGGATCTCGAAGTCAGCGATAGGACCAAGCGCGACATCTTCGACAACTACGATCGGTTTCTCTCACTACTCGACGATGGTGAAAAGCGCGGAGAACTCGAAAGAGCGAGGACTCACGATGACCTCCGCAGTTCGGGCGCGTGGCGGGCCGTTCGGGAATTGAGCAGGCCGTTCCATCAAGGGTTGGTGAAGCTCTTTCTCGACGAAGATCCTCGACTGAAAAAACTCACGAGGAATATGGTGTGTTTTAGATGAGACCGATCGGATTCTCGACAGGCGCAATTGCACGGGGGAGACTTTCAGGCAGCTCTTTCGGCACTACGCTGCCACAACGTGGATGCCGTGGAACTTTCAGCGCTGCGCTTAGAAGAACTCCAGCCGCTCATCGACGCCCTTCCTTGTCTGGATCCACATCGGTTCTCGTACGTGTCGTTCCACGCGCCGAGCTGGTTTCCGCCAGAATCGGAAGAGTGGGTGCTGGGACATTTGAAGACCGTGGCCGCGCGTCATTTCCATCATTTCCCTATAATTCCCTATAATCGTTCACCCGGATGCTATAGCGAATCCTGATCGCTGGAAAGAACCTGGTTCCAGTCTGGCGATTGAAAATATGGACAAACGCAAACCGATTGGACGGAACGTCAAGGAGTTAAGAGAAGTTTTTGAACGGCTGCCCAAGGCTGGTTTCTGCTTCGATATCGGTCATGCTAGCTTCCACGCCGCCCAAGCATTCCGGCCTCTAGGCTGGCGCTCTGGTAGCACTGACTCTACGTGACCGAGGCGCAAATTAGCAACAATGACCGCCGATCTTTCTCAGTTGGATATTCTCCCCCAAGAGGACAGCCACTCCCGCGGCACTCCACGGACTCGTCGCAGGCTCGACTCGATCCGCCAGGGTGAAACGGAGGCCCGCGCTCAGCCTCACCACGAAAGCTTTGGTCCCTCTCCTAGCGGCGATCCGCATCACGGGTGGTTACTCCCGGCTGTTGAAGACCCCGCCGTCCCCGGACGGATGCTCTCGTCTTCAAGAAGTCCTACGTAGTTGGACTTCCAGCGAATCAAAGGTAGCCTGGAAGTGATTACCGTAGATTTGAAGGACGCCGTTCGCACTGGCGGGCACGATAGCGGCATTCGACCTCAAGCCCATCCACTGCGTTCACTGGTGGAGGGTCATGGCCATTTGCAATCGGAAGGCTGACCGGACTATGATCGCAACATCGAAATCATGATTTCTCGCCGCGTTTTGCTCGGGTCTCCACTGCTCGCCGCCGTTGCCCAGCCGGCATCCACGGTCTTTCCGTTGGCCTGCATGACGCTGCCTTACTCCGCGTTCCCCTTGGATCGGGCTTTGACCGGCATCAAGGCGAGCGGATATGACTTTGTGGCTTGGGGCACCTCGCATCGCGACGCGGCCGGCGTTAACCGGCCAGTGATGCCCGTGGATGCGCCGGCTTCTCAATCCGCAGCACTCGCCGCGCGTTGCCGCGGTCTGGGTCTTGAGCCGGTGATGATGTTTTCCACGGTGAACCTGGAAGCACCAACCGCGCTCGACGCACACCTGCGCCGCATCGAACAGGCCGCCGCCGCCAAGATTCCGTTTCTGCTGACCTTCGGCAAAACTACCGTGGGTGAGTATCCGCGCTTCGTTGACAACCTACGGCGGATGGCCCCAGCGGCGCAGCAAGCCGGCGTGATGGTGTTGATCAAGCAGCATGGAGGCAACACGGCCACCGGACAAGCCTGCGCACGCATCGTCAGTGAAGTTGGCCACGCCTCGGTCAGAATCTGCTACGACGCGGGCAATGTGCTCGACTACGAAAGTCACGATCCGATCCAGGATATTCTCACCTGCTGGCGTGACATACGGGCCTTCAACATCAAAGATCATCGCGACACGCCGAAGGACGAGGATTGTGGCCCGGGATTTGGCGAGATCGATCACTACAAGCTCTTCAGCCCCGTGATGCGAACCGGGTTGACGATTCCACTCACGTTCGAAAACATCTTCGAGCCGTTGGTGCCGCGCCCGTCCACAGCGGAGGGGGTTGATGCGCTGGCACGCCGAGCCCGTGAGTACATCAGCAGCGTTTTGCGCGGGCTGGCTAGCAGGGAATGATCAACGGCTTCTTGTAGAATCGGAAAACAGAAATCGATGTATCTTTTTTTCTAATGATTGCAGCACCGGCGGTTTTCGCACAGATCGGTGCGGCGGACTTCACCAAGTCCCCACTCAGCAAAGACCCGGCCAGCATCGAAGCCGGACGCAAGCTCTCTGACTGCCACGGACCCACGGGTGAAGGCGGGCGCGGACCCAACCTCATGACCGGGCGTCAAGTGAAACGCTTTGGCGACGACGTTTTTTTTCAATCGATCCGGAAGGGCCTGCCGGGAACGGACATGCCTCCGACACCTTTGCCCGATGAAAAGGTCTGGCAGTTGAGCCGCCTACGATCTGATTCTCGACGGCGATGAAGCCAAGGGCCGCGAGATCTACTTTGGCAAGGGCGGCTGCAACGAGTGCCATGCGCGGCGGGTCGCTTGGCGAGGAACTGACGAACGCCAGCGGATCGAAGTCACTCGCGACGCGATTCTGGGCACACGCAAGACATTTGTACCGGATTGGACTTGGACTCTTTACGGTGCCAAGTAGCTTTTTTAATCAACGACTTTCACAGCTTTCACAGCTTCTGCTGATGCTTCTGGTGGACCTTGAGTCGCAGGGCTGGACGTGCCACCAAAACGTGCGTTCGAAACCCTATTACTCTCCTCGCAAAAGCCGCATCATTTCCTGAAAAGAAATGTAGATATTGATGGCACCGAGTCCGGTGAGCGCGCCCCGAAAGTAGTTGCTCTCCCAGAGGTCGAGCAACTGGACATGCAAAGTCGGGAACCAGTTGGCAGCCCAGGAATCCATCCAGGGAAACACCATCAGAAACACTCCGACTTCGAAGCAAACCACCACCAGCAGCAAGCCGAGAAGTTTCGATGTCGTGCTGCGCGTTGGCGGCACAGGGGTCAAAGGCGGTGGAATCTCTTCAAACGGCGTCATGAAGCCACCATCCCATCGAAAAGCCCAGCCTGGCGCACGGGCGCGAAACTATAGCGATGCAGCCATGTCGGACCATGTTGGTGGATCGCGGCCACATGTTCCGCCGTGTAGTAACCTTTGTGCCGTGCGAGTCCATAATGCGGAAACACACGATCCCATTCCACCAGAACTCGATCGCGTGCGACTTTGGCGACAATCGACGCCGCGGCGATCGACACGGATCGTGCATCGCCTTTGATCAACGATTTCTGATCGATGGGTAAATCGACGGTGCAGGCATCCACCAAAAGATAATCGGGCCGAATGGAAAGTTTTTCCACGGCCCGTTTCATAGCGAGCCTCGATGCTTGCAAGATATTGATTGCGTCGATCTCGAAACAATCGGCTGCGCCGATGGCCCATGCGAGCGCTCGCTCCCGGATTTTCACGTCTAACGCCTCGCGCTGTGTGGCATCGAGTGCCTTGGAATCATTCAGCCCACGGATTGGCTTGTCGGGATCCAAAATCACTGCTCCGGCAAACACCGGACCGAACAAGCAACCGCGTCCCACTTCATCGACACCTGCAACCTGAAGCGCACCTGCACTTCGGGCCAGGCGTTCGAACGTGCTGCGGCATGTCGACGTTTTCCGGCGCAATTGGCGCTACTTCACTAGAAACTAACGAGCCTTGGGCTGGCGCAGGTTGTCGCGCTCGCGCAGGCGGGCCGCCTTGCCCTTGAGTCCGCGGATGTAGTACAGCTTGGACTGGCGAACCTGACCGGTACGCACCACCGCGATGCTGTCCACGACGGGAGCATTGATCGGGAAGATACGTTCCACGCCCGTGCCGAAGGAAATCTTACGGACGGTGATGGTTTCGCCCATCGCCGTGTTCTTGCGGGCGATCAGCAAGCCTTCAAAAGCCTGCAAACGTTCCTTTTCACCTTCCTTGATCTTCACCTGGACCTTGATGGTGTCCCCGATGCGGATCGTGGGAATCTTCCGCTTGTTGTCGTCGTATACCTTCTGCAGGAGCGCATTCATCATGACTTGTCGTTACCTCGTTGTCCTTCTAATTCCTCTAGCAAGCCCGCCGGAAGCAGATCGGGCCTCGTCTGCGCCGTCTTTCTCAGCGCGCTTTCGAGACGCCACTTGCGAATCTCTTCATGGTTCCCGCCCAATAGGATCTCGGGAACCTTCCAGCCGCGGAATTCCGCTGGCCTTGTATACTGCGGGCAATCGAGCAGTTCCAGCTCGCGCGATCCTTTGAAGCGTTTGCCCCGGGCATCGCGGCCCTTCTTCCAAATCTTATCCTCGACCTCGAGGACGCTATAGGATTCGTTCACTGTCGAATCCCGGTTGCCGACTACGCCGGGCACCAGCCTGGCGACGCTATCGACGATCACTGCGGCGGCCAATTCGCCGCCGCTCAGCACAAAATCACCGATGGAGACCTCGTCGTCCACCAGGTGCTCGGAAACTCTCGCGTCTACGCCTTCGTAGCGTCCGCAGAGGAGCAACAACCGGTCGACTCCCTCACCACTCCATTCTCGCGCAACCTGCTGGTTGTAAGGTCGGCCCGAAGCCGACACCAACACTACCTTCGTTCGCGGAGTGCGATCGGGAAGAATTTCTTCCACCGCCGAAAAGAGCGGCTCGCATTTGAGCAGCATCCCTTCGCCTCCGCCAAACGGCCTGTCATCCACGGTCTTGTGGACATCGTGAGTCCACCGCCGCAAATCGTGCACCGCCAGTGCCAACAAGCCAGCCTTTGCGGCCTGCGCGACGACACCGAACTCAAACGGACCGCGAAAGAATTCCGGGAAGATGGTAACAACGTCGAACTGCATCGAACTCAATTCAAGTCCCGCAACCCTTCCGGCAATTCCAACCGGACCCGCTTTGCCGCCACGTCGATTTCCACGAAAATCGCCCGATGAAAGGGAACCAGAAACGACTTTCCACTCTCATCGACAATTTCGAACCAAGTCTGTCCAGCACCGTTTTCGTGCCAGTCCGCAAACTTGCCGATCTTTGTCCCACTTTCGTAGGTTTCGCCTTCGTACGCATCGCATTCCACGATATCGCTGAAGTAGAACTCGCCTTCTGCAAGCGATGCCCTTTCGGACACCGGGATGCAGACTTCGAATCCCGTCAGCGGTTCGGCGGCCGTCATCGAATCGATGCCCACGAACTTGAACACCGGGTCACCGCGGAACATC
>CAZCPL010000092.1:1575-10480 GCA_964500255.1 uncultured Solibacteraceae bacterium | reverse complement strand
CGGAACATCCAAACCGATTGGACTTTCTCTTCACGAACAGCTTCCGCTTTTCGCAGAAACACCCGGCCCAACTTTTGGAATCGTTCCGAATGGCTGCTGAGCGAATCGCCAATCACCTCGCCTTTGATGCCGCGGGCGCGCCTGAGATAGGCGATGACGACGAACTCACTACTCAAGGATTTCCAGGTTGAATTGGCGATTGGCTTTCATGCCAGCCGCACCCAATAACGTTCTCATGGATCGCGCGGTCCGGCCTTGCTTGCCGATCACTTTACCGACATCCGCAGCGGCGACCTTGAGCTCAACGGTCACGATGCCCGGACCATGAGTGCCCTCAATTTCACGCACCGCGACCTCGTCCGGCGAATCCACCAGAGCCTTCGCGATCTCTTCGACCAATCCTTTGACGTTCGCCATAACGCCTGATTATAACAACTAGGCGACGACGGGGGCGACCACGACCGGATTGTTCTTCAGCAAGCGAGCAACGGTCGTCGATGGCTGCGCGCCATGCTTCATCCAATGCTCAATGCGGTCATGCACAAGCTTCACTTCGGTCGGCTGCGCCACCGGATTGTAGGTTCCCACGATCTCGAGCGCGCGCGAATCGCGGGCACGTTCCTTATCGATCACCACCACGCGGTAGGTGGGACGCTTCTTCGCGCCAAACCGCGCCAGACGAATCATCAACATATTCTTTACTTCTCTCCTAAATCTTCTGGTTCGGCTATCGCCCGAACATACCGGGAAATCCACCCGGCAGCTTCATCTTGCCTGCCATGCGCTTGCCAAGGAAGCCGCCACCACCGGTGAGCATCTTCATCATCTTCTTAGCTTCGCCGTACTGCTTGAGTAAATTGTTCACGTCCTGCACGCTGGTGCCGCTGCCTTTGGCGATTCGCCTCCGGCGCGCTCCATTGATGAGCAGGTGGTTGTTGCGCTCCTCGACCACCATCGAATCGCCGATCGCGACCCCGCGCGAAATCTCTTTCGGATCGACCTTTGCCTGTTTGAGCTGCTTCATCGGGCCGATGTCCGGCATCATGCCCATCAGCGATTCCAAACCGCCGAGCTTGCTCAACTGCTTCATCTGATCGCGAAAATCACCCAACGAAAATTCGTTTTCGAGCAGCTTGCGCTGCATCTCCTCAGCCTGCTTGTGATCGATTCCATCCTGGACTCTTTCGATCAAACTGAGCACATCGCCCATGCCAAGAATGCGTTCCGCCACGCGATCGGGATGAAACGGCTCAAGCGCCTCGCTCTTTTCGCCAACGCCGACGAACTTTAGCGGCTGGCCCGTCACCGAACGGATCGAAAGCGCCGCGCCACCGCGGGCGTCGCCGTCCATCTTGGTGAGGATAATTCCAGAAATACCAAGCTGCTTGTGGAACTCTTCGGCCGATTTCACCGCGTCCTGACCCGTCATCGCATCGGCGACGAACAGGATCTCGGAGGGGTTAAGCAGGTCTCTCAACTGCTTCAACTCGGCCATTAGGTCATCATCGATATGCAGACGTCCGGCGGTGTCGACCAGCAGGACATCGCGTCCCGTTTGGACGGCTTCTTTCCGCGCACTGCGAGCGAGCGCCACCGGATCGTTCGCTTCTTCGGGCGTGCCCTGGTAGATCGGAACCCCGATGCTCTTGGCGACGACGGCCAACTGCTGGCGCGCTGCGGGGCGGTAGATATCCACAGAGACAAGCAGCGGCTTCTGGCCCTGCTTGACGAGATACCTGGCGAGCTTGCCGGTGGAGGTGGTTTTGCCGGATCCCTGTAGGCCAACGATCAGCAGCGGCGACGGAGCCTCGTTGTGGAAACGGAGCTTCGACTGGTGGGTGCCAAGCATTTTGACCAGTTCGTCGCGGACGATCTTGACGACCTGCTGCGTGGGCGAGAGGGCCTGCATGACCTCTTCGCCAAGCGCCTTTTCTCGAATGCCTTCAATGACTTGCTTGACAACGCGGAAGTGGACGTCGGCTTCGAGAAGAGCGACGCGGATCTCCCGCAGCGCGGCTTCCATATTTTCCGCGGTCAATTTCCCTTCGCCACGCAGGTTTTTAAAGACCCGCTGCAGCTTCTCTGAGAGGTTGTCGAACATGTCCTTAACGAATGGTTGGCTAGCTGTTACTTGAGGGAGTACAGGCGCACTTCTGCTGAAAGGGCAGCCTTTCCATTATAGCGGGATCGGTGGGGGGATGTGCAAATTTCCTGTGCAGCACGGTTGGCGATAAGCCGTTTGAAGAGGGTCCTTATCAGCTCATGACGCAGTCGGTCCTGCGCGTCGGTTAAACTAAGAGCGTGAGAACTCTTTTGCTTGGATTGAGCATGTTGTTACAGCTGACTGCGCAATCCATCATCGACGGTGGAACCTGGTCGTACAGTCGCGCGGGTGCGATGCAAACCGTCGCCGTCACCGGCGTCCCAGACGGATCGACAAGCGCCCTGCGGGTTTCCACAGCCGCGGCGACGCCGTCCACGCCTTGGAGTTCGCAGATGTCCCGCACTTTGCCTATGGAATTACAGCAAGGCCGCTGGCTGCGCTTTCGGCTGTGGGCACGATCGGAGACCAAAAGCCGTATCGGGTTGATCCACGAACTCAGCGCACCTCCCAACAGCAAGTCGCTTTCCAGTGTTCTGGCGCTAACTGTGGATTGGAAAGAGTACGCGATCGCTTACCAGACGGCGAGTTACGCCGCGGCGGCATCGTCGTTGCGGATCCAAACAGGATTCGACGTTGGCGTGGTCGAGTTGGCCAATATTCGACTCGAAGACTTCGGGCCTTCGGGCGATCCACCGCAAAGCATCAACCTCGATATCTTTGGCGGACAAACGATAGACGATTCCTGGCGCGAGGCTGCGCAAGAGCGGATCCGGAATCATCGCATGGGCGGTGTGCGGGTCAACGTTACCGACAGTAACGGAAGTCCGTTATCGGACGTAACAATTAAGCTCGAACAGACTGAACAAGCCTTCCGTTTTGGAACAGCGGTGGCCGACGGACCGCTCTTCGCCAACACAGCGGATGGTGAACGCTACCGCACGGAACTGAAGCGCCTATTCAACTACGTTGTGACAGAGAACGCACTGAAGTGGAGTTTCAACAACGGAGCATTTCCCACCGCTGACCGGATGCTGCAGTGGTTCGCCAATAACAATCTCACCGCCCGCGGACACGTGCTGCTGTGGCCAAGCTATCAACACCTGCCGACATCCGTCCGCAATCTGCGCGGCCAGGAACTTCGCAACGCCATAGAGGCACACGTCAAAGATTATGTCGTGAAAACACAGGGGCGCGTCGTCGCCTGGGATGTCGTCAACGAAGCCTACACCAACACAGAAGTTTTGCGAGATGGAGGACGCGACTTGCTCTGGCAGAGCTTCAAATGGGCGAGAGAATCGAATCCGGACATCGATCTTTTTTACAACGACTACAACATCTCGAACGTCCGCGGAGGCGCAAACGACGCCCATCGGAACGCGGTGATCGCCATTCTGAAGGAACTCATAGAAAACGGCGCGCCCATCACGGGCATCGGCGATCAGGGACACATGAATGTTCCCCTCACGCCGATTCCTCGTGTGTTGGAAACGTGGGATGAGTTGTCGCAATTCGGGCTTCCGCTGGAGATCACGGAGTTCGATGTGACCTTCGGAGGTCCTCGGGATGAGGCCGCGCAGGCGCGTTATGTCGAAGACTATATCACCGCTGCCTACTCGCATCCCAATATTAAGTCGTTTCTGCTCTGGGGATTCTGGGATGGCGCGCATTGGTTGGCGAATCAGGGTGCTGGAATGTACCGCAGGGACTGGTCCGCGCGCCCTATGTTGAACGTCTACGAAAGGCTTCGTTTTCAGGATTGGTGGACTCGGGCCGAAGGCGTTTCGGGCGAAGAGGGTACTTGGGAGAGTCGGGTATTTCTCGGGAAACATCGCCTCACGATCTCGAAGGGCGAGCAGACGATGACGATGGAAATCGGCGTAGACAACAATGGCAGTGCGGTGACCGAAGTCACCGCTGTTCTGCCATCTCCATGAGATCTAGGCGCCGACCTTCGCGGCTAGGGCTCGCATATCGCGGGCAATCGACGCGGTGACAACGCTCAGTTCCGCGAGGAAGTAAAAGAAAACCAGCATCGCAAAGCCGCCAAGGCAGCCCATCGCCATCAGCGTCAAACCGCCCATAAATCCGCCGGCGCTTGCACCGAAGAATGAGCTGCCCATCATCGGAAGCGTAGGTCCGAAACCGTCGAGAGCGCCCATTGGATTGATGTCCGCGAGCCACATGGCGAGGCCTCCGCCGATGCCCATGCAAACGGCGAGGCTCGCATAAACTTCACCGGTCAGCCGGAAGAGTTGCGACACAATGGGCATGATCACAAATCCGCTGGAGTTGTCGATCGCCTTGATGGCCGCCGCGCGATACCAAAAGATTTGCGCGATTGCCGCGAGCCCTGCAAGCAGGATTACGGCAAAGACAATGAGGCCAAAGGCGGCTTTCGCCTCTCCTTTGAATGCCATCGAGATGACTCCAAAACAGGCGATCAGCCCCGTAAGCAGAAAGAACCCACCTGCGATTTGAATCGCCGTGGCGACCACTTTGCGAATGAATCCACCGCTGTTGAGCGAATCGAGCACAGGGTAGAGAAAGAGAATTGGGTTGCGGCGGGGTCCGAAGACCTGCGCTGCTGGAGGGGGAAACGGTTCGGCTTGAGGATGCATGAGGGGAGGGTCCTTTCTAGAACTGCAAGCGAATGCCTGCGAAATGGGCTTGGCGGAGGAAATCCATAAAGGCTGGGAAGAGAGGGCTTGACAGTACAGGCCGCGCAGATCTTGACTTCGCCGACGGTGACTTCTCCGGCGAGGTTCATGGAGACTTGCCGCAGGTTGAACTGGATTTCGTCGACGTTGCCATCGGAAGAGTATACCACCGTTTGGACTTTCAGACGCCCCGTCATCGAACCAGAGAACAACAACATAGTACTTGCCAGCCGCTGGTGTAGATCCAAGCCGAGGCGGCCAGATAGTTGGGTCCATTCGCAATCGTGGTCAGAGTGGGACTACGCTATCGGTTCAGTCGGACATCCACCTCGCGTTCGACGTAGTTCCATTCTTCCGTCGCGCGCAGTTGTCCCACCATCTCTTCGAATGCCTGCGCGTGCTGCGGGGCAAAGTCGAACCACGTGAGGAAATCGAATGGCTCGGCGGTTTCGAGATCGCGGCAGTGGTGCAGTATGCGTGAGATGCCCGGCAGGTACTCGATGCCAATGCGGATGTGCTGCGAAGTCTCTTCGAAGATCCGGCGCCGTTCGTCTTGAGGCATCGCCCACCAGGCGGCACTCTTGCGGATCGGGATCAACGCCGTTCAAAACCCATGCGCCCGCGCCCTTCGATGCGCCATTGACAACGTCGAGGCGGTCGACATTGGGCAGGCTTTCGCCCTTTGCCGCACGAATGCCGGTGACAGTCCAGAGTCCCGCGGATCCGCCGGTGAATGAGTGGATTCTTGGATTCATGTTGCGATGTCGAGGCAGCGTGGATGCTTCCCCCTTGCTGCTGCCTGCTACCCTGAATCCAGCACTCATTATGGTGATTTACCTGCCTGCGCAGGGCAATGACGACCGTCCGTTGCTCGATGAATTGACGCCCCGCGAGGTTGTTCGCGAACTAGACAAACACGTGATCGGACAAGCCGAAGCCAAACGCGCGATCGCGGTGGCTTTGCGAAACCGTGTTCGCCGCCAGAAGCTCGATCCGGATCTTGCGGAAGATGTTATGCCCAAGAACATCCTCATGATCGGGCCGACAGGCGTTGGGAAGACCGAACTGGCGCGCCGCTTGGCGAAGCTGGCGAACTCGCCGTTTCTCAAAGTGGAAGCGAGCAAGTTCACTGAGGTCGGCTACGTCGGGCGCGACGTGGAATCGATGATTCGCGATCTGGTCGAGATCGCCATCGAGATGGTGCGCGAAGAGCGCCTGGACGAGGTCGCCGATCGCGCCGAAAAGAACGCCGAAGACCGGCTTCTCGAACTGCTCATGCCCGCGCAACCCGAAGCCAGTGAATCGCAGGAACGCACTCGCGAGAAGCTGCGCGAACGCCTGCGTGCAGGCAAACTCGATGACCGTATGGTCGAGATCGACGTCAAAGACCGGGGACCGCAATTTGAAATCACCGCCAACTTCGGCGGCGGTGACAACATGAACGATATGGATTCGAGCCTTAAAGAGATGCTTCCCGCGCTCTTTGGCGGACGTTCACGACGCAAGAAAATGCGCGTCGCCGATGCGCTCGATTACCTCATTCAAGAAGAAGAGCAGAAACTCGTCGACATGGATCAGGTGACTCGCGTCGCGCTCGAACGCGTGGAACGCAATGGCATCATCTTTCTCGATGAAATCGACAAGATCGCGGGACGCGAAGGCGGCCATGGTCCCGATGTCAGCCGCGAAGGTGTGCAACGCGACATCCTGCCGATTGTCGAAGGCACCACCGTCAACACGCGCTACGGCTTTGTGCGAACCGATCATATACTCTTCATCGCCGCAGGCGCGTTTCATGTCTCGAAGCCGAGCGATTTGATCCCCGAACTACAGGGCCGCTTCCCGATCCGTGTGGAACTCAAGGCGCTCACAGAAGAAGACCTGATCCGCATCATGAAAGAGCCGAAGAGCGCGCTCGTGGTGCAATACATCGCGCTCATGGATACAGAAGGCATTAAGCTGACATTCACTGAGGATTCGCTGGTGGAAATGGCCCGCATCGCCACCCAGTTGAACCAGAGCCATGAGAACATCGGCGCGCGGCGCCTGCATACGATCATGGAAAAGGTACTCGAAGAGATCTCGTTCGAGGGCCCCGATCTGAAGAAGAAAGTGGTCAAGATCGATGGAGCCTACGTCCGTAAACAACTTGCGGCGATCGTCAAAGATCAGGACCTGAGCAAGTATATTCTGTGAGACTTTTTCTATTTCTCGCTCTCGTGCTCACGGCGGGCTGTGGCTATGTCGGAGATCCGCTGCCGCCGGCGTTGAACATCCCGCAGCGCATTGCCGATGTCACCGCCGTGCAGATTGGTGACCGCGTGGAAATCGAGTTCACGCTACCGCTGCTCACCACAGAAGGCATCGCAGTGAAGGCATTGGGTGGCGTCGATCTGCGCGCGGGTGCGTCGGTGGGCAAGCCTTTCAATGCGGACCAATGGGCCGAATCCGCCAAGGTTATCGAGACGTCGTCGGAACAGCCGGGCCGCGTGAAAAAGACGCTGAAAGCCAAGGAATGGGCGAATCGCGAAATTGTGATTGCCGTGCGTGCACTCAACGCGCGTGGGCGCACCTCCGGCTGGTCGAACTTCGTCTCGCTGACTGTTGTGGAGCCTCTCGCGAAGCCGGTTCTCAAGGCCGAATCCGATGCGAACGGCGCGAAACTGAGTTGGAACGTAGCCTCGCCCTTAGCGCGCGTTTTTCGCAAGACTCCCGCTGACAAAGAGCCAGTGCAACTGACCGAAGTACAGAATGCATCCGATTATGTGGATCGCAACGCCGAGTATGGCAAGCCTTACGAGTATTCGGTGACGGCCTGGAATGGAACGGCCCGCAGCGAGTCTTCCGATACCGTGACCATCGTCCCGATCGATACCTTTGCACCTCCAGCTCCCACTGGATTGCAGGCGATTGCGGGTGTGAATACGGTTGAGCTCGCGTGGGAACGCGTCGCCGATGTCGCCGATTTGCGTGGTTATCGTGTGTATCGTTCGGTAGGGGGTGGGGCATTCGAACGGTTGACCGAGCGCGCGGAGGTCCCCAGTTTTAGCGATAAGTCCGCCCCAGCCGACAAGAAGTGCGCCTATGCGGTGACGGCGTTCGATACGGCTGGGAATGAGGGTCCGCGATCTGCTGTTGTCGAGATCGCAGTTCCCTAGGCTAGACCTACGGTCGCCGCGGACCATAGACCACAGACCATAGAATAGAGACAGAATGGCCAATCTCGAAAACAAACACGCACTGGTAACGGGTGCCAGCAAGGGTATCGGCAAGGGTATCGCGCTCGAACTTGCACGCGCCGGATGCAATGTCGCCATCAACTACAACTCCGACAAGGCGGGTGCCGAGGCGACCGCGTCGGAGATTCGCTCGCTAGGTCGGGAGGCGATCGTCATCCAGGCAAACGTGGGTGTTTCGAAGGATGTCGATCGCATGTTCGCCGAAGTGACAGCGGCGTTTCCGCGTCTGGATATACTCGTCAACAACGCTGGCGTGCAAACCTGGAAGACGCTCATCGAACTCACCGAAGCGGAGTGGGATCGTGTGATCGACACTAATTTGAAGGGCTGCTTTCTCTGCACGCAGCGAGCCGCCTGGCACATGAAGGAGAACAAAAGCGGCCGTATCGTCAACATCGGATCCGGCAGCAACAAGCTTGCGTTTCCCAATCTGGTTGACTATACGGCAAGCAAGGGCGGCATCGAAATGTTCACGAAAGTCTCCGCCGCGGAGCTTGGCCAGTACGGCATCACGGTGAACTGTGTGGCCCCGGGAGCGGTGGAGATTGAGCGCACCAAGCTCGAAGCGGGAGACTACGCGGGCACTTGGGCTAAGGTGACTCCGCTTGGTCGCGTCGGAGTCCCTGCGGATATCGGTAAGTCGGTTGTGTTTTTCTCAGGCGACCAGTCCGACTTTGTCACAGGGCAAACGCTGTGGGTCGACGGCGGCCTCTTCAGCAAACCACACTGGCCCTATTGAGTTTGTCGACAATACTTAGAAGCGCAAAGGGATCCGCCAATAGTTCGAGAACTCTCGAGGGCGGTCCCGTTTTGCGCGAGTTCGTCAGAAGCGCAAAGGGATCCGCCTTGAGATCCGCCAATAGTTCGAGAACTCTCGAGGGCGGTCCCGTTTTGCGCGAGTTCGT
>CAZCPL010000092.1:0-1475 GCA_964500255.1 uncultured Solibacteraceae bacterium | reverse complement strand
CAGAAGCGGGCAGGGGCCGAACGCGCCCCTCCAGTCGGGCAGGAACAATCGCGGTTGCCTCCGTTGCCTGAGTTCTTCAGAAGCGACACAGCCGGGTGGCGCGGCCCGAAACGTTCAGCAACTGCTCGCGCCACCGTGCGTTGCGTCGCTGGTTCCTCAATAGCGTGGCACTCTAGAGGGATGTCCAGATTCCTCCTGCTTGCTCTCGTTGCGATTTCGGTTCTCGCAGCGGACAAGCCTCGACAAGTAAAAGTAGTTGTCATCTCGTTGTTCGAGCGCGGTGCCGACACGGGCGATCTTCCCGGCGAATTTCAGCATTGGGTGGAACGCGAGAAACTCGATGAGGTCTTTCCCTTTCCCGCCGGCAATCGCGATCTTCGCATGAACAAGCAAGGCGTGCTGGGCATCTGCGCGGGCATCGGTACGGCGCGAGCCGCCGCGTCGATCATGGCTCTGGGACTCGACCCGCGCTTCGATCTCCGCAAGGCGTACTTCATCGTGGCGGGCATTGCGGGTGGAGATCCCGCGGACGTGACACTCGGATCCGCCGCCTGGGCGAACTGGGTGGTCGACGGCGACCTCGCCCATGAGATCGATGGACGCGAAATTCCAGCGGATTGGCCGACGGGTATTATCCCGCTGCGTCGCACGAAACCTTATGAGAAGCCTCGCCGCGAGTTGAACGAAGGCGAATATTATCAGCTCAATTCGCGTCTCGTGGACTGGGCCTATCAACTATCCAAGGACATTCCCCTCGACGATTCCGACAAGCTCGACGATCGTCGGGCGCGATTTACCGGTTATCCCAACGCGCAAGGCCGGGCCAAGGTGGTGAAAGGCGACACGCTTTCGGCCTCGACGTTTTGGCATGGAAAACTACTGAATCAGTGGGCCAACGATTGGGTCCGCTACTATTCCGATGGAGCGGCGAACTACGTCACCACCGCGATGGAAGATACGGGGGTGCTGCAATCGCTGACGTGGCTCGCGCGCACGAAGCGTGTGGATCGGGAACGCGTGCTGGTGTTGCGCGGCGTAAGCAATTTCGATATGCAGCCTCCCGGTGTGACGGCCACTGAGAGCCTCGCGGGAGAAAAGATTGGCCAGTATGCCGCTTATACACAATCGCTGGAGAATATCTATCGTGCGGGGAGTACGGTGGTCCACGCAATCGTCCAGGATTGGAAAAGACTCCGGGACGTTCGTCCGTGATTCGCTGTTGCTGTGCACTTAGGTGTTGACGATGGCTAGGCGCGAATTGTGACGCGCGGCCCGCGGCCCGCATATGCTTGTCTCGGTTGGAGTTCAACGGCGGTGCACTTTTTCCGCTTGCAGGAACTCAACTTTAAGCCATTCCGTGCAGGCAACTGCCGTTTTCCTGGATGACATCGCGTCGAATGCGCACCGCGATCGATTCGCGCTTTGATCTGCTCGTCCGCGAGTTGGCGTTCCGATCCGCGAGCGTCCGGCGGTTG
>CAZCPL010000091.1:0-21632 GCA_964500255.1 uncultured Solibacteraceae bacterium | reverse complement strand
TCTCGGGCCAGGCTGAACGCACCAGCGCCTTCGTCCATTTATCCAAACCCAGGATCAGCGCGACAACGCCAAACGACGTGACTCTCGGGTTCACGCCACCTCGCCTAGAAATTCGTCCACAGCCTCGCCGCAGCGCACGCAAATGGTCGGATACTTTTCATTGCCGCCGACATCCATCGTGTACTTCCAGCAGCGTTCGCATTTCGAACCCATGGCCTTGTCGACCGTGACCTTCAGCTCAGTTCCTTCAGAAAGCCAGATGTTCGAAACACCGAAGAAGGGCGGCAGTTGTTCGGTATATTCGTTCAACACCGGATACAGCTCTTTGCCAGCCTCGATCATCACCGTTGCTTCGAGGCCCTTGCCGATGAGCTTGGCGTCGCGAGCGCCTTCGAGCGCCTTCATGACATCGCCCCGGATCGCGAACATCGCATCCCACTTGGCGATCTTGGGAACGAACGACGATGGAAGCCCAGCGGTCAGTTCGCCCTTCACCGGAAAGGCTTCTAAATGGACGCTTTCCTGCGCACCCGCAGGCTTGCGCATGTAGCCCCAAGCCTCTTCCGTCGTGAACGAAAGGATCGGCGCCATCAGCCGCGTCAACATGTAGTTGATGCGATACACGGCGGTTTGCGCACTTCGATAGCCCACACTCTTGCCCGGCCATGTATAGAGGCGGTCTTTGATGATGTCGAGATAGACGGCGCTCAGATCCGCGGCCACGAAATCGTAAACCGCTCGGTAGGCCTTGTGGAACGCGTACTCTTCGTAAGATTTGAGGCATTCAGCGAGCAGCGCCTCGGCCCGATGCAGAATCCACTGGTCGACTTCGAACATCTCTTCGCCGGTCACCGAATGCACCGCCGGATCGAAATCGCCGGTCACCGCCAAACAATGGCGGAAAGTGTTGCGGATCTTGCGATAGGCCTCAGACAAGCGTTCCAGGATCGTCTTGCCGAGTTTCACGTCTTCGTGATAGATCACCGACGCGACCCACAGACGCAGCACTTCCGCGCCAGAGGCCTTAATCACGGCCTCCGGTTCCACGGTATTTCCGAGAGATTTGGACATCGCGCGGCCCTGCTCATCGAGCGTCCAGCCGCTGGTAACGATCTCGCTATACGGAGGCTGACCCTTCAAGGCCATGCCAATCAACAGCGACGAATGGAACCAGCCGCGATACTGATCGCCGCCTTCGAGATACATGTTCGCCGGCCACGTCATGTCGTTCTCTGGCGTCAACACAGCAAGCGATGACGCGCCCGAATCGAACCAGACGTCGAGAATATCGGTCTCTTTTTTGAACTTCGTACCCTGGCACTTCGGACACACCAGGGGTCCATCCACCAGTTCTTCAACAGTCATCGAATACCAGGCGTCCACCGTATGCTTGCGGAACTTACCGATCACGCGATCGAGAATCGGCTTGTCGGTAACGGTGTGTTCGCAGCCCTCGCAGTGAAATGCAACGATCGGCACGCCCCAGATGCGCTGGCGCGAGATACACCAATCCGGACGCGTGGCGATCATGTTTGAAATGCGCTCTTCGCCCCATTCGGGATGCCACTTCACCTTCTTGATCGCATCGAGCGTCCGCTGGCGCAGATCGTTCTTTTCCATGCCGATGAACCACTGTTCGGTGGCGCGGAAAATCGTAGGCTTACGACAACGCCAACAATGCGGATAGCTATGATTGACGGGTTCGTGCGTCACCAGCGCGCCGTGCGCCTTCAGAATCTCGATCACGACAGGGTTGGCCTGCCAGACGGTCTTGCCCAGTAGTTCCTCAGGCAGCACGCCATCGGCACCTTCGGCCGGATACAGGCGGCCGGCAGCGTCCACCGGGCAGTAAGTGGCGATGCCATACTGCATGCCGACGACGTAGTCTTCCTGGCCGTGTCCAGGAGCGGTGTGCACCGCGCCAGTTCCCTGCTCCAGCGTCACGTGATCGCCCAGAATGCCCTTGGAATCGCGCTCAACAAAGGGATGCCGAAAGACAGTGTGTTCCAGCTTCGCACCCTTGAATACAGCGAGTGTCTGCGGATCCAGCCATGCAGCCTTCACCGCCGTCTGGTTCACCAACTCCGTCGCAACGATGTACACGTCCCCGGATACATCGAGCGCTGAGTATTCAAAACGCGGATGATAACTGATCGCCATGTTGGCGGGAATCGTCCAAGGCGTGGTCGTCCAGATGAGACCGTAGACGTTCTTGCCTGCGAGTGCCGGATCGATGTTCGCCGGATCGGTGGTCAGCTTAAAGCGAACCCAGATCGACGGACTCGTATGGTTCTCGTATTCGACTTCCGCTTCGGCCAGCGCTGTGCGGCAATTGATGCACCAGTTGACGGGCTTCAAGCCTTTGTAAACGTACCCCTTGTCGGCGAAGTCCACGAACGCCTGCGCGATCACGGCTTCGTATTCGGCGGACATCGTCGAGTAGTAGTTGTCCCAGCGCCCGAAGACGCCTAGGCGAATAAAATCTTTGCGCTGCAAGTCGACGAACTTGTCCGCGTACTTGCGGCATTCGGCGCGGATCGCGGCCTGCGTCATCGACGCTTTCTTGGATCCAAGCAAGCCGTCGACTTTGATTTCGATCGGCAAGCCGTGGCAATCCCAACCGGGGATATACGGCGAATCGAAACCGAACATCGTCTTGGATTTCACAATGAAATCCTTCAGAATCTTGTTGAACGCGTGCCCCAGGTGAATGTTGCCGTTGGCGTACGGAGGCCCGTCATGCAGCACGTAGCGGGGACGTCCAACGCCCTGTTCACGCAGCTTCTCGTAGAGGCCCATCTCATCCCAGCGAGCGAGCGTCTTGGGCTCATTCAGGGGCAGATTGGCCTTCATCGGGAAGTCCGTCTGGGGGAGCCGGACGGTCTTCTTAAAGTCGGGAGATTCCATCGGATGTACCTAGGATGGTAACGCGTCGGTCAAGACGACCATGCTTTCCCAGCCGTCGTAATCGCCATTGTGGGCTTCTGCCAAGCGAAACAGTTGCAGGGTCGCCTCATCGATCTCATCCACGCGTTCGACGTGCTCCACTTCGACGCCCAGAGCCCCTGACTCGGTCTCGAATTCGTCTTCTACCTTAAACCCGGCGGCGGCAGCCTCGGTGAGAAAGCTCTGCCGGTCTTCATCGCTCGAAAAATAGGCCCAATGCGAAATCGCTCGAGGAACATCGTGCAGATCGCCTTGTTCGGCCAGTGCCACCACCGTGCGTTCGTTTTGGATGAGTTGCATCTCTTCCGCGGATGGGTACAGGACATTGAGATAGAAATCCCAAGACGCATCGACACTGACATCGCATTCGTACTTGTAGCTGGGGTGCTTCTGTTCCAGCGTTTTGCGAATCGCCGATTCCACCGGCTCGGGATCCGCGCTGTAATAGAAGAGTTCGCGCAGACCGACGGTGGTGATTCTTCCCACGGCAATCGCCAGCGAACCAAGTGCCTCATCGAGATCGTCTTCGATTGTGCCCAGCACATCGGCTTCCTCAGCGCTCGAAAGTCCGTCTTCCCGTGCGGATTTCATCTCAACCGCGCAGCAAACCAGATGCGGATTCGCAGAATCCGGCGCGGCATCCCGTAAACCCAGGTCGAGGAAAATCGACGCGACCTTGTCGTTCACATCTGTTAAGTAAAACGCCCACTCTTGATCAGCCATAGAAACGCTCATTGTATCCTCGAATGGTGCCGATTCCCGCGTCGCTCCTGTACACACCCGAATACGAAGCCCTGCGATTCTTGCCCGAGGGTCCGAGGATGCTGCAGCATGATCCTGGCAAGTTGGGGTGGGTCGCCATCCAGCACGGCTTCAACGTCGCGACCGGCAGCCTCAACATCCTCGATCTCGCAACCGGCGTCAACCGATCGATCGAAATGCCGGGGCGCCCGGGATTCTTTGCCGAGACCGTTCAGCCGGGCATCGTTCTGGTCGGCCTGGATCGCCGACTGGTGGTGTGCGAGCTTTCAACCGGCGCGATCGAGGACATCGGCGCAAGCGTCACCGAAGACGACAGCCTAACGATCAATGAGGGCATGGCCGTGGAAGGCGGCGTGCTGTTCGGAACCAAGCACATTCCCTTCACAGACCCCATTGCCAGCGTTTACTTCTTCGACGCGGCATCGAGAACGCTGCGAACGCTTCTCGGCGGACAGACCTGTTCCAACGGCAAGGTGATCCACGGCGACGTGTTGATCGATATCGATTCCGCGCCCAAAGCGATCACCAAGTACCAACTCGAAGGCAGGTTCGAGAAGGCAACAAAGCTAGGCTTGGTAAAGCCTGCAGCCGAACTCCCCGGCTTCCCGGACGGCATGCGCCCGGTTAACAATGAGAGCGTGGTGGTCGCGTTCTACAATCCGGAACCCGTTTCCGACGGGCTCGCACAGCAACTTCACCTCGATACGGGCGAGGTGCTCTGCGAATGGGTTATCCCGGGTTCCCCACGCGTCACTTGTCCAGAATTCGCCTCAATCAATGGACAGACCAAGATCATCTTCACCACTGCCGACGAAGGTATGCCCGCCGAGATCCGCGCGATCGCACCCGGCGCAGGATGCCTCTACATGGCCGACGTGCCAGCGGACTTCAAAGTCCCGGCTCCACCGCCCCTGCTCGCACTATCTTGGCGGTGAGGATCGCTTGTCCCAGATGGCGCTGTGTATGTTCAGAAATGTGGATGATTAAGCCAGCCACTGTCGTCGGCAGCGCCTTGCGACCCACGCCTCGCACCTCGAGATACATCGCGGGATCGATCGACTTCACCAAAGCGATCACGCGCAGAAACACCGCATCGAGTGCCTGCAGCAGCGCATCGAGCGATGCTCCGCTCACTGACTCGCTCTTTAAGAAAGCCATCTGCGCGTCGGTCAGAAACTCTCCTCGCAGATAGGTCGCAAGCCGGTCTACACTGCCCGCGATATGCCCCAAGTGAAAGCCTACGGATCCACCCGCAACCTTGCACCACAACTGATCCTGCGATAGCCCGCGTGTGAACGTCGCCAGCTCTTCACGAGCTTGTTCGAAGGTGTAAATCAAGTGCGCAGCCACAGGATGCACATCCGCCAAAGGACCACGAAGCCACGGTTCAGTCGACATCTATGAAAAACTATACCTAATGCCGAGCAGCAGCACTTTTCAGAGATTCCCGTGCGCAGGGTGCGGAACCGACATGCTCTTCGATCCCGTCACCGGTGGATTGAAGTGCCCATCCTGCGGCGGAACCAAAGCCGTCAACGCCGAAGGTGCTATCGAAGAGATCCCTTTCGACGGCAGCTTCAGCAACCAACACATCGAAAAACTCAGCGCCACCGCGCTCCAGGTGAACTGTACCGGCTGCGGAGCCACGGTCGAATTCCAGCCTCCTGAAGTTGCCGGATCCTGTCCGTTCTGCGCCGCCGCCATCGTCGCGCAACCGAAATCCGCCGATCCGCACATCGCTCCAGCGGCCGTGTTGCCCTTCGCAATCGTCCGCGACAAAGCCTCGACACTCATCAAGAACTGGCTCGGCGGACTCTGGTTCGCACCCAGCGGCCTGCAGGCACTGGCGCGACAGGAATCGATCAACGGCGTCTACCTTCCCTTCTGGACCTACGACGCGCGCACGGTCAGCAACTACCACGGACAACGAGGCGAGTATTACTACGTGGCCGAGATGATCACGCAGACTGACGCCAATGGCCGAAGCCAGCAGGTGGAACGGCAAGTGCGCCAAACCCGCTGGTATCCGGCATCCGGACGCGTCCGCAACGAGTTCGACGACTTGCTAGTGTGCGCATCGAAGTCGGTGCAGCGTGATAAGATTCGCGAGACTGACCCTTGGGATCTCGACAAGTTGCAGCCTTACAATCCTGCGTTTTTGTCGGGGTTCAAAGCGCAGCGCTACCAAATGGAATTGATCGAGGGTTTCGAAGAGGCCAAGCGTCAAATGGAATCGCCGATCCGCGGCAAGGTGAACCGCGATATTGGCGGCGATGAACAGCAAGTGCATAGCTGCAGCACCGAATACTATGACGTCACCTTCAAACACATTCTGCTGCCCGTTTGGATCGGTGCTTATCAGTTTCAAGGGCGAGTGTTTCAGGTGCTCGTCAATGCAAGATCTGGCGAAGTGCAGGGCGAGCGCCCTTACAGCACCGGCAAGATCATTCTGGCTATCCTCGCGGTGATTCTCATCATCGTCCTGCTGATCGGCCTGAACAAAAAATAGGAGACAACGTGAGAGTACTCGTTACAGGGGCCACCGGCTGCATCGGCTCGTGGGTCATGAAGCAGTTGTTGGAACAAGGCCATGAAGTGGTGGTCTACGATGCGAATCCAGACCCGTGGCGCTTGCGTATGCTCGTGCCAGAATCCGAAGTCGCCAAGCTGAAGCCGATCACCGGCGCAATCGAAGATACGGCAAAAGTGAAGGCGGTCATCAAAGACGAAGCGGTGACGCATATCGTCCACTTGGCTGCGGTGCTGATGCCCTACTGTCAGGCCAATCCGGTATCCGGAGGCATGATCGATGTCATCGGCACGTTGAACGTGTTTGAAGGCGCGCGCGATTCCGGACGCAACATCCGCGTGGTCTACGCCAGTTCGTCCGCCGTATGGGGACCGGAAGAAGCTTATGAGGATCGCCCTCTGACAGAGGCGGATCCCTTGATTCCAGCCACGCACTATGGCGTCTTCAAGCAAGCCAACGAAGGCAATGCTCGCGTCTTCTTTACGCAGGATGGCATCTCAAGCGTGGGCTTGCGACCGTGGGCGGTGTATGGCTTCGGTCGTGACAGCGGCCTGACGGCGGATCCCTCGCTCGCTTTGAAGCACGTCGCACTGGGCAAGGCTTATCACATCCGTTTGAGCAATCGCATGGATATGCAGTATGTCGAGGATACAGCGGCCATCTTCCTCGGATGCCTCTTCACTGGCAAGCAAGGTGCGCACGCCTTCAACATCGAAGGCGAACTGATCGACATGAACGACTTTGGCGCGGCAGTGGAAAAGCAGCGCACCGGTGCAGGCTCGCTGATCACCGCCGGAGGCGTCACCGTTACCGTCGCCAAGCGTATGGATGACGCGGCGCTGCGGCAGTACCTGAACGGCAACAAGCCGAATACTTCACTGGCGGACGGCATCCAGAAAACCCTTGCCATCTTCGACCGCTTAGCCTCAGAGGGACGACTTGCCCTGTAAGAGGGGGAGTCCAAACAGGTCACGACAAGCAGGATAGTGCCATGAAGGTTGCCATCCTGCTTTTCACATTTTTCGCTCCACTGAGCGGACAATCGCTGAGCCACTCGCTGCTGCCAAGCGGCGACCAAGCGCCCACTCCGCGGGTCGACGGCGCGATCGCCTACGATGCGACTGGCAAGCAGATTCTTACCCCTCGGCACGGCCATGTTTTCGTTTTGGATTCCACGCTCCGCAGCGTCATTCTCTTCGGTGGTGAAGGCGCGGGATTATTTAGCGATGCTGGCCTCTCGACATCTCAACCATGGCTTGGCGCCTCATCGGCCATTCCTGCATCGATGAACCGGGGGCGCGACCGCATCGTCATCTCCCACGGCTTCGCCAGCGGACGCCCGTTGCGGCGCTGCCTACACTACACCGTCCACGATCAGGCCAACGGTGAGATGCCGCCCTACGGCGGCTTTTCCAGCGGATCCGGACCCTGCCCGCAGGCCGATCTTTGGGCCTTCAACCTCTCGACGAACTCCTGGCAGCAACGTACACCGAGCCAGCCCACAAAGGGCCGCCAGCATTATGGCGTCGCCTTCGATGCAGCAAAAGGCAACATGGTGACGGTCGGTGGATCCGGCGGACGGTTGCTGAGTGACAGTTGGGAACACGACGCGGAAGACCGCTCGTGGCAAACTTCGACAATCGAAGGTCCGTCACCCTCGGCTCGCCACCGCCACCAAGCCGCGAAAGATCCCGATGATCGTCTCGGTGACCAATGTTTTTCAGCGGTGAGAGTGGATCGATCTCGCGGCGAAGCCGTCAGCATTGGGGATGTCAATTTGGATCCCGAAACATCCGTAACGGTCAATCGGGTGCGGCGGGAATCTTTCTCGCAAACAACACCGGGATCAGGATGCACGGATTTAGAGCCCTCACCTGTCGAAGTACAGCTTTCGACAGGCGAGGAGCAAAAAGCCAAGCGGGCGTCCAGCTTCGGATCGCCCTCGCCAGCTAACTAACCCCAGAGTTCGTTGATCGGCCCGTACAGATCTTCTTTGGCGTTGGGAACGTACTCAAACCCTCGGCCAAATGGATCGTCATAGCGGATCGTCGTCCAGTCGATACCCATCGCTGACAGGATAGTCGCCTCTATGTCTTCAGCCCAGACATCGCGGTCGCGGCTCCAACCCGGATTCACCGTCAGCGCGCCGTTCTCGTCGGTAGAACCGATGACTCGACCGCCCTTCACACCGCCGCCCGCAAACACCGCGAACTGCTGCGAGTAGTGGTCGCGTCCGGCCTGTGCGCTCAAGCGCCCGACCGTACGCCCGAACTCACCCACCGCAACGATCAGAGTTTCCGCGAGCAAGCCAGATGCCTTGAGATCGGCAATCAAGGTGCCCATGCCGTCATCGAGCACCTTGCCCAGCGCGAAGATCGACCCGGCAGAATTGAGATTTCCGTTCACGCCGTAGATGTTCTGGTGCATGTCCCAGCCGCCGAGCGTGATTTGGACGAAGCGTGTCCCGTCGTTGGATTCCAACACCTGCTTTGCCGTAAGGCAAGCATTGCCAAACGCATTGTTGCCATAACGAGCGCTATCGGCCTGCGTGTACTTGAACGCCTTGTCGACATCCGGGTTATACATCAATCCACGCGCCGCGCGGTAAAAATCATCCATGTCTTCGACGTTCTTGCCCAACGGTGAAGCCACTCGCAACGAGTCATCCAACTCGTGCAGGACATTGAAACGCTCCGTGAACACAGCTTCGCCACCGACATGCTGCGTGTTGGGAAGTCCGGTTGGGGAAGGCGTCGTCTTAAACGGCGCGAACTTCGAATCGAAGTACCCTGGCCCAACGGCCCCATTCGAATTCAACGCCAGAAATGTCGGGAAGACGTTGTTGGGAGTGCGATCGGGAGTCTTTTCCAATGCCACAATCGATCCAATATGCGGAGCCACGTCGCCCAATGCGGCCACCGGGCTGCGCCCAATCTGAATCCAGGTCTGGCTCAACGAGTGCACCAGAGCACGTGCACGCATCGAGCGCACAATCGCGAGATCGTCGAATTGCGTGCCGAGCTTCGGCAGTATGCCCGTTGGCCAAAGCACGCCGGGCTTCAACGTCTCCGGTTTCGCCGCCGTCGGCGTCACGCCCGGAATCATCTTGAAATCGAACAGATCGGTATGGCTCGGCGCGCCGGCCAGCATGATGAAGATCACGTTCTTCGCCGTGTTCTTCGTCTTCGGGTTGTTGCCTCCGGAAACGATCTTTTGCGCCACGGCCGGGGGACTCGCCAACACCGCCGCGGTCAAGCCGCCTGCAAGGCTGAACAACTCGCGGCGTGACCAGCTCGATCGCGAAAAGAATGGCTGGCGATACTTGGGATTCCTGCGCAGTTCGCGTTCGACTCTCTCTTGTTCCGTCGTCATGATCCGTTCCTTTAGATGTTGAAGATGAAATCGACCTTGTTCAACAAGGCCCAGAGAATCGTGGACGCACGATCGGCACGCACGCCGCGTCCGCTCTGCATGATCCGCATGGCAACCGCCTTCTCGCCATCGCTCGGCGGGCGGCTCAGCACCGTGAGGTACAGGCGATCGACAAGGGCTGAGTCGGTCGCGCTTTGCAGGAGAACCTGCTGCAGCAAAGTCGCGGTCGATCCGGTTCCGGTCGCTCGAATACGAGTGGTGACAAACCCATCGTTCATCAAGCCGAGCGCTTGCTGGGCAGATCCATCCTGTCGCCGCTGTTCATCGTCGCGGTTCCCCAGAATGAACGACTGCAGAAACGCTGGCAGTGTGCTCGGTTCCGGCATCTGAATCGCCCAATTGAAGCGCGGGGTAGTCGTCGCATCGAGCCGGTAAGTATATACATTCGGCAGGTTGCTCGCCTGCGCAATCGAATCCGCTATCTCTTCGCCCCAAAGTCTGCGAGGCAGGTGGCGCGCAAAGAGCAATTCCAGCTTCGGACTCCAAGTTCCGCTGTAGCGCGAAGACAACTGGTAAGCCTCGGAATTCACAATCTGACGCATCAGATCTTTTAGCTTGAAACCGTTTTCTGCGAATTCCTTCGAAAGATCTCGCAACAGTTCCGGATGCGATGGCTGCAGTGTGCAGGGTGTCTCGTCAGGGCAGTTCTGCGGAGGACGGTCGGGATCGAGGCGGGCCAGATCGAACTGATCGACCGGATCCACAATCCCGCGACCGAAGAACTCCTTCCAAAGATAGTTCACGGTGGCGCGGGCAAACTGCGGATCCGCCGCTACCTCTCGTGCCAACGCATCGCGATAATCCTCACCTGGATTCGGACCCCGCCCGCTAAACGGATACACAGGCGCAACATTGCGAACATTGCCGACAACGGTGCGGGCCGGCCGATTGCCCGATGTCGATCCCAGCGCATAATCCGCAGCCCGGGGATTGTCCGCCAAGCCCCAGTAGTAGAGATTGACGTTGCCATCGAGCGAAGGTCCCCGCACGAGAGTTGTCTTCGAGAGAAACGCCGCCATGCCCCACATTTGCATTCGCGTCGCGTTACGCCCCCACAGGCTCAACTGATCCAGATGATAGCGGCCGTTATGGCAGAGAATGCAGTTCGCCTGGCTCATTCCCAGAAAAGTATCCGCAACGTTAGCCGCCTGCTGATCCCAAATGTCGTTGTTCGGACCCCCGGTGATGCGTCCGCCCACCAGCCAGTTCAGAGTTCCATTTTCGAATGAATTCGTCCCCCGCGCGCCAAGGAGTTCGCGCGTCATCTGGTCGTAGCCCTTGCCTTCGGTCAGACTCTCGCGGATCCATTTATTGAACGCGTCCCGACCCTGCGCCTGCCGATTCGTGTTGGTCGAACGCATCACCGCAGTGTTCTTTAGACGGTCGCCCAAGTAGTAAGTCCACTTGTCCACCCATACAGGACTGGCCAGAAGCTCTTCGACCAGTTTCTCCCGCTTCTCCGCGGATTTGTCCGCGACAAACGACAGAACGCGCTCATACACGGGACCCCGACCCGTTAGATCAATCGTCACGCGGCGAATGAACTCGTAGTCGTTGATCTTTTCCGCCGGCTTCAAGCCCTCGGATTGCAGCTTCGCAAAAATGTACTTGTCGATGACGCCGTTGGTACCCGAGGCGAGCGCCTGATCGGAAACCGCGCGCGCAATCGTTGGCACGGAGGCCAGCATCGCCGTAACCTCTGCCGCCTGCCGCCCCATGCGGTAATTTTCCGGGTCGTCCTGGCGCCTCCGCTGAAAGCGCTCACGATCCGCCCCAAACAGCGAGCAATCGGAATGCGGCACAGAGACAGCTTCTCGATCTTGCCCTGTGAGGGCCAAACCAGAGCAAAGTAAGAGCGAACTGCAAATCAGGTTCTTGTTCATCCGTGTGACCTTGTGATAGTCGAGTGATAGCCGATAAGTCTATTCTGTCACTCGAACCCATCCAGCGGTAGAGAGTTTCTCCCGTAAAGCCACTTATTTGACTCTGAGGAAGGTCTTAGGCCCAGGAGAGGCAAGCATAGTACTCAGACCATCAGGAACCCACCATTCACTTCCAGAATCTGGCCGTGAATGTAGCGGGCTTCATGCGAACACAGAAACAGGATGACATCGGCGGTCTCGGCCGAATCCCCAAGGCGTCCTGCAGGCGTCGCCGCACGGACGTTGTTGAGCATCTGCTCCGTGGAAAATACCTTGTGAAAGTTGGTGTCGATGGTTCCCGGCGAGACACCGTTCACGCGAATTCCCTTCGGCGCGAACTCCTTGGCCAATCCCTTCGTCATCGCCGACAAACCCGCCTTAGAACTCGCGTAAGCGATGGCCCCGATGCCGCCACCGTTGCGTGCCGCCACTGACGAGACGTTGACTACGAATCCCGCGCCGCGCGAAATCATCCCCGGCAGAAAATGTTGTGTGATCATGAAAACGCTGGTGAAGTTGAGCATCACGACGTTGTTCCATAGCTCCTCTTTGAAGTCCAGAAACGGTGTACGCTGCACCAGCCAACCGGCGTTGTTGATGAGGATATCGACCTTGCGTTCGCCGACTGAATCGAGAAATTTATGGACGCCCTCGCTGTCCTTGAAATCGCCATGGAAGATCTCGCCATCGCTTCCGGCTTCGCGGACCCGCGCCAACACGCCGTTGGCATCTTCGATCAAACTGCGGTAATGGATCAGGACGTAGGCGCCTTTCTCAGCGAACTTCACCGCCGCTTCCGCACCGATCCCATTGCTCGAGCCGGTAATGAGGGCTGTCTGCCCGGCAAACTCTTTAGTCATTCTTCTGTCTATTTTGACAGAGAGATGGGATTCGGAAACGTACCCTCATTCGCGTCGCCAGTCTTGTGCAGACAAGCGTAGTCTTTTTCAAGAGCAACTTTGCAGGGTCCCGATATCGCGTAAAGCCCTTCTGAATCGTCCAGGCTCCATTCCGTGGCTCGCTGCGTATTGACGCCGATGAAGATCTTGCCATCCTCAAAGGATGCATCGAGGCCTTCGGCCGCAGGTCGAATCTCGACCTCCAATTGGCCAACACCAAAATGTGTCACAGAACGCAACACCTGTCCGGCGGCCAGATCCATGACTTCCCGTTGGGAAAGACGCACGCGAACTGTGTCTTCAAAAAGGCGGACCTTCATCTGCCCGATAGTAGCGCGGAGACGTTATCCTGAAAGCACTCCCATGCCAACTGTCGCGGAATTTGTATTGTCCAACCGTGCGCGCCTGCTCGACGAATTGAAAGACTTTCTCAGGATTCCCAGCATCAGCACGCTTCCGGAAAATAGTGGGGATGTACAGCGAGCCGCAGAATTCGTGGCAGCATCTTTGCGAACGGCAGGTCTCGAGAACGTCGAAATCATACCGACGGCCAAGCATCCGCTGGTTTACGCCGAGTGGATGCATGCACCCGGCAAACCCACGGTGCTTTGCTACGGCCACTACGACGTCCAACCACCCGATCCTTTAGAACTCTGGCATACACCTCCGTTCGAGCCAACCGAACGGGATGGAAATCTCTACGGCCGTGGAACCGCGGACGACAAGGGCCAGATGTACATGCACGTCAAGGCCGTCGAAGCGCTGAAAGCCACAACGGGAACGCTTCCGCTCAATCTGAAGTTTCTCATCGAAGGCGAAGAGGAAATCGGCGGTGCGTCGATCGCCAAGTACGTCGAAGAGAATCCCGCGAAACTCAAGGCGGATGTCGCTCTCGTCTCCGACACGGCGCTCTATGCAGACGGCATCCCGACGCTTTGCATCGGCCTAAGAGGCCTTGTCTACACTGAAATCGAAGCCACCGGCCCGATACGCGATCTGCATTCCGGACTCTATGGAGGCGCGGCTCCCAACGCTGTCTTCGGCTTGGTCGAACTGCTCGGCAAATTGAAGAACGCCGACGGCGTGGTGCAGATCCCTGGATTTTATGACGATGTCACCGAACCCGCTGACGCGGAAAAAGCCAGTTGGGCTTCATTGCCCTTCGATGAGAAAAACTTTCTGGCGAAAGAGGTCGGCTCAACCGCGTTGACCGGCGAGAAGGATCGCACGGTTCTTGAACGCGTCTGGTCCCGTCCGACTCTGGAAGTGCACGGCATCGCCGGAGGCTTTACCGGCGCAGGAGCCAAGACCGTGATCCCCGCCCAAGCCACCGCCAAGGTGTCGATGCGACTGGTTCCCAATCAGGATCCGCACAGGATCGTCGAGGCATACAAGTCGTTCGTACAAGCTTGCGCACCTGCGGGAATTCGGGCGGAAGTCCGCATTCTCAGCGCCGGCGAACCCAATGTCGTGAATCCCGATCATCCGGCTATCGAAGTCGCGGCCACCGTATTCGGTAACATGCTTGGTAGTCCCACCGTCTTCACTCGCAGCGGTGGTTCGATTCCGATTGTGGGAGACTTCGCGCGGAACCTTGGAATACCCACGATTCTCATGGGCTTCGGCCTGCCGGACGACGGGCTGCACTCGCCGAACGAAAAGTATAAGATCGAGAACTACTACACAGGGATCCTGACCATTGCCGATTTCTTTGCCCAGTACGGAACCCGCACCTCCTCCTAAGCAGGACGGGAAACCCGTAGACGCGAAGCCCGTGGATAAGTCCCTCGGCTCGCAGACCGAAAAGGTCGCGCGGTCGGCGGGCATTGCCTCCGTTGCGGTTCTGTCGAGCCGCATCACGGGCTTGTTGCGCGAGAGTTTCATGGCGCGGATGTTCGGAGCGGGTATGGAATTCGACGCGTTCATGCTTGGGTTCCGCATCCCGAACTTGACTCGCGATCTGTTTGCCGAGGGCGCGCTGTCTTCTGCGTTCGTTCCGACGTTCACCGAATACCTTCAGAAGAAGACCAAAGAAGAAGCCGTTCATCTCGTCAATCTGGTAGCAACCGCTTTGGTATTCGTTGTCGGAGTCTTGTGCTTGTTGGGTGTCGTATTCGCACCGCAACTGGTCGGGCTGATCGCTTCCGGATTCCAGCGCGATCCAGTGAAATTTGCGCTTGCCGTGAGCATGACACGCATCATGTTCCCGTTTCTTCTGCTGGTCGCGTTGGCGGCGCAAGCGATGGGCGTGTTGAACGCCTGCAACCGCTTTGGCGTACCCGCAATGGCGTCGACATTCTTCAACATCGGATCGGTGACCTTCGGATTTCTGTTGGGATTCGTTGCGGGCCCATGGCTCGGCATCACCCGCATCGAAGGAATGGCGTGGGGCGTGGTTCTGGGCGGTGCGTTGCAGTTGTTTTGGCAAGTGCCGTCGATGGTCAAGCTGGGCTTCAGTTTCCGGCCCGCAATCAATTGGAGCGATCCAGGATTGCGCCGCATCCTCGCTCTGATGGGCCCTGCCATCCTTGGCAATGCCGCGGTGCAAATCAACGTGATGATCAACACCAACTTCGCGTCGAACCTCTATGATTCCGTTCGCGGCTTCGACGGTGCCGTCAGTTGGCTTGGCTATGCGTTCCGCTTCATGCAATTGCCGATCGGTATATTCGGCGTGGCCATCGCTTCGGCGACCGTGCCCGCAATATCCCGCAGCATCGCCAAAGATGATTTCGACGACTTCCGCAAGACCTTGTCCAAGTCTCTCGCCATGGTCTTTCTATTGACGATCCCTTCTTCGGTCGGCCTCGCCGTGCTGGGAACGCCCATCATCGGAGCCATCTATCAATCGGGACGCTTCGACTACTACGACACGCAACGAACCGCCGTCGCACTATCGTTCTACGCCATCGGACTCGCAGGTTACTCGGCCCTCAAGGTTGTCACTCCCGCCTTTTATGCATTGAGAGACGCGCGCACTCCGATGATGATCAGCCTGCTCTCAATCATCGTGAACTACCTCGTCGCAGGAATCGTGACCCAGAAAATGGGGCTCGGCCATTCCGGTCTCGCGCTTTCGACATCGGCCGTCGCCATCGTTGGATTCCTGATTCTCTATTTGACCCTTCGTCGGCGAGTCGGAGGACTCTACGGGCGCAATCTGATGCGGACCGTGCTGCAGGTGACCTTGGCCTCCGCAATTATGGGCGCCACCACTTGGCTGCTGACGAAACAGATGGAAGAGATCGCCGGAACGCTGCGAATGGGCCATCTTGCAAACATTCTGGTTTGTATTCCGGTTGGGATCGCGGTGTTCTATGGCTGCTGCAGAATGCTCGGCGTCGCCGAACTCGATCTGGCGTTTGGAGCCGTCACCGGGCCGATCACGCGCCGCTTCAAACGCTGAGCTTACTTCCCTGAAAGCTTGTAAAACAGCATCCCGTAGTATTCCCGCATGCCGATTTCTGTCTGGTTGAGGAAGTCAGAACGTGGAAACCAACTGTTTCCGGGAGGCTCACGTGGATCCCGGAACGACCGGAAATCCACCGGATGAGGAACCACCTGCAGATCCGCTCGCGTAAACAGCATCACGGCTCGAGGCATGTGATAGCCGGAGGTCACCAGCGTGATCGTAGTCCAACCGTGGGCGCGGGCAAGTTCACCGACGTTCGCAGCCTCCTCAGCGGTATTGTGTGAGAGTCGGCTGGTGTGGAACACGGCTTCCGGAGCGATCCGGTGCGTCTCAAGAACATACCGCCGCAGGTGATCGCCCTCTTCGAGCGGACTTCGAGGCGAAACACCGCCAGACGTCAGAGCAAGTACAGGGGCGATTCCAGCACGGTAGAGCCGTACCCCTTCCTCGATGCGTTCTGCATGATCGGAAAGGTCAAACCGCGCGGCAGGGTATGTTTGCGTAGACCGGGTGATTCCACCCAAAACCACAATCGCATCCGTATGTGCGGCTGAGCTAGCGGCAATCACTGGATAGCGTGATTCCAGCGTACTGAGCAACGCCGACGAAAAGAACGAACTACTGAACAGAGCTAGCATGGCGGCGGCCCCCAGCATCCAAGCACGCGATCGCTTGTAGGCCGCGAAGCAAATCAAGATCAAGATGATACCGACTGGCGCAGGAATGTGGCTCAGAAACTTGGGAAACATGATCTACGCGAGCCAGCGATCGAGGTTCTCGGCAACGAATTCATCGTCCGTCAGGTGAGGATACCTACGCGTGACGCGATCCAACTCAAGGGCCTGCCCCGGTGAGAGGAATTCATTCGGATCGAGGCACCAGATCCCTACGAGCAACCCCTGCCGGCGCAGAACCTCGTGAATACCTGCGATGCAACCGTGAAAACCGTTTGCGGCGTCGAACAATGCGGCATTCGAATCGGTCACCTGCTCAGCGAGGTGAAACCAATCCTGCATGGAACTCTCGTCGTCGGTTTTCACGCGCTGCAGGAGTTCGACAGCACGGCGAGTCCAAACCGCCCAGTGTCCCAACAGCCCGCCCGCGAACCGCAGCCCCTGAAACTGCGAAAGAAGATCGAGCACAATGTGATCGTCGTTGCCCGTATAGAGTGCGATCTTCGGCCCACGCCCGGAATCCGCGACGCCACGCAACACATCTTGCGTCTGATAACGATTGAACGGCGCCACCTTGATGGCAACGACCGATTCAATCGAAGCAAACTCGCGCCAGAACTCGTAGGGCAACAACCGGCCACCCACCGCGGGCTGCAGATAGAATCCGATGACTGGGATCACCTCGCCAACCGCGCGGGCGTGAGCAAGCAGTTCTGGAACCGTTGCCGTCGACAATGCGCCCAGCGACAGCAGCCCCGCATGATAGCCAAGATCCACAGCGATCCGCGCCTCGCCCAATGCTTGCGCCGTCGCTCCGCAAATCCCTGCAATGCGAACCACCGGCCGATCTTTCATCTCCTCAACGGCGAGTTCCAGCACGGGCTGGTAGAGCCCAACCTTCGCATCGCGTATCTGAAACTGCGTCGTGTGGACTCCTACAGCAAGTCCACCGGAACCCGCGTCGAGGTAGTAGCGCGTCAGTGCACGTTGACGGCGTTCGTCGAGCCTGCGTTCCGCCGTCAGTGCAAGCGGGTGAGCGGGAATCACCAGTCCCTTGCACAGCGCGAAGTTCCAGTCGAATTTCATCTAAAATTTCCCGCTGCGAACTTCGAAGTGTGTGGGCTTGTCAAGAACAGATCCGCCTTGCCGCAACCAATGCGCCACATGAACGATGGCCTCGTCAGTGGAAACCGTCGCGGCACCGAAAAGTCGTACACATTCCGAAGCGTCGCTTAACAGCGCGGTCGCCGACTCTTCGCCAGTAAACTGCGGCTCAGCAACGGCCAGCGCGGTCGCAATGCGCTTCGCGAGATCGCGAACTGAGTGAGTTTCGGTACCTGTGAGATTGAGGATCCGCGCCTCCGGTGCGAGCGTGTACTCTAGCGCTCGCAGACAGACAGAGTTCGCATCGCCTTGCCAAATGAAGTTGACGTATCCCATCGCGATGTCAATCGGCTCACCGCCGAGGATCTTTCGCGCAAGGTCGACAATCACGCCATAGCGCGGTTCCACTGCGTAATTAAGGCGAATGATCGCGGTCGGAGTCCCCGCAGCTTGCGCAAAGTATTGGAACACGCGTTCACGGGCAAGGGCGGATTGCGCATACTCACCAACCGGCGCTGTGGCCGTGGATTCAGTCGCGCCGCCAGAATCGACCGGAACGAATGGATAGACATTGCCCGTCGATAAAGCAACAACCCGTACGCCGGTTCCCGCATAGCGTTCCCCAACATAGGCGGGGACGATCGCGTTGGTCGCCCAGGTCAGCGGCTCATTGCCGGTGGATCCAAACTTGCGACCCACAAGATAGACGATGTTCGCGACATCCGGCAGAGCCTTGACATCCCGCAGATTCAGCAGATCCGCTGCGATATGCTCCACGCCTTCCGGGTATCCAGCATTCGAACGGGACACCGCATAGATGCGCGTACGGCCCTCCGCGGCTCGTGCCGCGCGTTGCACCAGAGTCGGCCCCATTTTGCCAGCAGCCCCAAGAATCAGAAGATCGCCCTGCAACCTGCGGAAGAACTCAAGATCGGCGGGGGAAGGTTGGCTGAGAAGATCTTCTACGTCGGCGTTCGTCTGCATTGTCATCTACCAGGATGCCATCTTCGGAAGCCTCTACAAGTATGCGAGCCACCATCGGCTTCGCCGTTCCTTCACGCCCATAAACCAGAGGCACAGCGGATACATCGCCACCACCACGGCGATCCAAATCAGATACACACCCGGGAGTTCGACGCCTTTGTGGGCAACTGCAATCAGCCGAGCCAGATAAAAGTGCCCGATGAAATAGAACAGCGGCGTACGCCCGAACACGATCAGCGGATTTGTCTCGGAAAAGTCCAGATGTCCAAACCATCCCAGCAATGCAAGCGCCGGACCGAGTGTCATCAGCAGAAACGCCAGCGACGGCGGATACTTCGTACATTTGAAGAACGACAGCACGCTGCCATCCCACAAGTCCGGCTCCCCATAGATATTCGCCAGCCGCAGCATTACGAAGCCCAGAATCAAGACCAAACCGAATCGCCGGATCCAATCTGCGGATTTCGCCTTCATTACCTCGCCAAAGCAGTAGCCAGCGCCCATCACACCGACCCACGGAATCAGTGGATACGCCGCAACCACAGTCACAGAGCCAACCTGAAACGCTCCCTGTTGGTGCAGGACTTTCCAGAGACCTCCAATGTCTCTGATCGGATCCAACAAATTATGCAACGTGATCATTCCCAAACTCATCGCCGCCAGCACCGGCTTTGGCAGACGAGCCATCGGCCCCAGTGCGATCATCGAACAGCCCAACGCCCATAACACCACCAGCAATATCGGCCCCTGAAACAGGCTGAAGTCCAGCACAAACCGAAAAACTGTGAACTCGAGCAGAATCAGCCATAATCTACGTTTCACCAGAAATCCCGTGACGCCGTTCCCATGACGGTTTGCCCACCAATAAGCGCCGAGCCCCGCGGTGAACATGAACGTCGGTGCGCAGAGATGGGTGATCCAACGGGTAAAGAACAACGCGACCGTGGTCTAAGTAAGATCCTCTGGATTCAACTTGGCGGCAAGCAGATGGTTGAAATCGCGCACGTGGTCGAGCGCCATGACGATCATCGCCAGGCCGCGCAATGCGTCAATGGAATGCAGTCGTGGATACAGGCTAAAGCACCGGTAACTTCTTCATATTATCGTCTGTGATTCGATCCACCAACAGGCGGAACGGATCGATACCCACCTGCTCTGGGTACTCGTTCGTCACAAAACGAAACTTACGCTTATTCTCCGAAAGGCGGATCCGTTCTCGGTGTAACGTAGCCCCATACTTCTTGCCCTTCGCGGGCTTGGCGAACGCTCCGATCTCGATCCAGTCATCGAGCTTCGTTTCCGTCTCGTTGCCCTTGGCATCGGCCTGAAACTTGCGCGATTCCACTTCGAGAGTGACATCGAACTTGCCATCCGGGCGCTTCACGGCCGAAGCCGCAATCGCACGATTCGAGAACAGCGTGATTTCTTCGAACAGATCTTTGATGAGATACTGCATATCGGCCGGAGTCTCTTCCCGCAAAGCATCGACAAGATCGTAGGACGTCGGAAACGGTGGACCGCCGTAAGCGAACTTCGCGATCAGTTTGCGCAGTGCCCGGTTGATTGCCTCTTCACCGATCATCTCTTTCAGGTTGTACATCACGATGCTGCCCTTGTTGTAGTGAATGTAGCCCTGCGAGTCCTCGACCTTGAGCATCGGACGTTCTTTCAGCATTTCACCGCCGCGAGACTGCAAGTATCGATCCATTTCATATTGCAGGAACTTGCGCATCATGTCGCGGCCGTACTCGTGTTCCATCACCATCAGTGCCGTGTACTGCGCCATGGTTTCGGACAACAGCGTCGCGCCCTGCATGTTCGCTCCCACCACTTGGTGAGCCCACCATTGATGCCCCATCTCGTAAGCGACGATATAGTAGACCATGTCGATGTCGTCGGGATTCTTCAGATTCGCGATAAAACCTATGCCTTCTGAATACGGCATCGTTCCAGGAAAAGCCTGCGCAAACCTGGCCACACGCGGAAACTCAATGATCCGCGCCTGTTTGTGGGCATAAGGGCCAAAGCTCGCCGTCGCATACTCCAGCGACTTCTTGATCGATCGCACCATCTTTGGCACATTCCATTCGTGCTCTGGATGATAGTAAACCTCAACCTTCACGCCGTTCCAATCCTCGCGCGCCACCTTGTAGGCAGCCGAGATGAACGAGTAGAAGTTCAGCGAGTTCTTGTCGAACTTGTACCGATAGTAGTTGCGGCCGTTCTCCTTCCATTCCTTCACCAGAGATCCTGGCGCGATAGCCACCTGATCGGCCGATGTACCGATGGTCGTTTCCAGGCTCACCCAGTCGGAGGACGAGCTCAGATACGAGTTGCCGCAGTTCACTGTGCAGTTGCGTTCGAGGGCGGGCATCAGATCCTTGGCAGGCAGCCCATACTTCTTGCGATCGTTGGGATCGGATAGTTCGCCGTCGGTCTGATAGCCGATCTGCGGCGCAATGCCGTTGTTGAAGAACGTTCCGTTCTGGACAAGTTGAATGGCACCCACCGAATTCTCGAAGCCACGAGGTTCCCTCTGCGTCGTGAACCGCATTGTGCGAGCCTCACCTGGCTGCATCGGCACGTCGAACTTGTAAGTGACAAACTGCAACCGCTTGTCCATGGCCGTCTGCTTCGCGCCATCGATTGCGATCTCGTGCTTGTAGTTGTCGTCGAACGTGAACCGGATCTCTTCGATCGGCCCGGCGGTCCTGTTCACCAAAGTCTGTTCGCCTTTGAGCACGATGGCGCGTCTCTCAGGAAAGATATCGATGTTGTACTGGATCGCGGTCACGCGGGGCAGCGCGGCTTTCTCGAATTTCTTGTACGCCTTTTCGTAGTCGGCCTCTCGCTGCAACGAATCCTTCGGGCCTTCCACTCGATTGACGATCTTCGTGTTGTAGAACACCCACACCGCACAGGCTGCGAAGCCAAACACCAAGGCCGCAACCAACGGCATCAAAGAGG
>CAZCPL010000090.1:0-21700 GCA_964500255.1 uncultured Solibacteraceae bacterium | reverse complement strand
ATTCGCCCTCGCAGCGCCTCCAACATCGGCTAGTTTATTTCTAGACAAGTCCTTACCAGGATGCAGCGGCTGCCACATCTGCCGCGACACTTCGCCGTGCAGTGCGGAGACCGCGTTGCTGCGCTGCGCCACCTTCAAGCCAAGAACCGTCATGCAGAACGGCTCGTGCCGATTGTTGACATTTTCGCGGCCGAGTGCCATGAAGTCGTCGTGCGAAAGTCCGAGTTGCTCACGCAGCGGCTGAAAGTGCTCTTCGATAAGGTCAGCGCCAAACCGGTCGTGCCCGGCGGGAACCGGCGTGTGCGTGGTGAACACGACCTCGCGGCCAACATGCGGTAGCGCCTGGATGAAAGCTCAGGCCTTCTTCCACCATCCGGGATCGAGCGGCTTCGAGCACTACGAAAGCGCTGTGGCCCTCATTGAGATGGAAAACGCCGGGCGTGATCCCCATTGCCTGCAGGGCACGGAATCCGCCGACGCCCAACAGCAGTTCCTGGCGAATACGGACTCGTCCGTCGCCGCCGTAGAGCCGCGATGTTAACTCGCGGTCTTCGGGGGCGTTGCCTTCGACATTGGAATCGAGCAGAAGAAGATCGACACGACCCACCTTGACGCGCCAGACCTTGGCTTTGATCGAACCGTTGCGGGTGAACACCTCCATCGTCACCGGCTTGCCATTTTTGCCGATTGCCGCTTCCATCGGCAGTTGATTGATGTCGGTGGGAAGGTACTGTTCGCGCTGCCAGCCACTCGCATCGAGGCGCTGGCGGAAGTATCCTTGGCCGTAAAACAAACCAATGGCAACGAGCGGGACGCCCAGATCGGAAGCGCTTTTGACGTGGTCGCCGGCGAGAACGCCAAGGCCGCCGGAATAGATGGGCAGCGACTCATGCAAGCCGAATTCCAGCGAGAAATAAGCGACCGGGCGAGGACGAAGGGGACGAAGGATACCCGCATTGGCATCGCCCCAGGTGCGATCGGCTTGCAGATATTCCTGTTGCCGGCGGTATGCGTAATTGATGCGCCCATGCAGCACCAGTTCTCCGGCGCGGCGTTCCAATTGTTCGAGAGGAAGATCGTTCAAGAGCGAGATCGGATTGTGGTTGGTGCCGCGCCAGTGGGTAGGATTGAGATCGCGAAAGAGCCCGTTCGATTCCTGATCCCAACTCCACCACAGGTTGCGGGCGAGCGCCCACATCTTTTCGTGCGTCGGGGCGATAAAGCGGTCGAGCGTGCGAGCTTCACTGATAATCGGCGCCAGTTCAACTGCCGCATCGCTCAAGGTGCGAATCTCGTCTTCGGCGAAGAGGCGTTCTTTGATGGTCTGCACAACCAACACGCCCTGCAGCACGCCGCGATCGATGAGAGGAACGCCGAGGAACGACTGGTAGGTATCCTCGCCGGCTTCGCTGAAGTATTTGAAGCGGGGATGCTGCTTGACCTGCTGCGCAGCGACGGGGCTCAACTGTTCGGCCACCAGGTCGGCGAGGCCCTCGTTCAGCGCCATTCGCAACGTGCCGATGCATTCCGGGCGCAGGCCAACGGTAGCGGCCAAGACAAGATTGGCGCGATCCGGTTCGAGCAGATAAGCGGAGCACACTTCGGTTTCAAAACGCCTTGCGATCAGCGCGACGACATTCATCAGGGTTTCGGCGGGCTTGCCTCCATCCTTGACAAGAGCTTCGATTTCATCGAGCTTCAAAACAGGATTGGCGGATGAGTCGTTGCGGCAGTGTGCATTCTTCGGTAGTTTCCTCTTCGTTCAGCGTGCTCTTTTTCAGGCAAGGCTTTCTAAACGACAAGGTTTGAAGCATGCATGGCGTCCAAGCCGCGCTTCGTGGGGCCCAATTCCGCTATTTTCACACAATACAAGATCCGGCGAGTGAGCGGCTTCTAGCGCAGGCCGGAGATCATATAGAGATCGGAAACATCGCGCTGGTAAGAATAACCATAGCTTCGGCCATCGGGCGTCACAACCACGGAAAACATGGTTACCCCGACGGGATCGGCGGTTTTCAATTCCTTCCACAAAGTTCGACTGCCCGAGACAACATCCACGCGGTAGAGGCGGAAGCTGGAGATTCCATCCCGCACCGCGGTAAAAAGCGATCTGCCGTCGGCGGTCCAGCGCACCGCTGTTTCACCGGGCTCCGCAGCCGCGATTTTCCTCGTGCCAAGGCCTTCCAATTCCTGCAAATGGATGCCGTCGGCGCGAATCCCCACTGCGACCTTGCCGTCGGGGGACACATGGCTTCCGACTACCTTCTCCGGTGTGGCCGCCTTCGCTGATCCCCCGTCTACAGGCTGCATGTAGGTTCGCGGAGCGCCATCGTCTTTCACTCCGGAAAAGAGAATCATTTCTCCGCCTGGCATCCACTCCACGTGGTCATAACGGAAGCCTTCATTCGGAAGCCTCCGAGCCTCCCCGGCACCGACGGGCAGCAGCATGATGGTCGACGTCTTTCCATCGGCGTGAATGCACGCGACCCGTTTGGCATCCGGCGAAAATGAGGGCCTCGAACAATTGCCCAGCCGGACGGCGGGCGATCCGTCGGACTTTCTCATGTAAATTGCCGGATTCCGCCCTTCGCCTGAAGAAAGCTCGCCGAACAAGACGCTCGTGCCATCGGCGGAGATGTCGTAGACCCTTGAAGTGTCCATCCAGGAAAGATCCCGTTCCGCTTTGTCTTCGGGCCCACGAAAAGAAAGGGCAATGCGGGAATTGACCTGCGTCGCCAAAACTCGCCCGTCTCGCGAGACATCGTGAAGCACGAGCCAGCCCGGCGTATGAGCCAATATACGTTCTCGTCCCGACATAGTAACTGCGCGCAAGGCGGGATTGCCGCCGGTTGTACCAGCGACGAACCAGATTTCACCGCCGTCTGGCGACCATGCCAACTTGCCCACAGCCCGCCAACCGCGGCTGAGAATTTTTGCTCTGCCACCTCGCGGGACATAGATCATCATCCAGTCCCCGGCGTCCATGTCCTGCTGAAAGAACGCCAAGCCGTCACCCTGAGGCGAGACGCGCACGCAACAGGGCGGTCTGCGCCCACTGGACTCATAAACCACGGTGCCCGAAGGAAACTCGACACGATGCACCGTCCCTTGCGATCGGATCACCGCCAAATCGGTTTTGTCTACCCAATCCCCGTCGACCACATGTTCGAGAAACTCTCGAGGGGCACCGCCCGCCAGTGGTACGCGAGAGACGATTCCCGGATTCAACGTGCTCGAGAACCCGCCGGCGAGAATTGCCAATTCGCCCGCCGAACTGAGAGACATGACCTTAGCGATAGGCAAGCCCATCGAGCGCGACTCGCGGCTTCCGGTACGCGTCGAGTAGATCGTGCTGGGTCCGCCATCCCACTCGGCTGAATACACAATGGTCTGGCCGTCGGACGTGAACCTCGCAGACGTCACATCGCCTCGTCGAAAGGTGACGCGCTCGTATTCGGGAGTCACCAGCGGCGCGGTATGCCTGCCCCAGTAGCCGCCCAAAGCCAGTGCTGCGATCGCTACGAATCCGGCCAAGCCAAGTTCCCGCTTCCCAAACCAAGGCATGTGAGATTTGCGATTGCCAGCGGATACATTCTCCGATTCTTCCACCTTGCCCGATTCGATCCTGTCGCGCGCCTCTTCCAAAGCGACCCTCAGATCGGCCATGCTCTGCCAACGCCGCTGGGGCGACTTCTTGAGGCACAGTGAGATGATCCAGTCGATCTGGGATGGTATTTGAGAGGCCACCGACCGTGCCGCCACTGGTTGATCGCGAAGGATCGAGGCGATGGTTGACGCCCCTGTTTCGCCTTGAAACGCTGGAATTCCCGTCATCATTTCATAGAGCACCGATCCGAACGAGAAGATATCGCTTCTCGTGTCCACCGGCCGCCCTTCTGCCTGCTCGGGCGACATGTAGGCGACCGTCCCCAGAATCATCCCCTCTTGCGTGAGGGCGGCGGTTGCGGCTGCCGGCTTGGATTCGGTTTGTTTGGCCAACCCGAAATCGAGCACCTTGATGGTTCGCTGACCCGACCCCGACTGTCCGGCGCCTACCGGAACAACCATCACGTTGCCCGGCTTGATATCTCGATGAACGATGCCGGCCGAATGCGCGGCGGAAAGTGCGCTGGCGATCTCGATGGAATAACCAAGGGCGTCACGAAGCGTGAGATCTTTGCGGGCGATCAGGACATCCAGGGTCTCGCCGTCCAGATATTCCATCACGATCGTGTCTCTGCCGTCTTGCGAAACCACATCGTAGATGGTCACAATATGCGGATTATTGAGCGCCGAGGCCGCCTGCGCTTCTCGAAGCAGCCGTGCTCTCGCACCGCCAATCATGGCTCGCACTGGCAGCGCCTTCACCGCCACAGTGCGCCCCAGCCGGGTATCGAGTGCCTTGTAGACATCGCCCATGCCGCCGGATCCGAGCAGCGCCTGAATCCGGTACGGCCCGACCATCGTTCCCGCCGCAAGCGGCGGAGAATCCTCGGCGAGGCGTTGTGCGACTAGCTCGGCAGCCGGTGTTTCCAGAAACCTTCCCGCTTCCTCGTCACTCGCAAGCATCCGAATGGCTTCCAGACGAAGTTCCGTATCGCCTTCGCAGGCTGTGTCGAGGAACTCGCCGCGTTGCTCAGTCGGCCGATCGAGAGCCATCTGAAACACGTGTTCCACCTGCCGCCAACGCTCGGGGGTCATCGCTCGTCATTATACGGCGAAAAAAGTTTTGACTCATGCGGCTTTTGTCTAAGGTGTTTCGCTTATACGAGTGTAGGCAGTGAAAACGGCCCACAAGACGGAAGAAAGGAGCAAGCCAAATGAAGATCAAAACCAACACGAAGTCCGGCAACGCGCTCTGGGGCGATTAATCGGTGCTCTGGAATAGACGCCACACCATGCGTCGACGACTGAAGGAACCTTGCCATTCCTGAATTTACGGACCGCGGAGCACTAGGATTCTTCGCGGTCCAAACCATTTAGGTGCGCCGCAGTTGGCTATAGAGCCAAGCCCTCGCGGACTTCCAATCGCGTTGCACTGTATCCACAGACACTTTCAGCACTTCAGCAATCTCTTGCTCGCTGAGTCCACCGAAGAAGCGCATTTCGACTACCTGTGCCTTTCTGGAATCCATCGCAGCCAGGCCGGTCAGGGCGTCATCGAGCGCAACCAGATCCGCATCTGGATTCCCACCCACCGCCAGAGCTTCGTCGAGCGCAATATGCTTGAGGTTGCCCCCATGCTTCTCACTCCTGCTGGACCGGGCGAAATCCACGAGGATCCGCCGCATCAATTGTGAGGAAACAGCAAAAAAGTGCGCGCGATTCTGCCAGTCCATGCGCTGCGATTCCACCAGCCGCAGATAGGCCTCGTTCACCAAAGCAGTTGCTTGCAATGGATGACCCGGACGCTCGCCGGCAATATAACGGCGAGCCGAGCGGTGGAGTTGGTCGTAGACAAGCGGGGCGAGTTTCTCCAGTGCATCCGCATCGCCAGCGCTCCAGGCAATCAACAATTCGGTGACATTCACGCCGGGACTTGGTTGCATGGATCGTTATTGAGCAGATGTTACCACCGCTAACCCACTCAGATGTGGAATGATGAGAGGATGTGCGAATTGGATCATTTCGATCGGGACACCGAAGAGCAGGAAGCTCGTGGCCTCGTCACCAGAAAACAGTTCGGCCTTCTATTGGGCACGGGAATGTCCATGATGCTTCCTCAAGTTGCAAACGCGGCGGCGGTAACCGACGCGGACGTGACGGTAACCACACCGGATGGGACCGCGGACTGTTACTTTGTGCATCCCTCGACCGGCACTGCGCCTGGCGTTCTCATCTGGCCGGACATCTTCGGACTTCGGCCATCTTTCCGGCAGATGGGCAAGCGCCTCGCGGAATCCGGCTATTCGGTGTTGGTTGTAAATCCGTTCTACCGCACCAAAAAGGCCCCGACGGCGGAAGCCGGGTCGGCGACGCCGATCCAACAGGTGATGCCTCTTGCGCAGACGCTCAATGAATCAACCCACATGACCGACGCCAAAGCTTTCGTCGCCTGGCTGGACAAGCAAGCATCGGTTGCCAAGAACCGCAAGATGGGTACGCAGGGCTATTGTATGGGTGGTCCGATTGCGTTTCGGACTTCGGCCGCGGTATCCGATCGCATTGGCGCCGTCGCTTCGTTCCATGGCGGCGGACTGGTGCGCGACACACCGAACAGCCCACACCTGCAGGCCGCGAGGACCAAGGCGAGCTTTCTCGTTGCGATCGCTGAGAATGACGATTCGCGCGCGCCCGATGAGAAGAATGTACTGAAAGCAACTTTTGCCAAGGCGAGCCTGTCGGCCGAGATCGAAGTGTACGGCGGTGCGCATGGCTGGTGCCCACCGGATTCTCGCGTTTACAACGAACTGCTGGCAGAAAAAGCGTGGTCCCGGCTGCTCGCCCTCTACGGCAAGCTGTGAGTGTCAGCCAGTTTTAAGGCTGTTTCTGTACCCATCGCCCGTAGTTCCTCAACGATCCGGTGCCGGGGTGTGGTCATCGTAGCGAGGCATGATTTCTTCCACGTCTTTCGTGATTTCCACATCCAGCCCTGCGAATCGCTCGCGCAACCAGTTTGAATAGCGTCGATGCCGCTGTTCATCGAATAGAAGGCAGCGCGCTCCAGCCGCCTTCGTAGTTCGCCTTGTTGTAGTGAAGTTTCCAGTAAGGTCCGGCCAGAGCCAAGGCTTCTTGCCGCAACCGAGAGGCGTCACAATCGAAGGGCAAACGCAGAGACTTCAGCATCGGTATGACCTGAATTGAATCCTACGGGCGATACGTCGCCGTGCTCGTATCCGTCTCCCAAACCTTCACTTCCGCGATCTTGACCGGAACCTCGCTCGCACCCGCGCTCAGCGACTTCTGCAACTCATCGCAGATGTATTTCGCCACATTCTCCGCCGACGGATTGATCTCCGTAAATGGAGGAATCTCGTTGAGAAACTTGTGGTCGAGGCTCTCGGAAATCTCGCGCAGCGCGGCCTTCAGTTCGGTGAAATCCGCCAGCAGACCGATGGAATTCAGATCTTCACCTTGCACCGTCACACGCACTTTGTAGTTGTGTCCATGCAGGTTCTCACACTTGCCGCGGTAGTTGCGCAACTGGTGAGCGGCGGCAAATCCAGCTTCCACGCTTACTTCAAACATTCGAAAAACTTCTCCACTTCGGTTTTCTCGATCGTGAACGAATAGTCCGGCAGGCTGTCGAAAAAGATCTGCCCGTAACGCTGTTTGGTGATGCGATGATCTAGCAGAACCAGTACGCCCCGATCTGACTTGCTGCGGATCAGCCGCCCGAATCCCTGCTTTAAAGCAATCGCAGCCTGAGGGATCTGGTAGTCGTAGAATGGATTGCCTCCTTGCTCCCGCAAGAGAGCGACGCGCGCTTCGACAATCGGGTCCGACGGAACGGCAAAAGGCAGCTTATCGATGATAACGCACGAAAGTTGATCGCCCGGAACATCCACGCCCTGCCAGAAGGAGTACGTGGCAAAAAGCACGCTATTCGGCGTATTTTTGAATTCCTCAAGCAGCGCGTTGCGCGGCGCGGTGCCTTGCAACAGAGACTCATACGGGATCCGCATCGACACCCGCTCATGCGCCAGTTTCATCTGCGTGTAGCTCGTGAACAGCACGAACGCGCGGCCCTCGCTCAGCGTCAACAGGTCGATGATCTCTTCGGCGGCGGCACGACTGAAATCCGGCGTCCGCGGATCTGGCAGATTCTGCGGAATGTACAGCAGCGCCTGCTTCTCATAGTCAAATGGACTCGCCACCAACTGCGCGCGATTGCCCTTCAATCCCAAGCGTTTCTGTACAAAATCGAACGATCCGGAAACGGCAACCGTGGCCGATGTGAGGATGATCGTGTCCAGTTGGTTGAACAGCCGTTCCGAGAGAATCGACGAAACATCGATCGGTGTCGCTTGCAGATAGACGCCCGCGCGGCCGCGCCGTTCGATCCAATAGACGAGTTCGCGGCTGCCACTTTCCATCCAAAACTGCAGCGTATCGCGCAAAAAGCGCGTGCGGCGAACGAGCGGAATGAGTTCTTCAGGCGCATTGTGAATCAGCTTCAGCGAGGTTTCCAATAACTCAAAGGTGATCAATAGATCGCGATAGTGTTCGCCGTGCCGATCGAGAAACGCACGCTGCGCGGTGAAGCCGCTGCGGCCATCCTGCACCGGGAACAACATAAAAAACTGGTCGGACAGATCCTGCAGCCCGATCAACACGCGGTCGAGTTCCGCCGATCCGACGTTCTTCCGCCGCGCGGTGGCGTTGATGTCGCGAACCAGATCCACAACCTGATAGTTGCTGATACCCGCGCCGAAGTAGCCGCCGGCCACCTCTTCGATCTCATGCGCTTCGTCGAAGATCACCGCCGCATAGTCGGGAATGATGCCGCCATAGTCTTCTTCTTTCACCGCAAGATCGGCAAAAAAAAGATGGTGGTTGACGATGATGATGTCGCTCTCGTGCGCGCGCTGGTGCATCTGCGTGATGAAGCAGCGCTCGTATTGCTGACACTTCGTGCCCGTGCAAAGTTCGCGGCGGGCGTCGACCTTGGCCCACGCGGTGGAATCCTCCGGCAAGGTTCGGATCTCCGCGCGATCGCCCGTTTCCGTGGTCTTTTCCCACTCCCGGATAATCTGAAAGTCGTTGACCTCGTCGAGTCCGGTCAAGATCGGTTCGCGTTCGGCGTCGTAGATCTTCTGACGGCAGGCGAAGTTGTTGCGGCCCTTCATCAGGCAGACTTTGATTTCCTGTTCAAAGTGCTGCTGCAAGAATGGGACGTCTTTGTAGAAGAGCTGTTCCTGCAGGTTCTTGGTGCCAGTGGAAACCACCACGCGCTTGCCCGAGAGGATCGCCGGAACCAGATAGGCAAGCGTTTTGCCAGTGCCAGTGCCCGCTTCGACGATCAGATGCTTGCGGTCGGCGATTGCCGATTCGACGGCTTCCGCCATTTCCAACTGGCCTTGCCGGAACTCATAGTTCGGATGCCATTTGGACAAGACTCCGCCGCGGTTGAAAAACTGTCGGGCAGTGACGGGTTTGGTTGGGGGCATCGAACGATCGCAAAGAAGGGCGCACTACCAATGTAGCTTCACTTCTCTTGCAGCATCATGATGCCGTTCGCATTCGGACGCCGGATCAGCGACGGCGCGGCATACTTCACGATGGTGATTTCGCCAAGGTAAAGAATCTTGCAGCCTCGTTCCAGGTGGCCTCCGACAGCGGCTTGGCCCCGCTCGGCGATCGCGATATGGATGTGTGGCTGGCCGCCGGCGATCATCCCTCCTCCACTGAGGATTTCGAACGGACCCTTCACCGTTTTGAATTCATCCTTCGGCTTCTGGCTGGTCGATGTTACGTAGTGAAAGGTACATTCCTGCAGAGAGCCGGCGGTGATCATGACCTGCCCCTCTCGAATGTTGTGTTGCTCGATGACGTCGTGAATTGCTTCGAGCAGCAGGGCGTCGCGATCGAGCACAACGCGATAGACCTCTTCGACCTTGGCACCCGCAAAGACTTTCGGCTTGGGGTTCTGGGCGTCGGCGATCGCGGCACATGAGAAAATCAGTAGCGGGATTCGAATCGTCATCCCGCGGATTTTATCACGCTCCAGTAAAACCGCGAACAATCGGCGGTTCCTCTTCGCTCTAAAAGAAGAACCAGCGCTTCTTCTTCACCGGAAGCTCGCGATCAATCGGTGCGCCTTCGATCACGGCCTTGCCATTCTCCGTGAACAGCCGTTCCGCAAGGTCCTCGCCCCACTTGCCCTGCACAATCTCATAGGCACTGCGCAGCTTCGGATGCCGGTCGCGCGTATCGTGCGCGTCGCTGGCGATGAAGTGACAGATGCCTCGGTCGATCGTCTGCACGGCGAACTTCTGCGCGGGCTTGCCAAAGCGCCCGGTGAGCGAGCCCCCTGTCACTTGCACCAGAGCGCCTACCTTGACCCACTCTTCCATCGTTTCGAAGTTTTGCTGGATCATCCAATTGCGTTCTGGATGCGTGATAATCGGCACGATCCCCATCCCCACCAGGCGTTCGAACACCTCGCCAATATTGGGAATCAGAGCCCCATCGGGAAACTCAACCAACAGATAGTTCAACCCGTTGATCGTGTACTTGTGAGGGTCGCGAAACGCATCCTCAACGTTCTCGTAAGAGAGATGGAAATCACAACCGCTGTGGATGCGCAAGCCCGCGGCGCACTGCGCCTGCATCTCTGCAATCCGCTCACGATTGACTTCCGGCTGGAATTGGAACTCACCGTTACAGTGAGGGGTGGCTACGATGTCGGTGGTGCCTGCTTCAGCGGCTAGGCGCAACATTTCGAGACTGGTTTCGAGGCTCTTGGATCCGTCGTCGAGGCCGTAAATGATATGACTGTGGATATCGATCACGACTACCTTATACTGTAGCGCGGCGTTGAATTGCCCAAGCAATCGCCGCAAGCACCGCGGCAATCGCCAGACACGGCATTGCCACGCCATGCGTACCCGTCTGTTCGTTGATCCACACCAGCCATTCACCGGGCATCCAGCGATACACACAGTACAGCGCAAGCATCGCCGCACGCAACGACCATTTTGCGGTGCTCACTCGGAACCGCCCCGCAACCCAGCGATAGGCGGATGCTGCGAGAAATGTCGACGACAGGCTGAGCGCGATCGCTCCGATCCAAGTCTGCGCATCCGGCAGCAGGTTGTGCGGCGGATCCAGATTGATTAGCGTCAAGGCCACCGTCAGGATACCGGCCATGAGCCCCAAGGACCGCAAAACTGAGCGCCACAGCAGCTCTGTATGGGACTGGCCGGCAAAGAACGCCGCAAGGCACGTGAAGGGAATGAAAAACATCGGATCCAACATCGCCGGACCCAGCTGCGCCGCCAGCATGATGCCGATCACCAATGCCGCAGCGATTGCAAGGAGCGTTTGCACTAGCGTTTGTCGACGACCACGGCGCCGTTCTTCATGACCCAGCGTACGTTCTTCATCATCACTTCGATATCGGTGAGCGGATCCCCTTCCACCGCCACGATATCGGCAAAGAAGCCCGGGGCCACTGCGCCGAGGCTCTTTTCCATGCCCAACATCTCCGCCGGCACAACGGTCGCCGATTGCAGCGCCTGTTCATTACTCATGCCGAGCTTCACGAACCAGCCGAGTTCCCGCAGGTTGAGTCCGAAGCCGTTGAACACAGCGTCCGATCCCGCCACCATACGCACACCGGCTTTGAAAGCCTTGCGCGCGGTTTCGAAGTTGCGCCCAATATAGGCGTTCAAATTGTCCTTCGCGCCGACCGGAAACTTGTAGATACCATCGGCGTTTTCGACATAGTAACGATTGTGATCGATGGTCGGAACATACCAGATCTTCTTGCGCGCAAGCTCGGCGATCGTCTCGTCATCGAGATCCGTCGCGTGCTCGAGCGTGTCGCAACCCGCGCGGATCGCATCGCGGGCACCGGAAGGGCCATACGAATGGATCGCCACTCTGCGCCCCGCCGCGTGCGCCGTATCGACAATCGCCTTCATTTCGTCGTAGCTCACCGTCTGATTTCCGGTCACATTGTCGAAGCCCCCAGTGGACCCGAACACCTTCACCCAATCCGAGCCGCTTTCCAGCACGGCCTTCAGCGCGTCCTTCAGCGCATCGGGGCCCTTGTTGGCAGAGGATCCAATGCCGCTGCCCGAAACGAACATCCGGGGCCCCACCATCGCACCCATGTCGATCAGGTCGCGCATGGCGATATCCGCACCGCCGCTGGCATGCAGATCGCGAACGGTGGTCACTCCCGCTTCAAGCGTCTTTTTCGCATTCGCTTGCGCCAGAAACACAGTCATGGCTACGTGCCGACGCGGCTGTCGATTGGGAATCGTGCCAGACTTGGGGTCCCAATAGTAGGTGATGTGCGTGTGGGAATCGATCATCCCAGGCAGGCCGGTGTAGCGGCTCAGATCGATGATCTCAGCGCCAATAGGGATCTTGCCGTTCGATTCGACACTGGCGATCTTCTCGCCATCGACCAGGACAATGGCATTCGGAACGACCCGATGACCGTCCCAAAGATTTCCAAACCGGATCGCCTTCGGAGCGGCCGTCGCGTGGAGGCAGAAGAGCAGAAGAAGCGCAGCGCGAGAGTTTACAACCATTGAACGATACGATAAGCAGCCCATGAACAAACATACGCCAGAAAACCCATGTATGCGAACTGCGCCGCCGGCCACTTCCACGATCCAGTCTCGCGCCTCACTACCGCTAACGTCGACATGCACTGCAACGCGAAAGCAAAGAAAACCATCAGCGATACCGAACCTGCCGGCGTCAGATCTCTCTTCAGCGCTGTCTGCAGCGTTTCAGGTTTGGCATCGTTGCCGCCTTCGATGCCGTAGATCGTCGCAAGCGTCCCCACCACCACTTCACGGGCGGCGAGCGAGGTGATGAGCCCGATGCCGATCTTCCAGTTGAATCCCAGCGGTTTGATCGCGGGCTCGATGGATTTGCCAATCATTCCCGCAACGCTATCGCCGATTTCCGGCGCGGATCCATCGGCCTTGCGGGGAAAGTTTGCCAGCACCCACAGGCAAACGGCCACCATCAAAATCACGGTTCCGGCCGAACGCAAGAAGACCATTGCCCGGTCGTAAAGCCGCAGCCCGAGTCCACGCAGAGTGGGCCATCGATACGGCGGCATCTCGAGAATGAACATCACTCGATTCGATTTGAGAATCGTCGACTTCAAGAGCTTCGCGGTAAAGATGGCGGCGAGAAAGCCAAGCGCGTAAAGCCCCAACAGCATCAGCGCCTGCGTTCCAAAGAAGCGGCCTAGTATTTCGTGGTCGGGAATGAACGCGGCGATCAAGAGTGCGTACACCGGCAATCGCGCGGAACACGTCATAAACGGCGCGACAAAAATCGTCGCTAACCGATCGCGCGGATTCTCGATGGTGCGCGCGGACATGATCGCAGGCACCGCGCAGGCATAGGCCGAGAGCAGCGGAATGAAGGCCTTGCCTTGCAGCCCGAAGCGCGCCATCGTGCGATCGGCGATTAGCGCGGCTCGTGCCAGATAGCCGGAATCCTCGAGGATCCCAATGAACAGAAACAGCAGCAGAATCTGCGGTAGAAAGACGAGCACGGCACCAACGCCGGTCCAGATGCCGTCAATCAGCAGGCTCTTGAACGCGGATTCCGGCAGGTGCGATCCGATCCAGGCGCCACTTGCGGCGATGACCTTTTCCACCGCATCCATTAACGGCTGCGCCCATTTGAAAATCGATTGAAAGACGGCGGCAACAACGGCCAGAAAAACAAGCGGTCCACCGATGGGATGCAGAAATACCGAGTCGAGCCGACGTGTCCATAACGGCGGCGCCGGAGCACGATAGTCGGCTCGCTGGCCCACAATACCGGCCCACTTGTGGCAACTGGGGACATCCTGCAGTACAGGCAGTTCCACCCGGCGAACCTGCCGTGGCGCACCGACGATTGTGGTTCCTGCAAGAAACTGCCAGACCTTTTCGAGACCTTCACCCTTAGCGGCGGAAATCATCGCGACCGGCGCGCCGAGTTCGCTGGCGAGGATCGCAGCGTCCAGATCGCCGTGGCGCTTGCGCAGATCGTCCACCATGTTGAGGATGACCAGCGTCGGAAGCCCCAGGCTCAATACCGGCGCGGCCAAGAGAAGGTGACGCGACAGGTTGGTGCTATCGAGAATCAACAGCACGGAATTGGGGCGGGGCAGCCCGGCCATCTTACCGGTAAGGACATCGCGTGTCACGCGCTCGTCGTCCGACCGCGGACTCAAGCTGTAGACGCCGGGCAGATCGACGAGCGTAATTTCACGATCTTCACCGGGCAACTTCGCTTGGCCGAGATGATGTTCCACGGTGACGCCAGGGAAGTTCGCGACTTTTTGCCGTAGCCCTGTGAGGCGATTGAAGAGCGTGGTTTTGCCCGCGTTCGGAGGCCCGACGATGGCGACAAGACTCTGCTTCGGCCCCAACGCGTTAGCAATCGCGATGGGACTTTCGTCGGCGCTGTGGCAATCGCTCATCGGCGTGGATTGATTCTAGATGGTACGGGTGATGCGCATGCAGGCCGCTGTTTCGCAACGGATTGCGACTTCGCTCCCGCCAACGCGAAAGACGCGAGGACATCCGCCAGGGGCCGTGCAACCTGGAGTGACAATGGTTCCGGGCAAAAAGCCCATTTCCATCAGACGCGTCGCATGATCTTCTGGCAGATCGATCGCTTCGAGAAGTCCACTCTCGCCAGCCCTGAGATCCAGGAGTGTTTGCGGTTGCGAGTTATTGACAACGAGTTGCATCTGCTTGTGCTCAGTATGCCCCCTGGGATGGTTCGATGTCAAGTTCTACATACAAGTGAGTTGCAAGTAGGGGTACTCATTCGTGGTGCATCGCCTCATACGCTTTCACGTATTTTTCCACCTTCGGATGCGACGTCACCCACTGCGGCGCGGCATCCGCATTCGCGATCCGGCTCGTCGTCACCGCCACCATCCGCAGCACCGCTTCCATATTCGCGTAATCGAGCTTCTCCCAATGATCGCTGGGACGATGATAATCGGGAAAGATCCACGCCGTGCACAGCGTCAACGCCGGAACGCCGGAATCCGCCAGCGCCTGATTGTCGCTGCGTCCAAAGAACAAGTCGCTGTTCTTCTCGTGCTTCCATGCCTCAACTCCCGTCGCCTTGCCGGATGCAATCAATACATCGCCGATCGTGGTGTAATCGAAGCCAGACGCGGTGACCTTGCCCGCAGTGGAGGCACCGTCGCTATCATCCGTGCGACCCATATGTTCGAGATTCAAGTTGGCCGCCGTATCCTTCAAAGGAAAGACTGGATGCTTGACGTAATAACGGGAGCCGAACAAGCCCAGTTCCTCGCCGAAATACGTCATGAACACCAGCGTCCGTCGAGGACGCTCTTTCATCCCCGCGAACGCCTCACCCAAGGCCAGCACCGATGACACGCCGCTCGCGTCATCGTTCGCGCCATTGTTGATTCGGTCGCCATCGCCTCGCGGAGAAATACCGAGGTGATCGTAATGCGCCGTCAGCAAGACCGCTTGATTCCGCAATACGGGATCGCTACCGGTCAACTTCGCGATCACGTTCCGCAGTTTGAGCGGCTCTTCCACCGGAGCCGCGGCGTTCAAACTCAACTTCGCTTCGGTCGCCCCAACCGGTAGTTCGCCCGCGTATTTCGTGAACTCCAAATCGGACGTCACCACCACGGGCACAACCTGAACGGCATCCGCCGCGCGCAAGCGAGACGGCTGGGTCGAGATGAAGCCGGAGGTCAAAATCACTGCGGGACCCATTGCCAACAGAGCATCTCTCTTGGCCGCCAAGCCCGGAACTCGCTGCGACGTCAACAGCACAACTGCCTTACCTTTCACCGTCGCCGCATCGGGCAGCACGGCGGTTTCATCCGCGAGCGAAATCTTCACTACGTCGAGACTCGTAAGCTGCACCGCCCCATTGAACGAAGCCATCACCTTCGCGCCAGTCGATTCCCAAGCCTTGCCATCCGGCAACTCGACGCGAATCTTGAATCCTTCCATCGGTTGCGTCACTTTCACATACGGCGCGTTTTGGAAGTAGGTGCCATCGTCACCGGCGGGTTCGAGTCCCACGCGACGAAACTGCGCTGCAATGTATTCGCCTGCGATCTCCAACCCGCGCGACGGTGTGCCGCGGCCTTCGAGCAAGTCCGACGCGAGAAACGAGACGTGCCCCTTCATCGTGTTGGCATGGATCGCCGCAGTGACCTTGGCCTCTTCCGGCGACAGATCCGCCAACAGCAACAACGAAACAAACGCGATCATTCGGATTGCACTCCACTCAAAAACTCACGAACCTCAGCTTCCACGCCAGGAGCGCAAACCACACCGGAATGTTCCCAGATGCTGCGCGTTCCCTTGAGGTTCATGAAGCATGCACCGGCTTCTTCGGCAATCACTTGGATCGCGGCAAAATCCCAGGCTTCGGCCTTGGGTTCGATCCAAACATCCGCCTGCCCGCAGGAAACCATCATCGCATCCTGCGCGCCACCTAGACAGCGAAACGCCCAGAATCGCGCCAGAAAGGCCAGCCAGTCGGCACTATCCGCACGCTTAGCGATCTTGTTGCCGACGTTCAACATCAACACCGAATCGGAAATCGCCTGCTTGTTCGAAGGCTGTATTCGGGTGTCGTTGCAGTACGCACCAAGTCCGCGGGCAGCGGTCCAGGTCTGTTGCAGCATTGGGAAATGCGCGACGCCGACCTTCACTTCGCCTTCGACCTCGAGCCCGATCAGGACACACCAGAGGAGGTTGCCGCGGACGAAATCGCGGGTTCCGTCGATGGGGTCGATGATCCATTGCCGTCCGGATTTCGACGCTGTTGCCGAACCCTCTTCACCCAAAATGCCATCGTCGGGAAAGTGATCGTTCAACAATCCCGCAATGATCATCTCGCCCTCTTTGTCGGCGATGGTTACCGGCGACCGATCGGGCTTCGTCTCCGCCGTTACGCCCGCGCGTTGGATGCGCAGGGCGTTGGCAGCGGCCCGATGGGCGGCGACTCTCGCCCAATGAAGCTCACGCTCAAAACTCATAGAGGCTTCAATCGAATGTTGCGGAACTCGACATGCGATCCGTGACCCAGAAATCCGAGATGGCCCGTGTTACGCAACATGCCCGGATGTTCTTTGATCACCGCCGGATCTTTCACGTCATCGAGGTTCGCATCCACAATCGTTGTCCCGTTGAGCTTGATCGTGATCTTGCGTCCATTGGCGGTGACTTCCTCGTAATTCCATTCGCCCACAGGCTTCAGAAATCCGGTCTTCGCCGCAACGATACCGTAGACCGATCCGTGATACTGGGCGGGCTTAAGCCAGCTCTTGCCGTCTTTTTTATACAAATCGTTGTCGTGATCGAGAATCTGCAGTTCCATGCCCGCATACGCCGCATCGCCCGTCAACGGCGCACGGATACCCAGGCCATTGTTCCCACCGGCGGAAAGCTTGAACTCAAACCGCACTACGAAGTTCGCGTACTCGGCTTCGGTGAACAGATTGCCCCCGCCTTCCACCGGGCAAACGATCGTGCCGTCTTTCACCACATAACCCGGCCCGCGGCCCTTCACGAGCGTCCACCCGTCGAGTGTCTTGCCATCGAAGAGCGGCTTAAAGCCAGGTTCCGCTTGCTGTTGCGCGAACGCCACAAGCGCGGTTGCGAAGAATATGGATTTCATCATCTATTGAGACTTCCTTAGTTGGCGGATGGTTTCACGGGGTTGCCCGTGCGTACAGATTCTTTGAGGGCCATACAATTCCCATCATTCCCATCAATGAGAACCGCCGCATTTGCGATCTCGAATCTCATCGACATACGGCCTGTCACCGGGCAGCACGAGCCCCTCTTTGACTATCTTTTGGTATTCGTCAAGAGCCCGCTGCCGCATGCCGCAATCATTATTTTGCAGTGCAGCCTGCTTGCCCAGAATCCTCACCAGCAAAAAGCGGCCTTCCGGATGATCGATGTCTTTCACAATCGCGTTCGCGAGCGATTCCGCTTCCACCATTCGCGCGTGATGCAGGCCGATGTCGTCGGGAACGGTTTCCAACGACTCGAAGAGCGCTCTCGCCAAGTCTCCGCGAGACTCGACATCGGTAGGCTCGCGACGCACGATTTCACGAAGCAAATCGAAGCATTCCTCAAAGCGCGCCCGCGCCGCACTCTGCTCACCGGACCGGCTCTCGGCAAGCGCGGCGATGACCATCAGACGCGCCTTGAGAATACTCACTTCCGGATTTCGATTCCTGGGCGAGGTATCGAGCCCGATCTTCGCATGGTCCAGCGCTGAGGCATAGTCTTTCTTGCCCAGGTACACAAACGAGAGCCGCAATTGAGCATTCGCGATTCCGACAGCGAATTCCGCGGTGTCCGTTTTTTCCAGCGCGTCTTTCAACACCGCATCCACTTCGAAATCGGAGACTGTCTGCCCCATCCGCGCAAGAATCTCGATGCGCTGAAAACGGCATCCAATCGCGACGATGCCCCCGGAATCGAGATCGATCGTCGGAGCCTTCACAATGCAATCTTCCGCGGCCTTCAAGGCTTCAGGCAGGCGGCGAAGCCGTTGCAGATCGCCTAGCATGCTGCGATGCGCTCTCCGCATGGCGTTCAGCATGACGCCATCGCGCCGGGCGGAACCAGAATCTTCCCACAATAAGTCGATGGATTTCCGATAGCAACGGATCGCACCGTCGTAGTCGCCAACATTGGTGGTGTTGGCTCCACCCAACGCATTGGCTATGTTGAAGTAGCCCAGAGCAAGACGTCGGCGCTCCTGCGCGTCGTTCGGATCTCTCTGCGCCAGCAGTAAATCGAGATGCGCCAAACCGAACCGCACCATCTTGCGGCGCAACGGCAATGAACCTGGAACTGCGGCCAACTGCTGAGGCGCTTGCATTGCCATCAGGCCCGCAATCTCACGGGTCTCTCGTAGTTGAGCCTCCGCCCGGTTGCGTTCGCGCACAGTCTCCGCAGCCGCCCAGATGAAGGCGATCGAGCCTACGGCAACCGCGAAGCCAACCGCTGCGCCCAGCTTATGTCTCGCCATCCACTTCGACGCGAAATAGCTCCAATTGCCCTCGTGCGCGAGAACCGGCAATCCATCGAGGTGCCTTTGGACATCCGCCGCAAGTTGTTCCACCGAGGAATACCGCATGCTCGCTTCGGACCGAACGGCCTTTTCGACGATTGCATCGAGATCCAGATGGATGTTCTTATCGAGACTGCTGGGCTTCTGAATCGGAGTCTCTTCGATATGTTTCGCGATCAACTCGGGCGTAGTGAGATCTCCGAACTCCCGGCGGGTTCCCGTGAGGATCTCATACAGCAGCGCACCCAGCGAATAGATGTCCGTCGATGTCGTCACGGTCTCGCCACGCAACTGTTCCGGACTCGAATAGTGCAGACTCACCGCGCGATAGAGCGTATGGGTTCTGTCGCTCGAGTCGATCTCCGGGGAAAGCATCTTGGCGATGCCAAAGTCCAACAACTTGGGCTCGCCCTCTTGTGTCACAAGAATATTCGAAGGCTTGATATCGCGATGCACCACAAGGTGCCGATGGGCATATTGCACGGCACCGCAGATTTTGAGAAACACTTGCAGCCGATTCCGCAGGCTCGGATTCTTGCAATATTCCATGAGAGACTGGCCCTTATCGACCAGTTCCATCACCAGAAACGGAACCCCATTCACCGAGCCGCCGTCGAGCAACCGGGTGATGTTGGGATGGTCCAACTTCGCCAGAAGACTTCGTTCCACGCGCAGGCGCCGCGCGAACTCCGGCGACAAATTCGCGGTGCCAAGAATCTTTACCGCCGCGACCTGGGTGAATCCTTCGGCCGCGCGCATCGCCCGGTAAACCAAACCCATTCCGCCTTCGCCGATTTGATCGATCAGCTTCCATCCACCGGGAAGATCCGCCGGAATGGGGATCTTGGCGGCTTCCAGAAAGCCACTGGAACCGCCCTCCGCAAGCAGCATTTCGTCGACTTCGAGGCGTAACTCGGGATTGCCTTCGCAGACACGTCTCAAAAATACTTCGCGTTCTGCGGGAGCAAGGTCGAGAGCTTCGGAAAAGACATCGGAAATCCGCTGCCAGTTAGCCGGGGTCATGCCGCCGTCATTCTCCGGAACAGCCAAGTGCGTGCGACGACCCAATCCCGACGGATCGTAGGTTCGGAAACATCCAACATCTCCGCGATTTCTTTGTCGCTGAAGCCGCCGAAGAATCGCATCTCAACAACCTTGGCGCGACGCGGATCCATCTGCGCCAACTGGTCGAGGGCCTGATCGAGAATGCCCCAATCCAAGTCCTGTCCGAACGCGGAGGTGTCGATCTCGAAGTCAGCGTTTTCCATTGGAACATGCACACTCTCCGCTCCGCCGCGCTTGCCCGCTTGGCGTTTGCGCGCACGATCGACAAGCACGCGCCGCATCACACGCGCCGCGACGCTGAAGAAATGGGCACGATCCTGCAGATCCGGATTCGCCCCGCCAGCCAGCCGCATATAAACTTCGTGCACCAGCGCAGTGCCCTGCAGTGTGCTCTGGCCTTCTTTGGCAAGCAAAGATCGGGCAAGACGGCGCAGTTCGGCATAGACGATCGGCGTCAATTCAGTGAGCGCCTGCTCGTCGCCTTCCTTCCAACGTCTCAACAGAACGGTGACTTCGGCCATTTTTAGGTTCGGATACCAATGTATCAAAACAATCGAAACAGCCCCGGATGAACCAGGGTTGAAAGGTTCTGCGGCGAGAGATAGCTGCCCGATACCGTTCGATAGGTGAGACCCATCCCATGTTCTGTTGTCTAATAAGTTGAAGTGCACTATTTGAGAGTTCGTGACGCCCTGCTGTTGCTGTTCATCTTCGCCGCGGGATGCGGCAAACGGAGTCAGGATTTGCAGACCCGTGCGCTCGAAAAGCGACGCGTCTCCGTCGTGGAAGTGCGACGTTCCACGCTGATCGATGAGCTGACACTCACTGCCGAGTTCCAGCCTTTTCAGGAGGTGGAAGTCATGGCGAAAGTCTCGGGCTACATCCGCAAGATCGAGGTGGATGTGGGCCAGCGCGTGTCGCAAGGACAACTACTGGCAACGGTCGAAGTGCCTGAAATGGCCGACGATATCGCGAAGTTCTCGGCTTCCATCGAACGCAGTCAGGCCGAACTCGCGCGGGCACGCAATGAGGTCAAGCGCACCGAAACCACCTATGAGATGACGCATCTTTCCTACACGCGTCTGGCTGCGGTGCATAGGACGCGCCCCGGCTTGGTCGCCCAGCAGGAAATCGACACGGCGCACAACCGCGATCTGCTCGCGGAATCCCAAATTGCGACCGCGAAGTCTTCTCTCTCAGCCGCCGAGCAAAGCCTCAAAATGCAGGAAGCCGATGCCGGGCGCGCAAAAACTCTGTACGCCTACACGCGCGTCACCGCACCATTCGATGGAGTCGTGAGCAAAAGATATCTGGACACCGGCGCGATGATTCAGGCCGGGACAAGTTCCCACACCCAAGCCATGCCCGTCGTGAGGATCTCGCAGACGCACACCTTGCGGCTCGTGCTGCCCGTGCCGGAATCCGCGGTCCCCAAATTGCGGGTTGGCATGCCCATTGAGATCCGCGCGAAGGCTCTCGACCGCACGATCAACGGACGCGTCTCACGGTTCACCGGACGGATCGACGCAGCGACCCGCACCATGCAAACCGAGGTGGATGTCCCAAATCCGCAAGGTCTTCTCGCGCCCGGCATGTTCGCCCAGGCAGTGCTGCGGATCGACGAACGCGCCAATGCTTTAGCGGTTCCGCCAACGGCCATCGACACCGAACACGGCAAGCACTCGGTGCTGTTGGTGACGCGCGACGGGCGCCTCCTGCGGCGAGCCGTCGAGACCGGCATCGAAACAACCGACATGGTCGAAATCCGCGGGGGATTGACGGATGGAGAGACCGTCGTCAGCGGTGGACGCGGCCAATTGAAAGAAGGCCAGGTCGTCGAGCCGAAGCGTCAGGAAGCGAAGTAGCCATGTCTCGCTTCGCCATCAAAACTCCCTATTTC
>CAZCPL010000089.1:0-21952 GCA_964500255.1 uncultured Solibacteraceae bacterium | reverse complement strand
CTCCGAGCCCACACATGCAGTCGAGATACACTTCGTCGGGCCGAATGCAAAGGGCATCCAGACACTCGGCCATCAATACCGGAATGTGCTCCATAGCTGACCACTACCGCAACCCCTTCAACTTCACTGCCTGCAGCTTGCTGCCGATACCTTCGAGGGCGGCGTCGAGCATCTTCTTATACTCGAGCGCGCTATAACCGACGATCTTGCCCTTTTCGAACTTCAACCAGACCTTGCTGTCGTTCAGACCCAGTTCTTTGCGGAGGTCCTGGGGAACCAACATCCGGCCTTCGCCATCGATCGTGGCGTCTGCTCCGTAGTGATTCGCGATTCCGAGAATCGACTCAGCGGCAATCATCTCCTCTTGGCTGCCCGTCATCGATTCCAGCAGCGCCTCGTTCTGTCTCCAGACCGAAAGCGGGTAGACATAGAGCAGCTTTCCGTCAATGGTCGTGACGAAAAAGCTTTTCTCCTGAACGGTTTCGAAGTATCCTTTGAACGTGGACGGCAACTTCAAACGACCCTTGGAATCGACAGAGACCTCGTGGGCTCCACGAGGGCTTTCGACTGCCGAAGGTTGAACTGGACCGCTTTGTTCCACTAGGAGCCACTTCGAGCCACTTTTGGCTACTTGACTAGTATGCGCCCGGATTTGTGTCTGGGTCAATACTTTTGGTTTAGGAAAGTTGGGCTATGTCCTTGTTTTCGCGGTATGTTCGCCCTGCCCTTGTAGGGGATATCCCGATGCAAGTCGCGAAAAACTTCCCGGACGACGTTTTCCACATCTCTGGTAAGCTAAAAACGTGAAGCTCTACGACTTGGATCCCGGCCCAGAGATACCAGAACTGGTCCGTATGATTGTGGAAATCCCGAAGAACACCGCCAACAAGTATGAGTATGACGGTGAACTCGAAATGTTCCGGCTCGACCGCGTCCTGTACTCGCCGATGCACTATCCGGGCGACTACGGGTTCATTCCAGGCACTTTAGCTGGCGATGGCGACCCTTTGGACGTCATTTGCATGGTGCAGGAGCCGAGCTTTACGGGATGTTTGATTGAGGTCCGGCCGGTGGGCATCCTGCAGATGCATGACCAGAAGGAAGAAGATCAGAAGGTACTGGCAGTACCAAAGGGAGATCCTCGGTATGAGGAGATCCATACCATTGACCAGGTGTTTCCGCACGTGCGCCGCGAGATTGAGCACTTCTTCCAGATTTATAAGGAGTTGCAGGGTTCGAAGCCGGTGATTGACGGCTGGGGCGGTCCGCGGGAGGCGCGGAAGGCGATTACGGAATCGCGGGCGAACTATCTGGCTATTAAGGAAGCAGGGGCAGCGGCGGCGAACGCCAAGAAGTAGACGTGATCGAAGCGGGGCTTGATAAGTTGGGCCGCCTCAAGGGGGGCGTTCATGGATTGTAGGCGTCGCGCTCAGGCGTCCCTAATTGGGAGTCACTTAGAATCGGGCCGTTACGATCCGCCTCCACTTGGTAGCGGATGTATTGCTTGACCTGCTCCAGTTCGAACCCCACCGTCGATACCGCGTATCCACGAGCCCAAAAATGCTCGCTAGTGAAGTTTCGTTCCTTGCCGCACTAGCCACTGCGATCTGCTTTGCCAGCGCGTGAAACACTTTCCCCAGTTCTCGCCGCACCTGTCCGAAGATCACCTTCCGGCGCGTCCTCGGCACGAATAGGGCGTGGTACTTACAATCCCACTTCGAATAGGATGTGAGCCTCCAGGGGTCGAAGCTAAAAAAGCGCTGCACCCCCGGCAAAACGGTATCATCGACAATCTCGCAGCCAGCCTCTTGCAGGCGTTCGCGGAACTCGGTAAAGTCGCGAACCCGAAACGCCGCATGCGCCTTGCGCGCGGGCCGGAAATCCGGATCGATGCCAATATGGACCTGTAGGTCGCCGCACGAGAACCAGAGTCCGCCTTGATTGTGCAGCGCTACGGGACGCTCAAGTTCCTTGAGACCAAGCAGTCCGCCGTAGAATTCGCGGGCGTTTGTCTCGCATTCCGCGGGACCTGTAATCTGCACGTGATCCAACACAAGCTCCATGCAGCTAGAGTGCGCTACACTGCTCGCGTGACGACTGCTATCTCCACCAGCGCGGAATACATCGAGAGCCTCCGCGGGCGTAACCTCGAAGTCTACTTTCTCGGTGAACGGATCGCCGAACCCGTCGACCATCCGGTGATGCGCCCGTCGATCAACGCCGTCGCGCGCACCTACGATCTCGCAATCGAGCATCCCGATCTCGCGACCGCCCATTCAAGCCTGACGAATCGACGGGTGAACCGCTTTCTCCACGTCACCGAAAGCGTCGACGATGTCGTGGGACAGAACCGCATGCAGCGGCGTCTGGGACAACTGACCGGCACCTGTTTTCAACGCTGCGTCGGCATGGATGCGATCAACTCGCTCTATTCGACGACATTCGAAATCAACAAGGTCTATCACGAACGTTTCAAACAATTCCTCATCAAAATGCAGGAGGCGAACTACGTGATCGGCGGCGCAATGACCGACCCCAAGGGTGACCGATCGAAGGCCCCGGCCGATCAATCGGATCCGGACATGTTTGTCCGGGTTGTCGAGCGTCGCGACGATGGCGTGGTGATTCGCGGCGCAAAGATGCACCAGACAGGATGCCTGAACTCGCACTGGATCCTGGTCATGCCTACCATGCGCCTGCGTCCCGCCGATCGCGATTATGCGATTGTGGGTGCGATTCCAGTGGATCATCCTGGCCTGACGTACGTCTACGGACGCCAATCGTGTGACACCCGCGCGATGGAAGATGGGGCGGATATCGACCTCGGCAATGCGCGGTACGGCGGGCAGGAGGCGATAATTCTGATCAACGATGTCTTCATCCCCAACGATTCGATCTTCATGAACGGTGAGACGGATTTTGCCGCCATGCTGGTGGAACGCTTCACGTCCTATCACCGGCGTTCGTACGTCTGCAAGACAGGATTGGGCGACGTCCTGATCGGCGCGGCTGCCCTCGCGGCGGATTACAACGGTGCGGCCGGAGCGTCGCACATCAAGGACAAACTGGTGGAGATGGCACATCTCAACGAGACCATCTATGGCGCGGGCATCGCGGCATCGCATGAATCTCAGAAGACCCTCGCCGGCAACTATCAGCCCGACGATTTACTTGCGAACGTCTGCAAGCACAACGTGACGCGGTTTCCTTACGAGATCGCGCGTTTGGCACAGGATTTGGCTGGGGGATTGGTCGCCACGATGCCGTCAGAGAAGGATTTCCGCAGTGAAGCGGTAGGTCCCAGACTGCGGAAATTTCTGCAGGGCCGAGACGGAACGAGCGTCGAGTCGCGGATGAGGATCCTACGGTTGATCGAAAACATGACGCTCGGCCGCAACGCCGTCGGATACCTGACCGAGTCGATGCATGGCGCTGGAAGCCCACAAGCACAGAGGATTCAGATCCAGAGGCAGATGGGCATCGAAGAGAAGAAGAAACTGGCGAAGAATTTGGCGGGGATAGACGATTGAAAGGCCCCTTGCGGAAACACGCAACCGCGGACGAAACTCATTCCACCAATAGTCCGTACTCTTTGAGTTGCTGACCCGATACGGAGGAAATCAGCCTCACCCAGTGGACGCCTTTTTTGAGCGAAGGGACATGCGCGCTGTTCCCTTGCAAGGTGCCCGACCAGACCCGATCTCCGTCCGCATTCACGATGACGATCGAGGCTGAGATCCCATCGGCATCTTCCACCTTCAAATCCAGAGCGCGCCCCGCCCGTACGGTCACCCGCAGATCGTTGCCGCGCAAGGCGGAAAGACCGATCGGCTGCCCTGCTTCCGCTACTCTCGAACTTACCGCCGAGGGCGCAATCCAAAGCACGCCCAGAAGCATCGCAAAGCCCCCAGCGAGCAGAGGCAAAGGCGGAGATCCGAGACTTTCATACGCGCCCTGCCACCACTTCTGCCAAAACGGCAGGGGTACCGCGGTTGTTACCTGAGCCGCCGCCGCTTTGATCAGCGCCACCCAGCGATCGCATTCATCCAAATGTTTCCGGCACGATGCGCAGAGAAGGATATGCTCCTCCACTCGCTCGCACTCGTCCTCCGCCGAACAGTCCATCGAATACCGCTCGAGGACTTCCTCCGGCGGATGACTGTGTGTCTGTTGCCACAAGACGCCACTAGTCTCCATGTTGTTACTTTCCTTGCCCGGCAAGCTCTTCCGCCAATTCTCAGACCCAAGCTGGAGCCGCAGTGCTCACCGTGAACGCCGTCCCATACACATGTATAGTGGGTTCAGCTCCCGGAAAATCTCACAAAAACTTGCGACAATCCGGACTTTTGTACTTTTTTCTTACCCAACTCCCCGAATCGGTTTTTGGCACGGGATTTCAACAGCCGGAACTGGGTCATCGTGAGACTCATGTCCTCACAGATCTGCTGCGGCGTCTGTTCGTCCACATAGAAGCGGGTCAGTATCTGCCGGTCGCGTTCGGACATCTCCTGCAGTACATCGCGAACGATGTTGGTCTGTTGCTGGAACAGCAGGGCACCTTCCGGTGTTTCCCGCTTGTCACTGACATTCGACTTCTTGTCGTCGTCGATCCGCTCGCGCCGGGCGATGATCTGCTTGTCGATCGTGGCGGCGACAATCCGTTTGACAACCGTCCGGATGAAGCCCATCAGGCGGCGCGGATCGCGGAGTTCGCCAGCGCGAATCGAATCGACAACGATCAAAAAGGCGTCGTGTAGCCGGTCTTCGAGTTCCTCGGGCCCAAGCTGGCGACAGAGGTAGTAACGCACGCCATTCGAAAACATGGCATACAGCTCTTCCATTGCCTTGGGATCTCCGTCTTGAAGCCGGGCGACGAGTTGCGTCCAAATAAAGCTGCGAAGATCATAATACTCGCTGCCCTCCCCCTGGCCGGTGTCGGGGCCAGCCACCACGGGATCCTCTCGCCACGATTCGGACAGAACCCGCAGCCCTTCTTCTGGCCCGAGCGCCTTTAAGGAACTGGGTCGCACCCCGATGCCGGATATCTCTGGGTTGCCGAAATCCTGCGGGTTAGGGGCGGTGTCTTTCGATCTCGACATCGCTGCGCCCGTGCCTCCAACCGATGGGGTTACGGGCGGCTTGTTGTTGCCGCCACTGTTAGCGTTTTCGGGGTCGTGGAGCGGAAAAGGGTTCTTCATCGTCAGGTTGTTCGCCCGATCAATTGATAGGTGCCCCAGTACTTCGGCATAGCTCGCCATGTTTGAGTCCTCAACATTTCCAACTGCGCGCGGCGTAACGCTTCGGCGGCGTTGCGGAGACTCATGCCGCGCCGTTTCCGCGCGGTCGTCTTTGTCGAAACTCGATCCCCCTTACTGGACAGAGCTTCTTTTTGCAGTTCGCGATAAAAAGTCTGAAAAATCGCCCCGGTGTCGTCCGGGGTGGGCCATAGACTGGCAATGACACCTCTGGCGCCTGCCAATAACCAAGCCCTAGTCATCCCAATGAGCCCCGCCGCGGGGACTTGGGTACCAGCGGCGGAATGGCAGCCGCTGAGCACCACGAGCGAATCCGGCACTTTGACATGCACGGCGTCGGGAGGCGAGAAGAAGTCGGGTTGACCGCTGGCATCGAGGCTCAGGACTAGGAGCGCCCGATCCGGCGAGGCATCCTTCTGCAGGAAATGCGTAGCAAAGTGAATGACCGACGCCCCGGATTCGATCGCCTCAATCGTTTTTCGACGATTGGCGTCAACACCCATCAGCAATCGGCTGGAACTTCCCCAGGCGCTTGCACTCGCCTGCAGTTCCACCCGGCTCGACGACAGGCGGGGCAGTTGCAAGTTGCTTCCACCGGCCGTTTCCGCCGCCATCAGTGCGCCCCAAAATGCCTTTCCAGAGCGTTGCGCGGCGGTACTCTTCCAACGCGGATCCGCGGTATTGTAAACAGCGTCTCCAACTCCTACGAACACACCGTTCCAATCTCCCGTATCGTGTGCGAGCAGAGCTTGTGCTCCGGTGACGATTTCGAGCGACCTTGCCTCGATTAGATACCGGGCCACGCCGCCCTCATCCGTTACATCTTCGGTGAGAACCGCTACCGGCAACCGCAGCAAGGCACCATCGAGCGCCAAAAGCCAATGCTTCGCGCGCACCGCTTCAGAAGAGAGGCCTCCGAATAACTTCTCGTATAAATCCCGGCCCAGTCGAGTCCGGTCCGATTCGGACGCATTCCGCACAGCCTCGCTAAACATCCCTGTGAGCTCAGCCAAACGGTCTTGCGACGGCAGTTCTTTCCAGTCCAGCCGGTTCCTGGTCAACGTCCACCGGATTGCGACTTTGGGTCCCAGGTGGAAACTGATCAGAACCGAATCGGGTCCTAAACTGTCCCGGAAGAGTATAAGTGGTTTGGAGGTAGCGAAGTTCTCAGCAATCAAGCCCAAAAAGGGTCGTATACCCGCATAAGATTCCATTTCAGCGAGACGTACCCGCAGGGAGTGGAGGCGGCGCTCCACTCCATCGGGGGGATTCGGTAGGCTGGTGGATGACACAACGGACTTGCGCTCCAACTGACGAGCCTCCGCAAGAATCTCCCAATATTGATTGTTGAGGCGCGATCGCGAGAGATCTCGGTCGGCGTCAGTTCGGCTGGCGACAGAGGCTTTCCATTCTTCGGCGGAAAGCCATGCGTCTTCAATCAAAGCGGCAGGAGCTGTCGAATCTTGCCTGCTCCAATCCATCGCGTTGCGCAGCATGTCATCGTAGAGTCCGGCAAGCGAGGCTTCGTTGTTCACTCTAAACAGATCCGCAGGCAGCAGATCCGCCCGGGTAAAGCGGATGTTGGCGATCGCCCGCATGTACTCGCGGTGTGCTTCGGCTCGCTTTTGTTGGCGCACCAGAATTTTGGCTCGTAGTTCGTGAATCTGATGGCGTGCCATGTGGCGGTTGGTCTCATCGGCCAGCCTGTGGGCCGCATCGGCCAGCGCATTTGCCAAGGGCAGTTCGCCACGTGCCAGTTCGAGTGAAGCCAGCCCGAGATAAGTTGAAATCAGTTCGGGATCGCGGGTGAGCTTGCGTATGAGAAACGCCCGCAAGAACAATCGCTCTGCGCCTACCAAGTCGTTCTTTGCAAGACGAGAAAGCGCCGCATAGTTCCAAACTTTCGACAAGGCACGGTCATCCTTAGCAAGATCGGCCGCTTCCGCTGCCCGATAAAAACTATCGCTGGCGACGGAATCCGCACCGCGCCGGCCCGCAATCACGGCTCGAATCAAATGCAGTTGGGGTGCGTAATACGGGGTGCCAATGACCTGCCGCAAATGGTCGCCGCCCTCTTGTGCGGCTTGCTCGGCGGCGTCGAGATTCTCAGATGCGAAGTAAAGCGAGGCGAGGTTGAATAGAATGGCGCCGTGTTCCTCGTCGAAACCGCGATTCCGCTCCGCAAGCGCCCTGGCCTCCAGCCAATACCGAAGCGCTTCCTGATAACGATATTCGACGTAGTCACAGCCGCCGAGGCTGTTCAGAAACTTTAACTGGGCTGCGACATTCCCACTACCGAGGGCATGGCGATAGCCTTCTTCATAGATCTTACGAGCCGCGACAACGTCACCTGCGACGCGCTTCTCGGAAGCTTTCTTGGCATATTCACGGGATGTTTCCGATCCCCATGGGTTTGCCGCGACGAGCAAAATCCCCAAGGCCGATGTCACTAAGGGTCCGGCCATGTTGGTGTCCTCAACCGTTGTACGGTCAAATTGAAAGAACTAAGCGTGATTATACACAGTTTTTGAACAGTGACCGGAGCGCGGTTTGGCGCGCCGGTCATTGTGTTCGCCTCGGAGGGGTATTCCTCTTAGAACCAGGCGGGGGGTGGGAAGATCACAATGGGATCCATGATGGACTATCCTTTCTCTCGGGATAGGGGTATCCCGGGCTAGTTGCAAGTCTTGGCTTTCTGGACTCTCTTTGCAGGTCCGTGTCTACGAACGGAGGTTCCGCCGAGCCGCTGGTTAGAACCAGAAGGGAGGCGGGAAGATCACGATGGGATCCATGGCGTAGTCCTTTCTCCGGGATTTCCCCGGTATGGGTTGATGGCTGCCGAGCCGCTGGTTAGAACCAGAAGGGAGGCGGAAAAATCACAATGGGATCCATGGCCGAAGTCCTTTCCTCGGCACGAGCGTCGCCCGCACCGATCCACTTTCAGCCCCAGGATCAGGAGGAAGGCAGAAAAAGTTGAGTGGACCCAAGTCCGCAAACTACTGGAAACAAGGCAAAAATAAATTTCAGTGCAGTGTGAAAGTGGGTTTGTGATTTTTTAGCGTTTTCCGGGATGGGCCTAGACTTCGGTCTGGCGGGGTCGGCCCTCGGCAATAGGCCCGCGCTGAGGACGCGATTGCGAGGTTGCTCGGTTTGTCCGATGGTCAGACCGAGGCGTACTCGGCAATAGGCCCGCGCTGAGGACGCGATTGCGAGAGATCGCGATCGGCGCCCAAACCGTTGCCTACCGAACCTGGACAACGGTAAGCTTGGGAGTGAGAAAAGAACGGGTCCGCGTTAAAGGGTTCGTGCGGTAGAATAGCGATACGCTGTAGTCTTCGCGCGGGACTTTGACCGTACACTGCTCGTTTCGTCGCGTGTAGAGATAGGGGGAGAATCCGCATGCATCCGACGGGCGGTAGTAAGAAGCAAAAGAATCAACCGGCGATCAAGACGACACCGTCCTCACAGCTCATTTCGCCGGTCAATCAGGCCACTCAACCCAGCGTCGGAACGGGCAAGCCCGTCAAACCTTGCCCCGTCAAGAAACATTTCGTCAAGGTAAAGCTCGTCTACAAGGATGACCAGACGCCGGTGCTGGCCACCGCTTGCAATATCCTTCTTGGCGCCAAGACCGTCCAAAAAGGTCCGTTGGGCAATGGCCTACTGGGCACCGCCACGGTGCTCGATCCTGGTGCGTACGAGGTCAACTTTCCGGACATCGACGCAAACGAATGGGAAGTGGGGTAAACGATGCCAACGGTAAAGCCCGGTGACTGCTTCAGCAGCCTCGCCAAAGAGAATGGCTACTTCAATTACCTGACGCTGTATGACCACACCGACAATGTCGTGATCCAGTTAAAGCGCACGAATCCGAACATGCTCGCCGAAGGCGATGTCTACAAGATTCCCGCCAAGCGGCAAAAAAACGCAGCGCTCGATCTCGATCTGGAAAAGAGGTTCGTAGTCGACCGCAAGCTTACGAACCTTCGTCTGGGGCTCTTCGATCATGAGGACAAGGCGCTGGTGCCCACCGAATGCACTCTTGTCGTAGGCCCGCTCACGAGCAACGCGCTGCCCGCAGCGGGGCTCCTCGAAACCCCGATCGATCCCAAGGTGAAGTCGGGGACGGTGAACTTCAAGTTGGCGCCATGGAAGAAACCCGTTGTGCCTCCTGTCATCGTGCCCCCGGTCGTTGTGGACAAGCCGCCGCATCCCCCGACAATCGAGGCGAAGGAATTCGAGGACAAGTTCGAGGAAGATGAGGAATCGGACAAACCTCTTGAGGTGGAGATCAAGCTGCAATTGGGATATCTCGAACCGCACACGGAAATTCGCGGGGCGATACGGCGACTAAACAATCTCGGGTGTAAAGTCCCCAAGCCGGACGCCAAGACCGCAGTGGACAACGAAACGAAGCAGGTCGTAAAGTCTTATCAGAAGTTCAAGGGCAACGACAACCCGTCAGGGGCCATTGCCGACCTGCGGGCCGCTCTCGAAACCTCGCACGACAAGATCTAACAACGTCATGAAGATTAGCCGAACAGCATACGTCGCCCGCACCGCCCATGACCAAACGCACGGCAACAAACTCGTGCTGCCCGAATACGGCGTCGTCGAGATCCACCTCAAGAAGGGAGGGACGGAATCGAAGACGTTCTTGCCGGAATCGAGCGTGCCGCCGAGAGTGCCGAAGACAACGGGAACCGACGATTTCTGCTTCGCACCGGCAACCCAATGGACGGCTGCGACTTGGCAGGAAGACAAAAACAAGACCGATAAGGTCAAGGTCTGTTATCACCTCTACAATCCCTTCTCACTCATTAAGGAAGCAAAGATCGAACTCTACCGCCGTTTCGACAAGAAGCCATTTTGGAAGCGCAAGCTCGAGGGCGACGAAATGCTCGACGGAGAACATGAGTTGGAATTCGAAACCGAAGACGGCAGCAAGGTAAAGGAATGGGACGGCGCGCTGGGTGAGGAGAGCGACGACTTTCCCGACGGCTTCGTCACCACGGAACATTCCCCCTATAAGATGCGCCTCAGCGTTATGGGTGAAGGTCTGTGCAAGTCTCCCACGGCCTGGACGTTCTTTCACATCCTGATCGAAGAGCTGAAGTTGGAATGGGGCGCGGACGAAGTTGTCGGCACAGACAAAGATTTGCGCAAGGTCTTTGTCGACTTGAAAACAGACTTTGCCGATCCGAAGACTCCCACGATCGCAGTACCCGCGCGGATCTATCTTGAAAGCAACATTTTCAAGAAGAATTCCAAAGAGATGTTCGACAACACTCTTTATAAGGAATACAAAAAGAAATGGGCGAAAACTCCGGAAATCGCAATCTTCGCCCAAATTTTCGTGCGGGATTCGGGCGGAACCGCGGTACTGGCACCCAAGGCACTCGGCAATACAAAGTTTCTCTGGGATTGGGAGGATAAGCTTCCCGATTCCACAACCGCCTTCGTCACCAACGCCCAGGATTACGAGAAAGATACTACCAAGCCCAAGGGGCAGACCTGCCACAAAGATCGTGGCGGAATGAGATTCAAAGACAAGGTGCGACTGTTTTCGACGCACGTCGGATACAAACCCGCCGACGCCCTGAAAAACGGAAGCTTTCCGTTCGAAGTGAAACATGCGAAGGAACCGCGAGTTTGGGCGGCATACAGCAAAGCCTGGCGCAAGGGAAAACTCGCGGCCAAAACGGGCATTTTGTTCCAGCCGTCCCGCATGGCGGGCGACACCTACAAGTTCACTGTGCATGCGGCCCATGAAATCACCGATGGAAAGCGCAAGCCGAGGCTCAATGTCGACGCGGATCCGCCGCTCAAGATCGACGACAAGCTGAAAGCCGAAAGCGGCATCCTGCAGGTGTGGCGGAAGCTGCACTTTCGCCGTTACATGACAAAGAATGGCGCGACAACGACGGGTTGGGCGGGAATTAAAGCTTTTTACGAAAAAGCTTTCATGGACATCGAAGACAAAACCACGGGAGTTGAGAATTATCCGTCCGGCGAATGGAATACCGCCGTTACCGGTGCCACTGCCAAGTGGAGCAAACTGGACAAGCTCAAGATCGACGACACGGTGGACCAGCACGCAGCGGGCCAGCACGGCTTGCACTTCCGTACCCGTTCGGAGTTCTCGACAGCCCTCGATACGGCCTATGGATTCGTCAGTTATCCGGGCGGCAAGGCGCAATGGCTCATCGACAACAACCTCGACACCAGCGCTAAATATGCATCCACTTGCCAGGACCTATCCCTGACGGCTTTGGTGAAGATCTTCAACTCAAAGATGCCCACCGACGAGGGCATCGCGCTCTTTCATGTCGATTATTCCATCAATTCATCGCTTATCCAGTCGATGGCAGGCTTCACCGACGGGCAGGCGGCGGATTTTCCCGCCGGCGGACGAAAGAAGTGCGCGTTTCTTTGGACGGCACCCTCGACGGACTATGGAGCCCAAGGTCCCGCAGCCACACCTGCCCACGAAATCGGCCATCACATGATGCTGCCGCATCCTCGCAATACCGGCGAAAACAATGCTCCGGACGGCGATCCGAACAACGACTACGAAGCGCACGACCGGGCTGTGACCGATTGCCTGATGTCCTATCTCGACGGAGGGCGTGAGCTCTGCGGATTCTGTCAACTTCGGCAACGCGGATGGGACAAGAGCAAGCTGAGCGCCGACGGAAACAACAACAAATGACCGCGCGTGTCCGGCTGTTTGCCGCGGCGCTCACCGCGTTGCTCGCAATGGGCCAGACTCAAAGGAATACTTCCATGGAACTCGAATTGAAGATATCGAAAACTCGGTTTATCCTGCGGGAGTCTCTGCGGGTCGATGTCGTAGTACACAATCGAGGCGGCACCTCCGTCGAGGTTCCGGCCATTGCGAGCAACGCCAACCGCGCGCTCTCGTATCATCTCACCGGGACCTCGTTCGACAAGGAATTCGTGTTCTACTACGCCGCCTCTGGCGCCATGGTGAGACCGGGGCCTCCCGCGATGGAGCCCCTGCCTCCCGGCCAGTCAATGAACGAACCGCTGGCCATCGAGGGCTATGTCAACAATTGGAAACCGGGCAAACATACTCTCTATGCACAGCTCGAAACGGGTGGGGTCCAGCTCAAGTCGAATCGGCTGGAATTCGAGATCCTGCGTTCAACGGTACGTTCCGCGCAGGTGATGCCGGAAATTACGGAGGCTGGTTCCGGTTCGATGCGGATCTTATTCATGGCCGAATCCGCTGGAGTGAATCGTTTGTATCAGGCATTTCTACCGGAAATCAGCCCGGATATCGAAACATCCGGAAAGGGCAGTTTTAACGAGGTTTTTGAGGTTCCAGCGGAAGCAACCGGCGCGGTCGGAATGTGGACCAACTTCAGCCGCAGCGGTGGCATGTTCATTCCTCGCTACGGATGGCAATCGAAGGACTCTGTCGCTGTGCAGGAAATGGGTTCGCCCGCAGTCATGCTCAGCGCGGCGGATGGGACACTCGTGCGCCCGGCAATGCTGAACCAAGCGAGTGACGCGCTGCTGCTGCGTTGGCAAGGGCCGCGCGCAGCATTGACAAGGATCGCACGCGGCGGGGTGCCGACGGAAGTATGGTCAGCCAAACTGCCGTTCACACCCGTCAGCGGGCGCGCTTTCCTCGCCAACGAACTCGACGTCAGCGCGGTGTTCGCCGGTGAGCAGGAAGGCAAAGTTGTGTTGGCAGTTGTGCGCGAAGGCAAGGTTCGGGCGACCGTGAAGATTGAACGGGCGGTGCTGCTGCCGGAATCCGAACCGGGATTCACCGTGGGCGCCGACGGCTCGGTCAAGGCCTCGATTTTGGTTTCCGATCCCGCCGATAAGCACCTGGTTTCGTCGATCGAGTGGCAAAGCGGCAAGCTGGTTTCGAATGTCAAAAAGGGGCAGCCGTTCCGATTGGCCGCGGATGCGGTAGCGGCTGCAGCAATCTACGCTGGCGGGCGTCACGAGTGGGTGATTCTGATGGCAGACGGGAAAGTTGTAAACAATTACGATCCGACGCGACCGCGGACTGTCTATGGAACTCCTGCGCGCCCCCTGCAACTTCTGCCGCGCAAAACCGCGACGTTTCTTCTCGCCACCCATCCCGATGAGATGGTTTGCGTAAACAGGCTATTTTAGGCATGACCCCTTACGAACAAATACGAGACCAGCTCTGGCCCAAAGGCCAGCGTCCCGATGTCTGGATGGTGATCGACACGAGCCGCGATCGCCGTATTTATCCCGCAATCTCGTTTTCGGGACTGCAACACGAGTGCCTGTTTGCCGGTGAGCTGTCGATCCCTTTGCAGCGCAGCGCGCCTTACCTGGTGCAATTGGAGTTGGACGACCGGTCGACGATTCGCATGATCGACGATGGCTTTGGCCAGAGCTGGGGCATGTTTGTCAAAGCCGACGTGGGCATCAAGACGCTGCGCAAACATCTTCGCACCATGCTGAGGGTGCAGAGTCCGACTGGCAGCTATATGCTCTTTCGCTATTGGGATCCGCGAGTGTTGCGCGTGTACCTGCCGACCTGCCTACCCGACGAAACGCGGCGTTTCTTCGGGCCGATGGAACATGTTTGGGTGGAAGACAAGCCCACCGATTCGAGGATGCTGCGATTCGCCGACCGCAATGGCAAACTCGAGAAAGTAGCGATCGCGATCGAGACCTAGAGACAGCCGAGCTGTGAATCGCACAAAACACACTGGTGGAGCGTTTTCAGGCCGCTTGTTGTGCCTGCTCCCTGGCGCACTCCTCGCAGAATGGCGTCCCATCTTTCGAAGCGTCAATCAGCGATTTCGCTTGGGCGTCGTTGTCATGATTGGGTGGAAACGACGGTTCCTGCGGCTCGGCTGGGGCTGGAGGCCCTGCCATTTGCACACGTGCTTTCTCGCATTCTTCGCAAAACGGCTCACCACCGCTCGCCGCATCCGCCAAAGTTGCCGCCTGATTCGGACCATCGTGATTCGGCAGAAATGTGGGAGGCTCCCTCGGGTCGAATTTGTCCGCCACCTCGCGCCGCGCAACCTTGGTCGCCTCACCATGCGTTGCGACCGCCGCAGTAGCTCGTTTCCAACGTTTCTGCACGCAGAGACGCTTCTTCACCAGCAAATCGGCCACTTTGGCAAGCAATTCAGCGATTTGCCAACGATGCACCTGCCCTGGGAACCTCTCGGTCAGCAGTGACCTGAATTCGCTCAATGCGCCAAATCGCCGCAGAAACAGCAGCGCCTGTTGCGTCGAACCAAAGCCGAGTTCGGCGAATTCCCAAGTGCCCGAATCCTCTTCGAGCGACGGCGCACCGTCTTCCTTCCAAAAGAAGATGTGCTGAGCGGACTGTGATTCGATAATCATGCAAGTTCTCCGATACGCTCTATGAAAACCGGTTCTTCTTCGGCAAGCGAGGCGAGATGGCGAACGCTCGCCTCGCGCAGTTCGTGCAGGCGTTGGTCAGGGGTCCAAAGCCAAGGATCCGCCAGAATGTTGCGAGCCCAGGAATACTCTTCTTCTTCCCAGAACGATTCGCCGAAAACCAGCAGCAGAGCGGCAAAGCCGAGATACTGATCTGGTTCGAAACCAAAGCCGCTCGCCTTTTCTATCGACGACTCCGCGAATTCGTACCGCGTGGCGGAACTCATTTCGCGACATTGCACAGGAAACAGGCGAACGAGCCCGCCCTCCACTTGGAAGACGGTCGTAGTTTCGCGGAGCGCCCGCATCTGAGCCTCACGGATTCGCAGGATCGACATGAACTCCCTCACTTGTAACGCGACGAACTCCGCTCAAAGATATCATCAAAACCTCCACCCCCTCTGCTCAAGGGCTGCAGTCGTCATCAGGTGCGCGGATCGCGGCAGTCTTCGACCTCGCTCCATTCCTCGCTTTTGAGACGCGGACCGGGACGGCGAAGGAACCGATCGCGCCCCCGTGCGCTATGTCGCTGGTTCTCAAAGCCGTCTCACGCTCATCGCCGATGCGATCCAGAATTGCAGGATCGGCGGAGGTTCACAAACCCGTGTCGTGCAATCTGGCTTGGTCGATACGGCCGCCGACTTGCTAAGCCAACTTGCGTAATCGGCAGCGAAACCGAAGAGAGTCCAGCAACTGTCACTTGTAAATTTTGGATGCTTCGACTCTCCAAATGAGGCATAAGAAAACATTACTGTTCGGCGTGATGCCGGACCACTTTGCGCAAGAACGCGCTTTCCAGTTCGAGATCGGAAACCGCGTGGCGAGCCTCGCGGATCAGCGTAATCGACGCCATCAGCAGCATACACGCTCCCACCAGACCCAGCACAACCGGAAGCCAGTACAACTTGAGACTTATGGCCGCTGTTACACCTATGGCGACGCTGCAGAGAATGAAGGTCAGCGCGGCCGAATACAGTGAGATCACCGCGTTCTGCAGCAGCCCCAGCCGCACCCGCAAACGCCTCATTTGCGCACGGTAATCTTCGATTCGCTCGACGCGCATCCCGGCCTGCTCATTCAACGACAGGGCTTCGACTCTATCGGACACCAGCCGCATCCGGTCCACCACACGGCCCAGACGGCTGGTGGTGGCCAGAATGTAGGTTCCGGTGGCGGACAACAAAAGCGCCGGAGTGATCATCGCCGTCAAGACGTTGAGCGCTGAGGCCAACGTATTGAAACTGGTGACATGAAACAGATCGGGCCACATATGTTTTAGCGGCAGGCTTCCAAAGCATCTTCCACTTCTTTGCGATAGGCGGCGAGTTGCCCGGGGGTTTCCGCCTCAAAGCGCATCACCAGCACAGGCTGCGTATTGGAGGCTCGCAACAATCCCCAGCCGTGCTCAAACTTCACACGCACGCCGTCGATGTCGTTGACCTCGCGCTTGCCCTGAAAGTACGCCTTCACCCGCTGCACGATGCCGAACTTCCGATCGTCCGCGCAATCGGCGCGAATCTCCGGCGTCGTCACTGTTTTCGGAACCCCATCGAGTTGCGCCGAAAGCGGCTTGCCACTCTGCTCGACAATCTCAATCAGGCGGCAGGCGGCGTAAAGAGCATCGTCGAAACCGTAGTAACGATCGGCGAAAAAGATGTGTCCCGACATCTCGCCCGCCAGTTCCGCATGCTCTTCCTTCATCTTAGTTTTGATCAGCGAATGGCCGGTTTTCCACATGATGGCGCGTCCGCCAAGACGGTTCAGTTCGTCGTAGAGGATCTGCGAGCACTTCACCTCGCTGATGAACGTCGCGCCCGGCTTGCGGGTAAGAATCTCGCGACCGAAAATCAGCATCAGCATGTCACCGTAGATCACGTCGCCATGCTCATCCACCGTGCCGATTCGATCGGCGTCGCCGTCAAAAGCCATGCCGAAATCCGCCTGCTTCTCGCGGACGGTCTGCATCAACACCTGCAGATTCACGGGCAAAGTCGGGTCCGGATGATGGTTCGGAAAGTTGCCATCCATATCGAAGTACAGCTCGGTCACATCGCAATTCAACTTCTCGAAAATACGGTGCAGCACAGGTCCCGCAGTGCCGTTGCCGGCATCGAGCACAACCTTTACGCGCCGTTTGAATTCGAACCGCGAGGCGATATCGTCCACATACGGCGTCACCGCATCCACTTCGCGAACGGTGCCAGTGGCCTCTTTCAGATCGCCGGTTTGGATCATCTTCAGCAGCAACTGGATCTCAGCGCCGTGAATCGTGCCCGTTCCGCAAACGGTCTTGAAGCCATTGTATTCCGACGGATTGTGCGAACCCGTGATCATGACACCGCCGTGCGATTGCAGATTCTCGCAGGAATGATACAAAACGGGCGTGGGTACGCAGCCGGTATCGATGACATCGCAGCCCGACTTCATCAGCCCCGCCACCAGAGCATCGCGCAGGCGATCGGACGAAAGCCTCACATCGCGGCCCACGTTGACCTGATTGCCGGACTGGCGTTGAATATAGGTTCCAAGAGCTTGGCCGAGAAGGACGATGCCATCGCTGGGCAGGTCCACATCGGCGATGCCGCGAATATCGTTTTCGCGGAAGATCGACGAGTTGAGCATTCTTTCTGAAAGTAGCATTCCGGGGAACAAGGCGGCTGACCGCGCAACTTTCCCTAGGCCTAGGATGACGAGTTGGAAGAGGGAGAAGGTCCGAGTTCCGAGGCCAGCCATGCCTTTGCCAGCCCCCATTGGCGTAACACGGTTCGCTCGGATACCCCCATATAACCTGCCACCTCTTCAACGTTCAAGCCGCCGAAGAACCGAAGTTCCACAACGCGGGCCTGCGCAGGTGCGAGCTTCTCGAGCTCTGTCAACGCGTCGTCGAGCTTTGCTGCGTCCAAGCCCCGATCGAACACGGGGAAGGCGCACTCATCGAAGGCAACATGGACGGCATCGGAACCCCGTTTGCCGGCGCGGCGGCGGCGGGCGTGGGCGCTCATCAGCCGACGCATGACGGTCGCAGTGAATGCAAAGAACTGGACACGATCCCGCCAGTCGTCGCGGGGGGTCGAGGCGAGTTCCAGAAAGGCTTCGTTGATCAGGACTGTCGGGGTAAGGGTCACGCCGGGGCGGAAGCGCAGATGGTGCCTGGCAAGCAGACGCAACTGACTGTAGATGGACTGGAACAGTTCGTCGGAAGCAGACTGATCGCCAGAGCCCCAGGCCCGCAGGAGAACTGTTATGTTGTTAGCAACCACCATACCCGTCCGCATTCTAGCAGACGCCTGATGCGGACGGGTTTCCCTACTTCAGATGACGAGAGTCCCTTCACATTCTTGAGATTGAGATTTACGGAGTACTTCTTCTCAGGCAGCTTCCGGACCGCCTTTGCAAGTCTCCTCAAAAGCGAGGCATCTCGCCGATCTCGTCTTCCCGGCTGCCTAAGGAGACTCCACCGCGGTGGAATTCGCAAAGCAGTCCAAGTAGCGCAGTGGGCCAACAAGTTTAGGCGACAGCGGAAATTGATCGCGGCGCGCCTCATGTGAAGGGCGCGCCGCGCTGGAATTGCCGCAGATGTTAGGACATTGGTTACTTCTTACCCGTAATGATCGTGCCGATTTGGTTTTTCCCAGTCATTTGTTTGCCATCGGCATTCAATGTCAACCGGTCGAAATATTTTCCGTTCTCCCAGTCGATGGTCACCTGGCAATCGTTCGTGATCTGCCAGGTACCCTTCCTCCCATCGCGCCCACCAACCAGGTTGACGGCCTTTTGGTCGGCAGTAAGCTTGACGACTCCGACATTCTCTAGCTTTCCGTTGCCCTGAGTTGTTTTGGTGTTGTCTGTGGTCCATTGATAGTCGCCCGCCGCATTTGCCACGCATGGTGGCGGCTTGACAGATGCATCGAGCTTGATGCCGGTCAAAAAGTTTCCAATGGTGGGATCATTGCTTGCAGTGGATTTAGCTTGGAAAGAGAGCATAACCGGACCATCGCCGTTCTTGGTTCCCACAATGGCAGTGTATTGCTTCCAAGCCGCATTCGTAGTGCTGTAGGTCTTCTTCCAAACATTGGCACCATCCTTCACGGTTACTTCGATCGAGTCTTCTTCCGTGGCGCTGTGCCTCCCGCGATGCCAGAAAGAGAACCCGTATTGGTTCCCGGCGCTGATACCACGCACCTCCTGGGATAGCGTGCCGTGGCTATTGGCATTGACCTCGGCGAATTGTTTGCTTCCGGGAGGAGTATTGAAGACAGGCCCCGAACCCACTTTCGCACCACTCTCCCAGATCTCGATCTGCCCCTTCGAGTCATTGGTCTTCCACCCTGTGACCTTATCCTGAGCGAGGAACTGAATCCCTTTCACAGCGGGCTGCGAGAAATCGCCATTGACAACCTGGGCGTGGCCATACGCCACACCCAGCGCGGCAGCCACGAGTGTCGTCATCATTCGATATCTTCCTGTCGCCTGAACCGCTAACCGTCGAGCATCCTTGATCATGAGTGAAACCCTCCCTTGCTTGTTGTCCCTTCTGCAAATATTTGCAGAAGGACCGGAGCAACCGGCCAGTATCTCTGGCGTCCGGCGGCTCCACATAGATACTGGTAGAAAGTTGTGGAAAGGTGCCACGGAGGGTGATTTTTTTGTGAGTCAGGTCTTCCCACCGGACGGAGCAATCGGGAAGGCGTCGAGCGGTGGCGCGCGAGGCAGGAATTCCGCAACTGCGGACTCTTGCTGGTGGTTGCCCGCGCTCGGCGGATGCTTTGGCGGATTGAGTGTGGCGCCGAGCCTTGGCTCGCCACGGAACCGGGCATCGCGCATCGGCGGCCGGTGGCGCAGGCGTCTGAGGCGCGGACAACATCGTGGGTTTGCCCGTTCGGATTCGTCCCAGCAAAGGGAAGTGCTCCGGACAATAGTACACTTGGGTGTGACCAGCACAGCGCGTGGACTCGAAGCATTCAGCCAGTAAGAGGATAGCGGTGTCGTCTGCACAAGAGTCCGAATATCAGTGGAAGCGCGTCTCCGATGTGGCCTCGCTCCTGCTCGATTCCCCCACTCCGGACTGGGACTCGATTCTCGCTCGCGAATGTACGGGTGAGGACAGCCTACGAGCCCAAGTCCTTGAGGTTTGCCGGAGCTACTCGGAAGACGATGAGTTCTTTGGCGCGCCGGTAGTTTCGCCCCTAATCATTGAAGATTCGCTGGTCGGTCAGCGGATTGGGCCGTGGGAAATCCTGCGTCTTCTGGGCGAAGGCGGCATGGGCCGGGTGTATCTGGTGGAGAGGGCCGATGGCGTCTTTTCCCAATATGCCGCGCTCAAACTGAATCGGGAATTTGCCGGTCCCGAGGCGGTAAGGCGCTTTCACGACGAGCGGCGCATTGTCGCAATGCTCGAACATCCTTCGATCGCGCGGGCCATCGACGGCGGCGAAACGCAGGCGGGCACGCCGTATCTGGTGATGGAATATGTCGAAGGCGGCTGTCCCATCGATGAGTTCCAGCCTGCGAGCCCGGTTCGCGACAAGATCCGGATGTTTTTGCAGGTTGTGGAAGCGGTGGCGGCGGCGCACCTGCATCAGGTAGCGCACCGCGATCTGAAGCCTTCGAACATTTTGGTGACACCCGGCGGCCTGCCGAAAGTCCTGGACTTTGGAATCGCCAAGCTGCTTGGAGATCAAGCGCAATCCTCCGACCAGACCCACCAGGGCGCACACGCCGCGTTGACCCCCACCTACGCAAGCCCGGAACAACTGCTGCGTGAACCTTCCTCGCTTTCGAGCGACATTTATTCACTGGGTGCGGTGCTCTACAAGATATTGACAGGCAAGCCGCCGCACGATTTGACGGGACTCAACATCCTGGAGTCCGCGCGTTTGGTTGCCGAATCGGATGTCGCCAAGCCGAGTATGCACGCCAAAGGCTTGGATGCCGACGTGGATGCCATTGTAATCAAGACGCTGGAACGGAATCCCGCACGTCGGTATGCATCGGCCACCGATCTCGCTGCCGATCTGCGGCGGTATCTGGAGGGTTTTCCCGTCAAGGCGCGCGACGGCGCGCTTTGGTGCAGTATTAGCCGGTTCGTGCGACGTCATCCCGGAGGGTCCCTGGCGGCTGCGGTCTGCGTGGCGGTGCTCGCCATCATCGGAGTCAAGACGATTCACGACGGGCGGGCGCAGATCCAACGGTTGGATCAGTTGCGGCAGACCGCGGTCAGTGTGATCGCCGATCATCAAAGCCAACTATCCAAGCTGACTGGCAGCACGAATCTGCGCAGTAAAATCGCGGCCAACGAAAAGCAGTATCTGAACAGCATTTATGCCGACGCCGTCAAAGACCCCGCGCTGAAACGGCAGGTGGCGTCGGCCTACGGATCGCTGGCAAGCTACGAGTCGGAGCAGTTGGACGCGCAGGAAAGCCTGAGCAGATCTTGGTCACTGTGGCGCGAGATCGCAACAGGCCCCATATCCGATTCAGAGCGGTTGCAAATGGCCACCATCGCGCGTCGGCTGGGTTGGAGCCAAACGAACACAGGGAAGCTCAAAGATTCCGAATCCTCGCTCAACGAGAGTCTGCGCCTGCTCGATTCCCTAAGCGGCACCTCCACCGAAGAGGCCGCCCGGCCGGAACGCGTCATGTTGCTGTTCGAACTGTCGAGGCTCGGCGCGTGGACGGGCAGAGGTCCCATGGCGATCGATAACGCAAGAAAGGCCTTGGCCGAACACGAAAAGCTCCCCTATCGGCCCCTCGACCGGCGAGGGATCGCGTTGACTCGGATGCAACTTGCCGACGTCACCGACACCTTCGGCTTCGGAGATGCAAAGCTGGGCGCGGAAGCCCTTACGCAAGCGAAGGAAGCAGTCCGGTCCGTTAGGGAAGCTTCTTGCGAAGAATGGTCCTGCCGCGGTGTGAAGGTCGCCGTTCTGACTCGGGCTCCGATCATTTACGCCCATCAGGGGCTGATTCAGGAAGCTCTGGGGCTTCGGGACGGCGTGGATTTGGCAGAAGCTATGCTCGAGGAGGATCCCGAAAATACCAGTGCCAATGCTAGTCTCAAGTTTGGACTCAGCACTCTGGGTTGGCTCCTGCAGGAGTCCGGAAAGCTCGACGAGAGTTTGCGCGCGCGCCGCAGACTGTTGGAAATCTCGGTGGTGCTCGAAGGCGGCCGGGCGTCGGCGGAGGAAAAACTCGATGAGGCGATCGCCTGCAGCGCGGTGGGTCGCACGCTTGTGGGGCTCAAGAGGCTGCGTGAGGCCCAAGGA
>CAZCPL010000088.1:21473-21957 GCA_964500255.1 uncultured Solibacteraceae bacterium | reverse complement strand
AAACAAAATTTTCATATCCTCAACGGAATCGATTGCAACGCCAGCTTTACCGACGTCGCCGACAACGCGCGGATTGTCGGAATCGTAGCCGCGGTGCGTGGCGAGATCGAAGGCGACAGAGACGCCTTGTTGCCCAGCCGCAAGATTGCGACGGTAGAAAGCGTTGGACTCTTCGGCAGTGGAAAAGCCAGCGTACTGGCGGATCGTCCATGGGCGCGTCGCGTACATGGTGGCATAGGGTCCGCGAAGAAAAGGCGGGATTCCGGCGGCGGAGGCGAAGTTCATTGTGAGATCCCCAGATGCCGATGCCAGGCTTTCAGCTTGTCGACGATGTTGGATTTGAGATTGACGAAATCGAAGGCTCCGACGGTTTCGGGACCCGCAACAATGAGAGGCAGATTTGTTTCGGCTGCGATGAGGGCAGGATACTCGGCATCGGCGGCACAGAGGACACCGAAATCCGCTGGCTCGGCAACTCTGAAGC
>CAZCPL010000088.1:0-21463 GCA_964500255.1 uncultured Solibacteraceae bacterium | reverse complement strand
ATCGCGCGAAATCGGCACGAGCCCGGCTCATTCTCACGTCTTGCCCGAGGATGATCCGAATCCGCGGTTGGCGTCCCGAACCTTCGGCAGCGACGCGCAGCTTTTCGAATGCTGTCGCAGCGCGGCCTTCGCTGACTTCGATTCCCGGGGGTGCAGTTTCATTGGGATCCGCATACTTCGTGACGCCGATCAGTTCGCGTCGACCTTCTGCTGGCGATGCGTCGCCGCGCCCAGCGTCGATGAGCTGTTGGGTCAGCGATTCGACATACCAGGATCCGGCGGCGGGATCGACGAGCCCGCCAAAGCCCGCTTCTTCGCGCAACAGCAACTGCGTATTCAAAGCGAGCTGTCGCGCCAACTCACTGCTTTCCTTTCCGCGCAATTCATCGAACCTTCGCACGACCAGCGCATCGCATCCACCGATGATCGCGGACATCGCGCAGGTCGTGGCACGCAGCAGATTCACATGTGGATCATAAATGGTTTGATGCACACGTCCGGTGATGGCGACGATGCGGATCGGCGCATCGAACAATCGACGCAGCGCGCGAAACTTGGCGATCTCTTCGAAATAGTGGGTATCGACGGGAACGAGAAAGGCTGTTGCACCACTGGCGAGAGCATCGCGCAACTGAACAACCGGAGCAGCGTCGGCGAGTTCGAACAGCCCGTCAGGCGCCGCTTCCAGGATTTCCCAATCTGCTGGCCGCCAAGGCTGCTTCGTGTCCACAGCGCTGTCCGGACCATGCATCATCTGCGCGAAGCGAGGTGAGTCTTTCGCAGCAACCGCTTCCCACTGTTCGCGCGTGACCTCTGGAAATTCATTGAACATGATGGGCAGGATCCTCGACAATTTCCATCAGATAGCCAAATGGCGTTTTCGGATGCACAAAGAAAACAGTCGTTCCGCGCGAGCCAGGCCTCGGGGCCGCATCGATCAATCGGAATCCATTGGCGGCCATGTGATCGTAAGCCACTTGCGCTGAGCGAACACGAAACGCCACATGTGCAAACCCGCCCTTGCCGTTGTTGCGTTCGAGCAACTTCTGCACAGGCGACTCGTCATTGAGCGGTTCCAGCAACTGAATCAGATTCGGACCCTCACCCACGCGCAGCAGAACTTCGCGCACCTGATCGCCGCCCAGTACATCTTCTCGATGCACTTCCACAAAGCCGAGCAACTGATAAGCTGCGACCTGTGCAGCCAATTCGCCGCGCGGAACGGCGAGGGCGACATGGTCGACAAAGAGGAACCCGGGAATGTCCATTCAACAACATTGTCTCCCGAACCGGTATCCTGAAGGTGATTCTGCATGCGTGGTCTCCGTTGGCTGATTCTCCTAGCAATCGTTGTGCTCGTCGGCTTTGTCGCCCGCACTTATCAAACGCGCACTGAAGACCAGACGCAGGTCGCCCCCAAACCCGCCTCCGTGCTACCCGACGGCGTCAGTATCCAGTCGGAAGAGTGGACGTTCACACAGTCTGAAAAAGGCCGCGAAAAGGCTCGCATGCGCGCGAAGAACTTTCGCCAAATGAAGGATTCCTCAAAGGTCGAACTCGAAGGCGTGACGCTGGAAATTCCGCACAAAGACGGCAAACAGTACGACCGCATCAAGACCGCAAAAGCCGAGTTCGATCAGAAGGCAGAGACGCTCTATGCCGACGGCGCGGTGGAGATTTTCATGGATGTGCCCGAAGGTGCTGAGCCAACCGGGCGCTTGATCAAGATTGTCACGTCGGGAGTTTGGTTTGAGCGTTCGGGCAAAGCGCACACGCAACGCGATGTGACTTTCGAATTCGACCGCGGCTCGGGCAAGAGCACGGGTGCGCTTTACGATACTTCCTTACGTGAACTTCATCTCAACAAGAATGTGGAACTCATCTGGAAAGGTGCGTCGAAGGATGCACTTCCGATGCGGATCGAGAGCGACAACGCGGTGTATCGCGAAACGGAGTCGATGGTCTATCTGCTGCCTTGGGCGAAGCTGCATCGTGGCGGGCTCGATATGGACGCCGGAGCGACCGTCGTCAAGCTCAAAGAAGGCCGCATCGACATCGTCGAAACGCAGAAGGCGAGGGGCGTGCAGGACGATCCAGGCAAGCGGAAACTTGAGTTCGGAGCCGATTCGCTAGTGATGAACATGACTCCCGAAGGTCAAGTGACCAAGATCACCGGGGATACGAAAGCGATGCTCGATTCGGTCACCAAGACTTCGCGTACCGCCGTGACTTGCGACAAAGTCGTGATGGATTTCGAGCCGGGCAAGAAGGAATCGACTCTCACCAAGGCATACGCGGGAGGCAAAGCGGTGCTGGTTTCCTCGCCATTGGTGAATGCGGGCGAGACTCGGGTGATCAAGAGCGAAGTGGTTGAACTATTCATGCGCGCAGGTGGCGAAGAGATCGACCGCGCAGAAACCGCTGCGCCGTCGTCATTGGAATTGATTCCCAACCGCGTGACGCAGCCGCATCGCTGGTTGGATGGCGAACGATTTCTGGTGCGTTACGGCAAAGAGAATCAGATCGATCACTTCGAAACGACGAAGGCCACGACACGTACGAAGCCTGCGCCAAAGCCGGGCGCGAAGAAACCCGAACCCTTCATCGTTACGTCGAGCCGTAGGCTCGAAGCGGAGTTCGATCCGAAATCAGGGCAGTTGGCGAAACTGCGTCAGAACGAGGATTTTCAATACGAAGCTGGCGATCGCAAGGCCCGGTCAGCGAAAGCGGACATGGATCAGGCGACTGAGATGATCTTGTTGACTGGCGCGGCGCGAGTGTGGGATCCGACAGGATCCACAACAGGCAATACGGTGCAGTTGAATCAAAAGACAGGCGAGTTCATCGCTGAGGGCAACGTGACATCCACACGACTGCCGGACAAGAAGCCGGGCAAGGCGACGACGGCGATGATGAGTCACGAGGATCCGACGCAGGCGACCGCGCGCAAGATGACGTCTCTCAACAATAACCGGATGATCCGCTATGAAGGCAACGCGGTGACGTGGCAGGGTTCGAATCGTGTAACGGCCGATCGCATTGAGATCGATCGCGAGAATGAAGTGCTGCGGGCGAATGGCAATGTGGTTTCGCAGTTCGCCGATCGCTCGGAAGATAAGAAGAAAAAGCCTGCGAACGCCAAGGCGAAACCGCCAGTGCAGACTGCGCCCGTGTTTACGATTGTGAAGGCTCCGGAACTGATCTATACGGAGGCGGATCGCGTGGCGCACTATCGCGAAGGCGCAGTATTGACGCGTCCGGGACTGAATGTGAAGGGGCAACAGATCCGCGCGTATCTCAACGATTCGTCGGAAGAGTCGTCGTTGAGCCGGGTGGTTGTGGATAGCAGCGTGGAGATCGTGCAATCGGCTGTGACTCCCCAGAAGCGTACGCGCACCGGCACATCCGAACATGCGGACTATTATCCGGATGAAGAGAAAATTGTGCTGCTCGGCGGCACGCCATTGTTGATCGACAGCATCAAGGGGCGCACCACGGGGCGAGAACTGATCTATTTTTCGGCGAACGAGAAGTTGATCGTGGACGGCGTGGAACAGAAACCCACAGAGAGCGTGATCAAGCGCAAGACCGCTAAGTAAGCTCGACTCGAACCGTCTCGATCTTCTTTGGATCGGACTCACCTAAGCCCAATGCACCGGCGATTTCGATATGTTCCGGCTGGCGGCGGACGAATCCCGGATCCACTGTTTCGGCAACGGATTTGTATCCACGCGCCAAGCGAGCCTTGTCCACTTCAGGTGCACAGATCGTGTCTAAAGCCACAGCATCGGTCGCAAAGTACATCGTGTGATGTTCGAAGACGTGCTTGTTCTCGCCGTAAGCCTTCACGCCCTGAGGACCATCGTGGTACATCGCCTTGATGCCATCGAGAATGTGCAGCACCGCTTTGTTGCGAATCGCGGGAATCGACACGGCGGCTGGAATGAATGCTCCACAAGCATTCAACGTGCGAGTGGAATGAGAGCGGAAGACATTGTTCACAAAGCCGTGTGACAGATTTTTGAGCGCGAGGGTGACGCCAGCGGACGCATGATCTTTGAGCAGCGGCACGTTGACGAGCTTTGAGACTTCCTGTGTGATGAACTTCGCGGCATGTGAGCGGCGATTGCGTGGATTTGTCATCGGATAGCCGGGCGTCGTCAAGGGAATGTCGAAGTAGTGATCGGGATCGTAGCCCTCGATGTCCATCTGAAACTCTTCGTAGCCTTCGGCCGCCCACATGATGCGGACGCCTTCTGGCAGCCACTTATCGAAGCCCGCGGTGAAGAATTCAGAGCGGTAACGGTCGTAAGCGACGATGTTCCTGCGAGGGATCCCGCAGGCTTCGAGGCCTGTAAAGATCTCGTTGAACACTTCGCGACTGCCAACAACAACGGGCCTGCCAACGGGATTGAACTTGACTCCGACAACATCGGTTTTGTCGAAGAATTGGCGCCAGGCGGACTGCCAGTCGGGGGCTCCCGTGAGTTCCATCATGCCGCGGCGGATCATGGCTTGGATGGGCTGCTGCTGAAAGGCACCTCCAACATGGGAACGTGGATTGCGCACGGCAACAACCTTGCCTTTATGGAGTCCTGGCATCGACAGCGGCGTGGCTGGCGTGCTGGAAACAACCTGGGCGTTCGAGATCAAGCCGAGTGTCGAAGCGGCAACACCGCTCGCAGTAAGCATGCGCAAGGTTTCTCGCCGTGTAAGAAGCATGTCCACATTGTACGAACTCGGACTGTTGATTTGTCGTACCATCGGTAGGAGATTTTCATGAGAGCATTCGTTCTTTCCGCCGTTGCGTTTGCCATCACAGGCTGTGTGCACGAGCCAACTGGCCCGATGGAGCGACTCTCAAAGAGTTTCGATCTGGACAAAAGCGAGATCGTGAAGGCCGAATTCCATATGGGGGTAGGCGAGTTGAAAGTGTCTGGAGGCTCGTCGAAACTTGCGGAGGTGATCTGCGAATTCAATGTACCTTCGTGGAAACCTTACATCGATTACTCGAGTACGGGCTTTCGCGGCACGCTCAAGATCGAACAGAAATCGACCTCAAAGGCTTCGTTCGGAGACGGCATGAAGAACCGCTGGGATATCAGAATGAACGACGCAGTGGCCACCGACTATGACTTCAAGTTCGGCGTTGGCGAGGCGGACATCAAGTTGGGATCGTCGAACATCCGCAGCCTGGAATTGAACATGGGTGTGGGTGAAGTGAAGATGGATCTGCGTGGAACACCCAAGAAAGACTACAGCGTCAACATCCGCGGCGGGGTCGGAGAGGCGACCATTTATCTTCCCAAGGACGTGGCGATCGTGGCGGATGCCAAAGGCGGTATTGGCGGCATCCATACGACTGGACTGAAGGAAGAAGGCGGACGCTACGTCAACGAGAATTACAAGAAGCACGCGCCGGTTACGATCCGCCTGGATATCAAAGGCGGCGTCGGAGCCATCAATATCTACGCCGAGTAACAGAATCGTGTCACTCTGAAAGGTAGCGATGTCTCGCTACTTTACACTCGACGAAGCGCAAAGCCTGATCCCTGAAATCGATGTTTCGATGGACTCGATTCTTGCATCCAAGAAGATCTTCGATGCGGCGAACGGCGAATTGCGACAGCTCAATTCACGGATCAACATGATGGGTGGCAGCATGATTCACCCGGGCGACATTTTGCGGATCCGCAGCCGCAAAGAGACGGCGGCCATCGCGATCAAAGAATCCTCAGAGAACTTGGAAGCGTATGGCTGCCAAGTGAAGGATCTCGACCTTGGCCTGGTAGATTTTCCGACGCTCTATCATGGGCAAGAAGTGCATCTGTGCTGGAAGAAGGGCGAGTCCGAGATCCAGTTTTGGCACGGACTTACGGAGGGCTATGAGGGCCGCAAACAGATTGACGATGAGTTCATCGCGAATCATCGTGGCGGCGTAAACTAGGCATACTCACGCGTTGGCGCACAACGACCATTTGTAGGCAGAATACAGAAGAAAAGCGGCCCCGAGAGGCCGCTTCGATGGTCACTTTTGAACCGATGGCTTACTGTCCGCCGCCGGCGCTCGACGCGGAACCTTTTGCAGCCGGGGGAGCCTGTTGCACCGGAACCTTGTAGTTGAAGAAGCCGATCATCATCTCTTCGAATGTCTGATCGCCCCAACGCACGGCCTTGGTGGGATCCGGATTGTACTTGTTGTTCGCCGAGTTGTCGTACCAAGCTGTTGCGTCGATCTTCGAACCTGCGGGAATGATGCGCGGTTCCGCAAGGATGTAGCTCAACTGCCAGTTGAAGTCGTACTTGGGAACATCGAGCAAATTCTCGGTGCGGCCATCGGGATACGTCAACACATACTTGAACGCTTTGCCGCGCAAGTGCATGTGCGGCGTGAGGTCGAGCAGAGTGACATCCTCGCGGAAGGTCCAGGAAGCCTTCACTTCATGATTGTCGGCACCGGGGGGAATCTGGAAGCGGAACTGCGTGGCACTGCCGGAATATGCGCGGTACTTAGGAGCGCTATCGCGGAACTTGAGTCCAAGCACCGAGCGATCGACGGCTTCTTTGCCATTCGATGTGTAGTGCACCTGGAATCGGAATTTCGAACCTGCTTTGACCAGGAATCCGGTTTCATTGTCGAAGACGATCGACGGAACACCGGGAGCGTAACCGATGAGCATGTCGCTGAACTGTTCGCCTGCGCGCGTCACGCGCTGGCCGCCTTCGAGCACGAACACCAGGATGTGATGAACCTGCGAGCGCTGCCCAGGGCGCACTTCTACAGACTGCACCCACTTGTCTTCGGTGAAACCCGGATCGACCGTATAGTATTTGTAGCTGATCACGCCTTCCGCGGGGATCTTAAAGTCGGCACCCGTGTCAACGGTAAAGTCCGGCTTGCCAATCACCCAACCGTCGGCAAACTCCGGCATCTTCGGCATGTCCTTCGCGTTGCCTTCGGGTGCGCCATCATCGGCCCACTTGGCGATGGTCTGCACCTGCTCGTCGGTCAAGCGGCGATTGTTGGAAAAGTGCTTCTGCGACGGATCCGCGTGCCAGGGAGGCATTGTGCGGGTGGTCGTCGAATTCTTGATTGCCTTGGCCCAAGGGCGGACTTCTTTGTAAGTCCGCAAAGCCATGGGGCCTGCTTCGCCGGGCCGGTGGCAACCGACGCAACGATCGAAAAGGATTGGCGCGACATCCTTCGAAAAGGTGGGGGTCGCACTATTGGCTGCAAACGCAGCGGTCATAAATACCAGGGCAAAGGCACAGTACTTCACGAGTCGTTCTCCAAGAAACCTGATTGAGGATCTGATCATTAGACTAGCGCGGCACGAGTACGGTTGCATACACCGTTGAGTTCGCGTCAACAGATTTCTGAGCAGCGGCCCGCTTCACTGCCACTTCTCGTCAAAGAATCCCGCGGCGGCGATGCGCCCCGGGCGTTTGCCGTCCGCTGGCGCGGTGACGTCGATTATTGCCCAGTCGGGCAGATGCGGATGCTGCCTGGCGTTGTTGAGATAGTCGAACTCGCGGAACGTGAATCCACTGTTAAGCACGACATATTTCGCAGGATTCAGAGGATTGGGGAGAATGAGTATGGGCATGTGGGTTGCCGCGTCGTAACTCTGGCCGCGATACTTGACAGCGGCTTCGGTCCACTCCACCGGCAGTTTAGCCGCTATCCTGGCCAGCACACGGTTGCTGCGTGGATCGCCCCACAGCACCAGATTCGACGACGCGATCTCCGCATCTGTGATTTCCGAATCTTTTTTGACCATCGCATCGCCGCGAAATTGCTTGCGCCATTCCCGAATTGCACGCGTCTGCTCGGCCGCGATGCGATCGCCGACGGCCTTCGACATCGGCGCATCGGAAGGCGTGACCATCACGAAACGGCTCATGAACGCGTCATCGACTGGCCCTTGCAAATCATGTTTCTTGCGAAGACCTTCGGGGATACCAAGCTTCCAAACGCCATTGGATTTCACAAACGAGACGCGCCAGGAGCGATCGGTCTTTGCCGGGGGCGAGGTCAGCATCCTACCGTCAATCGTCACGACCGGCTTAAAGGAAAGCGGATATGGAGCGCCGCCCGCTCCATAATCGAGTGTCAACGCGGATACGTTCGCGGTCTTCACGTCGATCCCTCCGTTGGCGAGCTTCGCGATCACGCGGGCTTGTTCCCAGTGCTGTTCGAGTCCATCGACAACGAGCCACTTCATGCGGTTGTACTTGAGCGAGTACGTTACAAAGCGGATCTCGGGCGGATAGGGATCGCGGCCAATAACGGCGAGAGCGTCAAGCCTTCGATCAATGTCCACCTTTGCATCCGGATGATAGCGATGCGGCGTATTCGGGCCGATGACATGCGTCATGTCCATGTCTTCTTTAGCGAGCGCCACCGCCATCGCATCGGCAGCCTGCTTCTGTCCATCGATCTCGCCAGAGTACGCCACCAAGGGCAAGTTGTAGAAGTTCAGGGCGTGATCGGTGGAATCATAGAGTCTCCAGAGCTTGCGCTGCCAGTCGGGAAAGTCGCTCGGCTTGAGCCGAAGAAATCCCGTGGTTTCCGAAAAACCCGCACCGGGCGCGGCGGCGGCCCATAAGCCGGGGTAGTGCGCCGCGAAGTGCCAAGCCGCGGCGCCGCCCATTGAGAATCCACGCACGAGGATGCGATTGTCGTCGATCGCGTAGTGCTTCTTGACATCCGCCAAGGCTTCGAAAAGATCTGCTTCGCCAGCGAATCGATTGGCATTGCAATAGCGACCATAAAGATGCAACACAAAAGTATCGCGCGGTGTGAATTCGCCGGCACGCTTCATACGCTCGTCGAGAAAATTAACTTCCGACAGCGTCTCGCCGCGGCCATGGAACCAGGTATCCAAACGCCACCGGCCTTTTCGGGTGGGCGTCCACGACGACGGGATCACGAGGCCGTAGGGTTGTACGCTGCCGTCGATGTTGGAAACATAGCCGCGGACGACGAGCCCGGATTGTGAGGCCCACGGCGCTTCGCCTTTTGCCAAGGCTTGCGCGCGATCCATACCGGCGCTTAGCAATGCCCGCGCTTTCACGAATTCATTGACGTTGAAGAATTCGTTGTGTTGCAGGGCAGTTCGTACGGCATCGCGAAAGATGCGGATATCCGTCGCGAGAGCATTTTTCTCCACCGGCTTCAGCGCGAGGTCAAGTTGAGCGATACCGGCTTCGAGCGCGGCACGTTCTTCGGGCGGAACCGCCACGCCGGGAGGCGGAATGGGACGATCCTGTTGTTGCGCGAACAGTAGGAAGAGAGCAAGAGAAAGCACCCTTGCATTCTATCCGCACTACCGATCGAAGCGGCGCATACTCTCGTCCCCGAGCGTCCAACCAAGCCTCCACATCGCTATCGATGCGATCGACGCTCAACAACCACGATCACCTGCATGTTCTTGGCCTGACGAACCACCTGCATCGCCAAATGCCGCTTGTTCAACAAGGTTCCCGTGACTCCCTTGACTGGGATGAATCCACCGCCTGCTTCAACAGCCTTGCCACTCGTGGCGAGCACGTTGTGCCGATCGCGCGATCCATATGAGGCGAACCAGCAACGACACCAGCACTGGCACATTTGGCAGGCTACCGGAAACCGCCGATGGTGAGCGAAGGGCTGTAGGTTGTCCGCGCTGCTATCGGGATATTGAAAGCGATCTCGTTTCATTGAGGCCGAGTCTCACTCGTCGATGCCGACCACAAACCAGCGACGGCCATTGAGAAACGTCTTGGTGTCTTCTCTAGAGAGCGTGAATCGGTCAACGCCACCGTTGCGCGAAGCGAGTTCCAGGATGGCTCTGTCGTCGCGTTCGACGATATTCCAGCGGCCTTGGTCCGCGCTACGATCCGCCGAGGACGCGTTCGCGCCAGGAACGTAGATGGACACGGAACTGGAAGAGTTGTACGAGAACGATCCATTGTCGAAGAGGCGAAGCGTCCTCTGACTGTTCATTCCACCGCCGGAACCACCGCTCGAGTAGGAACTGAAGGCGACCAGCTTGTGGTGACGCAGGCGTTCGGTCCATTCTTTGGCGATCCGCGACTGCGGCGGCGAAGAGTGGCTCGAAGGCAAAGAAGTGGGCACGACCATTGGAGCGGCAGGGGCTGCGACGAGAGCGGCGCGCAACGACGACGCGATTCCCAAGGCACCTGCGGCCCGGCGCTCAATGAGATCGCGACGTCCGACGGCCATCAATCCCGCAACCTTTCCGCCGCCGATATCGACCAAGTGAATGTCGATGGCCACTGGCACAATACCGCGCATGGCGCGGAAGGAATGCAGACGACCGTCGGAACCGCTGGCGGTGGCAATCGGTGTCGGCGGACCGTTCGTTTTCAGACGCCAGACTTGAAACGTTTTGGTGATGGAATCGAGCATTGCGCTGGGATCACCAATGCCAGTGGCGCCGGGTTCCGAGAGGATACCTACAAAGTAGGTTTCCCATTCGACATCGTGTCCGCGCGGGGCGAGAGTTGCTAAGCCTCCCTCGGCCGATGCCACCGTGACGGCCCAATCAGACGGGGCTTGCAGTTGAAGGCCCGAAGCGAGCCGGTAGGTTTCCGCGCCAGTAGCAACGCCGCACAGGGCCGCGAGAATCACCGTGTTTTTGAAGAGGTGGGAGAACATGACTTTGGATCTTCCTTTCATTCGTCCGAGGTGCTTGCGCGTCCTCACATTTGGAGAGTAGAGTCTGGCTCGATGGTAGAGGTTGAGGATTTGTAAAGATTTTGTGAATCTCACGGATTCGGAGCAACGGAGAGAAAGGTAATCCAGACGGCGACATAGCTGATGACGCCGAATACAAAGGCTGTGGCAAGGCTCTTCCAAGTACGGCGAAGACTAGCCGCACGATGCTGGCGGGTGATTGCAGCAACCTGAGCATCGCGAGTGCGCAACACCGCGGTCGAAAGTGCTTCGAAGAATGCCCCGCAGGTGGCAAAGCGCGCCCTTGGATCTTTGGAGAAGGCCCGTGCAAAAACCGGTTGGACTCCGGCGGGTAAAGCTTGGATGGACGGAGCATCGTGCAGGATCTTGTTCGCCAATTGAATCAGCGTGTCCGATTCAAAGGGCAGAAGGCCAGACAAAACCTGCATGGCAAGCACCGCGACGGCATACTGATCGCTCGCGGACGTGAGCAAGTCTCCGCGCAGTTGCTCGGGGGACATGTACAGGGGCGTGCCTTTCACCGTATGGGTACTTGTGAGAGTCGGTTCGGCAAGGCTTTTGGCGAGCCCAAAGTCGCAGATGCGGACGCGCCCATCGCGCTGGATCAGGACATTTGCGGGCTTGATGTCGCGGTGAATGACATTGTTGGCGTGGGCATATTCGAGAGCAGCGCAACACTGGCGTACGACGTCTAGCAGGTGCTCGGCGGAATACTCGTGGTGGCGGTCGATCAGGTGATGCAACGGCACGCCGTCGATTTGTTCCATGACGAGAAACGGGCGGTCCCTGTACGCTTCGATCGAATGGATCGTGACGATACCTGGATGCGTGAGGGCGGCGGCGATCCGGGCTTCGCGCAAAAACAGCGGTACGGTCTGAAAGTTGTCCGTGCCATAGAGAAACTTCAGCGCAACGCGCCGGTCAAGATGTAGATCGAGCGCTTGGTAAACTTCGCCGGTAGCTCCTTTGCCCAGCAGGCTTTCGATCTCGTAGTGGTGGATGCGCATCCGTTACCATTCCTTTCCGGGGCTTGGGCCCCAGCAACAGCATAGGATCCCGGGCAGCGCGAACAGTTGGAATTTTGTAAAAGTTTTGCGAAGGTGCGGCGAACCGTTGCCCTGCTAGAATCGGAAGTTCGAGTTGTCATGAATCCAACCTCCAACAGTCCCACCGTGATGGTGATTGACGACGATGAGAGCATCCGCGAAACGCTGCATTTACTGCTATCGCAAGAAGGCTATGGGGTAGAACTTGCCGAAGATGGCGCCACCGGGCTGGAACGCGCGGCTCTGTCCAAGCCCGACGTTGTAATCGTAGATCTGAAAATGCCTGGCCTCGGGGGCATGGAAGTTTGCAAACGTTTGCGCGCGGCGCGTCTGCGGATGCCGATCCTGGTATTGAGCGCGGCAAGCGACGAAATGGACAAGGTCCTGTTGCTCGAACTCGGTGCCGATGATTACATCGTAAAGCCGTTCGGCGCGCGAGAGCTACTCGCTCGGGTAAGAGCGGCGCTCAGGCGTGCTACGCCAGAGAATCGCTCCGTACTGCGGTTTGCGGCCGTTGAAGTGGACCTCGACCGGCGGCACGTATCCAAGCGAGGAGAAGAGGTGAAGCTGACGCCCTCGGAATACAACCTGCTCACCTATTTCTTGAATCATCCTGACCGTGTGCTGACGCGCGAAGGCATCCTCAACGATGTGTGGGGATTCGAGTCGGCTCCCACCACGCGCACCGTGGATGCGCACGTGGTCAAGTTACGGCAGAAACTGGAATCGGATTCCACCGTGCCAAGGCATTTTCTGACAGTGCATGGCATCGGCTACCGGTTCGTGGTGTAGCGCCATGCGACTCGCGTCCCAGACAGTTGTGCTGCTGGTTGACGACGACGAGGAACTGCGGGCGATTCTCGAACTTGCGTTGAGCGGGTTACCGGGCGTCGAGGTGCTGAGTGCCTCTAGAGGCGAGCAGGCTTTGGTGTTGCTGCGGAGCCGCAAGATCGATCTTCTATTCACCGACTTCCGGATGGGCGGCATGACCGGCTTGGACCTTCTGAGTCACATCCGCGAGGAACATCTCACACCGGCGCTCGGCTCGGTATTGATGAGTGGCGAGGCCGATGAGAGTTTGACCTCCCGCGCACATGACGCCGGGGCGATGGAGTTTTGGCGCAAACCGGTTTCGCCTGTGAAATTGCGGCGTTTCGTTCTGACGGCCCGGGGGGATGACTAATGAGGAACTGGTCGTGGATTGTCATTTTCGTTGGACTTCTACCTGCCCAAGAGGCAGCATCGAATCCGGCGCTGGAACGTGTCATCAAGCGGCTCGATCAGGTGGAAACCGAAAATACCAGGCTCAAAGACGAGATCAAGGAACTGCGCCAACTCGTGAAAGATCTACAAACGGCCGGTGACCGCGTCGAGGTGCAGGCGCAGCGTATTGAAGACCTGTCGCAATCGAAGGTGGAAGCAGCCCAGAAGCAGCCGCTCCGATTGTCGGGCCTGGTTTTGATGAACGCCTATCGGTACACGGGCCATGTCGGGGATACCGAGTTGCCGTTGGTGGCGCTCGCCAATCCATTGCGATCCGTTTCAACGGGCGCGACAATGCGCCAGTCACAGATCGCGCTGCAATACGACAGTCCGACGAGCTTCATTGGGGCTACACTCAGCGGACGGCTGCAAGTGGACTTCTTCGGTGGCTCGCTGTTGAATGCGCAGAACCATCTGGCGAGGATCCGCGTGGGGCAAGTGAGCTTGAACTGGCAGCGCCGTAGCGTGATGGTGGGAATCGAAAAGCCGATTCTGTCACCGCGCGAACCGGAAACACTGGCCCAACTTGGCATCTCTCCGCTGGCCAACTCGGGCAATCTGTGGTTGTGGCAACCGCAGGTCCGCTACGAAGAGCGGATGCGGTTCAGTGAAAAGTCAGGGCTCGATCTGCGATTGGGCGTTTACCAGACCAACGAGACGTTTCTGCCGCCGGGCTTCGCTGGTGCCGTTGCGCCTTCACGGCCAGCTTTGCAGGGGCGCTTGGAACTGTATCGCAGCACGGCGAACGGCAAGCGGTTGGCGGTGGCACCGGGCTTTCACCTGAGCGAATCGCGGGTGGATGGCAATCGCATCGGATCCCATGCGGTGTCGGTGGATTGGGCTGCGCCGCTCGGCGCGACTTTCGAATGGAGCGGATTTGCGTTTCGCGGGCAGAATCTGACCGGGCTTGGCGTTGGGGGCATCCGGCAGCCGTTTGCCACTGTCAACCGGCGCCTGGAAGCCATGCCCTCGCAAGGCGGTTGGACCCAATTGGCCATCGCAGCCAACGCCAAGTGGAAATTCCATCTCTTTGCAGGGCTGCATGACGATCGCAACGCCGATCTGGGACGCAACGGAATCGCCAGCAATCGCACCTTTGGCGCGAATACCCGGATCCTGTTGGCACCGAATGTGGTGTTGGGCTTGGAAGCAATGCAGATCCGCACGCAGTTTCTCGCGTCCGGAATCAGACTGGTGAATCGATATGATCTGGCGCTTGGGTACCTTTTTTAGCGCGGGGCTGCTGGTGTTACCGGCAGGAAACGTAACGGGCCGCGTGAAGACTGCAAGCGGCGATGGCGCGGTGGTGTGGCTGCAGCCGGCTCAGCAGATGAGCCGCGCTGCGACTGGTGTGTCCCTCACGGCAAACATTCAGCAACGCAACAAGACCTTCACGCCGCATCTTCTGGCGGTGCAAATCGGCACCACCGTGCAGTTCCCTAACCAGGATCCTTTTTTTCACAACGCCTTCTCAAATTATTCGGGACAGGTCTTCGACACGGGACTTTACGCACCGGGGACGTCAAAAAGCATTGTCTTTCGCAGGCAGGGGGTCGTGCGGGTGTTCTGTAACATCCATCCTACGATGAGTGCGGTCATTGTGGCGGTGGAATCCCCTTATTTTGCCGTCTCTGCAAAAGACGGCAGCTTCGCGGTTCCGGGTGTGCCGCCGGGCGAATACACACTGCATGTGTTTACCGAGCGGGCGTCGAAGGAATTTCTGGATGCGTTGGCTACGAAGGTGGTCGTAGAAGAAGGATCCACCGCTGTGGGAACAATCGAGGCGGACGACAAGGGCTTCAGGCCGGTTCCAAATCACAAAAATAAGTATGGGAAAGAGTATCCGGCGGTCATTGTCGATCAGTATCCGGGGACGAAGCCGTGAGGCCGTGGTGGCGTACCAGCCTGCTGCTGCGGATATTTCTATCGACAGCGGTTGCGATGACGGTACCGTTTGCGGCAGCGGGCTGGCTGTTGTTGCGGCAGGCATCGGATGCGCTGTCGGGCGGGGTGGAAGAAGAGGTCCGCGGCAGTCTCGCGAGTGTCGAAGCCTTGTGGCGAGCCAGCGGCGATACGATGCGCACTTCGAGCGCGCTATTGAGCACGATGTCCGATGTTCGCGCCGCTTTCGGCACACGCGACGCGATGACCATTCAAGACACGGCCGCCGAAATCTGGGCCCGCGGTGCAGCGTCCCCGGAAACGCTGCTGCTGGTAGTCGAGCCGGACGGCGGGCGGGTGCTGGCCGCGGTGGGCGATCGAAGCCCTGGGGCCAAGGCGGCGCCGGAAATCCCTGCCGAATGGATCGCGGTGGCCCGGAAATCGTTTCCCAAACCCGCTCCGGGTTTTGCGTTTTGGCGCGATATGCTGTGGCAGGTGGTGTTGACGCCAGTCTATGTGGACGGCAGCAGCGGAGGTGCGCCGGTTTTGCTGAATGTGCTGGTGGCGGCGCAACCGATCGGATCCACTACGCTGACCCGGATGGAACACGACACCGGTGGCACTGGGTTCATTCTCACTGGGGGCAACCGCACCATTGCGCAAACCGAAGGCGCGTCGGATCCCGCGGCAAGGTTTGTTTCCCGCCAACTCGAACTCAGTGGATTGGATGGCGCGGCAATTGGGCATCTTGTGGCGCGACGTCCATTGCAACTCGTGGAAAACCGCATCGCGCGTTTGCGCTGGACCATTGCTCTGGGCTGGATAGGTGCCATGCTCATCGGTTTGCTGCTGAGCTTTTGGCTCACCAGGCGCATCACCAGACCGATCGGCGAACTGGAACGCGCCGCGCGCGAAGTGGGCCGCGAAAACTACTCGGTGCGTGTCGACTCTGCTACGGAGGACGAGTTGGGCCTGCTTGCGAGGACATTCAACCAGATGTGTGTATCGATCGAAGGAGCACGTTCCGAACTAATTCGTAAAGAGCGGATTCACGCGATCGGGCGGCTTGCGGCAAGCATCGCGCACGACCTGCGCAACCCATTATCGGCGGTGACCGGCGGAGCGGAAATGATCGCGGAAATGGATCTTCCGCCAGAACAGTCGCGTCGCGCTGCCCGCACCGTTCACAAGGCGGCGCAACGCATGCAGCACATGCTCGAAGAGCTTAGCCTGTCGGTCAAGAAGCAGTCCTCTGTGCGCACCGAGGAAGATCTTCGCGAGCTCGTGGATGCGGCGGTTCAATCGCAGAGCGAAAAGTTCTTGGCGAAGGGGATTGCCGCGCAGGTCGAAGTTCCGGCAGGCATCGTCGTGACCGTCGAGCGCGGACGGTTCGAACGGGTGATCGTCAATCTGCTATCGAACGCGGCAGAGGCCATGAATGACGGCGGCGCGATCGCGATCACTGCCGCAGACGGCGCTGCGACACTTGACATTCGCGACAACGGCCCGGGGATCCCCCCGGAGATCCGTGAAACCCTCTTTCAGCCGTTCGTCACTCAGGGCAAGAAAAACGGCCTGGGGTTGGGCCTGGCGCTCTCGCGGCAGACCATGCTTGACCATGGCGGCGACCTTGAGGCCGTCTATCGGCCCGACGCCTTGGGTGCGTGGTTCCGGCTGCATCTGCCGCTGAAAGATCGCAAAACCAGCGAGAAATCGGCCTAGAAGCCGAACCTTTTTTTGAGCTTGAGGAACAGGTAATGTTCAAGAAGATTTCGGCCTGCCGCAGCGCCCTGATCCGTGGCAAGAGTCCCGCCTGCGCCGAGGATCCATAACATCGACCATTGGAGGATCGCCTGCATGTCGGAATTGCCTGGAAAGTTCTGGTGCGCGTCTCTTATGGCGTCCGCCTTGCCAATGCCAATGAGCAGCATCAATTCCGGATCGGAGGTCGGCGTCACGGTGGGCCGGAAGCCGCACTGATAAAGGTACCCGTCCACATACCAACTGGCGAGACCAATGCATTCTCCTCGACGCGCCGCATTGCCCGCATACCAGGCTCCAAACGAGATGAGTCCGATGTAGGCAAAAGCGACGAAGGCCGCGCCTGACGCTCCGGAAATCCTGCCGACGGCGACAGGGTCGGCATCGAGCTTTGCGAGCAGCTGCAGAGCGGTGGGTCCCGGGCCGATCTTGAATGAGATCTGAAACGTCGTCTGCGCCTTCACCATATAAGGCATTTGCAAACCCAAAGCCGGGCCGATGTCCGTGGTGAACGCGAAGACCCCGGATACATTGATGACGAACGGGGTCCTGACGCTCAGCGTAAGGCCAAAGTCGACCTCAGTTTTGACATTCTCCGAGAACGGGAACTGGGCCTTGAAGGTGCCTTCCACCGCCTCTCCGAGCTTGGTGCGCAGCGCGGTGCGGTTGGTGAGCAGACTCCGTGTCATGTCCTCCAACTTCCACTTGAAACCAACAGTGAGGTCAGCGAAGTTGAGAAAGTTCTCGATGACCGCAGCGCCACCGATATCTTTGATTTGGCCATCGGAGATCGTGAATCCGACCTTGCTGGTGACATCGGGGCCGAATTTGACCCTGCCGTTAACGGATGATTTGTAAAAGACCCAGCCGGAACTCACCTCCGGCAAATCCTGCGAAAAGCTCACTTCGAACATGCTTGGTTCAGCTCCGCCGCCACCGGCGACTTTACGCGGAACGAAGATCACGCCCCGATTGCGCGAGAGATCGAGGGTGGCGTCGGCGAACTTGTAGTTTTTGCCATCGGCTGTGGTCTGGCGACAGCCAATGTAGTTTTTGAGATCGTAGGCGATCTCTTCGGGATTGTTGGTGAGGAAGTTGTAACGGCAAGGATCGGCCGCATCGCTATTGGTTTTTGCGGCGATCGTCCAGAACGATTCATTGGGATCGCCGGTGACGGTATAAGGCTCGGGCACGCGGCCCTGTGGTTCGTTTTGAGGCGTCGGCGGCCACGGAGCAAGTCTGGAGGGAGTCTTTTCGAGAGCCATTTCTAATTGGTTCCTTTCGGGTGTCGATCGGGGCAAGTCCAGAATCGCGCTTCAGGCGCGGGGGCGGGCGAAGAGGTTGTAAAAGAGTTGTGAAGGCTGCGGAAACGCAAAATAAGCGCGCCCGCTGAGGTGGGCGCGCTTCGGTGTTCCGTCGGATGCACTTATTCCTGAACCAGGATGTCTCCGAGTGCGATCGTGGCGGTGGGGATCGACAACGTTTCGGTCTGGCCGTTGCGCGACCCGGTGACAGTGATCCGGTACTGCAGCGTCTGGCCGGGCAACAACCCAGCGGAATTCGGGATGCTGGCGGTGAAGAGGTTGAGGCGACCTGTACCGGTATCCTGCATCGTGACGTTGGCGAATGCCGGAGCCGGCGGTGTGGTGCAACCTAAGAAGGGAAGGCACACTGGAGGATTCAGCACTCGGAACTGTAACCGTGCGGTGAGCGTCCCGGGATGCTGGGCGATCTCTACCTGAACCGATTTGGCAAACAAGGGAGTCGCGATGGGGCTCGGCAAGCCGACGTTGGATTCGACGGTGCGCAGCAGGCGTGGCGTGTCGATCGGCAAGTTGAGGTCGGATGTGGCGCGAACCATGATGGCGTCGGCATAGGCGCGGTGTCCGTCGCGATTGGGATGCATGGTGCCGTTCTCGTTGCCCTGGCGGAAGAGCGAGTCGGTGAGAGTGTTCATGTAGCGGCGGTCCTGGGCGGTGCAGTAGCCATGGGTGGCGAAGGTTTCTTCCGGTCCGCGGATGAAGACCCAGCCGTTTTGCTGCGCGGCGGTCTGCACCCGATCGTTCAGGGGCAAGAAGATTTGCGAGAAGAGGAACTGTCCTTCCGCCACCGAGACACCGGACATGGACACGTCCCCGATGATGAGACCACCGCAGGTATTCGTTGGCGAGAACTTCATGGTGACGGGGTATTCGGTGATGTAGACCCTGCGGACGTTGGGCAGGCGTTCGCGGATGGCGACGCCGAGCCTTTCAAAGGCTTGGGCCAGGGTTCCGTTTTGCAGCGTGTTTCTGGCAGTCTGGACCTCGTCGCTGGTCGTGCAATCCGAGACACCGTTGGGCAACAGGCACTCGGTGACGACCTTCGAGAAGCTAATGTCGTTCACGCCGATGGAAATCATCAGAATGTCGATCACGGCATCGGTACGGTTGGTGTTGGGAACTCGCCCAAATCTATTGACAACCTGGTCGATTTGGGGGCTTTTGGTCACGTTTGCGGCATCGGGTTGATCTGTCGTTTGATTGCCGAGCAGACCGGCGTCGATGGAGGCACCGGAGCAGGAAAAGTCGCGAAAGGTGACTGCGACGTTGGGGAACCCATCCATGCGGTTGGCGGCAATCCGGCGTCCATTGTTATTGGAACGATGGCAGGGTTCGTCGAGCCATACGGCGTTGCCGTTGTTGAAAGAGTTGGGGTTTCCTTCGCCAGAGGCGAGGGAATCGCCGATACTGACAATGGTAAGGTTTTGGGCCTGCGCGATGGCGCTGGAAATCGCCATAATGCCGGCGAGAATAGAGGTCTTGAGGGACATTGTTTGAGTCTCCGAATCGTTGAAGTTTCGCTCGCATCGGCTGACTGTTCGGTCGTTGCCGCTGCTCACAAACCAATGTTCGGGCATTCGCCGAACGCAACGGTGAAGAAGTTGTAAAAGTATTGTGAAGGCGGCAAAGAAGAACTTTTTGCCACCAAAACGGCCTAAAGTTCCACGCGCGACTACGTTCAAAACAAAATCGACGGCCTCAGCGAAGAGACCGTCGATTCTGGACACCGCGAAGCGTCACTCTGCGAAAAAGAAGTTCAACTCACGAAATCCAGATTGCTAACGAGTGTGCCAGGGGCAAAAAACCGGGTCTCCATCGTTTTTGCGGGATCGTTGGCCGTCGCCGGGCAAACCAACGGACGAATCAACAGCGAAACAAACAGATAGGCCTGCTGGTGATTCGCGGTGAAGGGCAGAGTGAGCACTGCCTCCGGCGGATGGAGTGCTGCCGTCAACAATGACGCAAATACGTTACGGGGAACCGCCTGTTTATCGGCCGGCGCCGCAAAGCCGTCTTCTACGATGTGGAAGACGCCCTTCGTGGTGCGGCGATCGCTGGACGGATTGTGCAGCACGCCCTGCGGCACCCGGTACGACTTCAGATACGGCGAACTGAATGTCTTGCCGCCGGCGGGCAACGACAGCAGCCTCGCCATTCCCGGACGATCCAGAACCAGCGTGCGATCGGGCAACCGGGGAACGCCCCCCCCGGAATGCTCGCACCGGCCAGATAGGCATCGAGAAACTCCTGAATCCGGGTATCCACCGGACTCAATTGGCTCTTCAACGAACTCGTCCGGTTTTCGTAACTCCGGAGCAAAGGACGCGCCAGATCGACGAAGTCGTCCTTCAGAACGTCGGGACTCAGTGCGACATCGAAAGCGGCGAGCTTCAGGTTCACCAACCGCACGAGATCGGAATCGAGATGGTTGGGCATCGGTACAATTTCCGGCTAGCTGCGAAGGTTCATCTTGCTTGAAAGACCGCCGGCGGCGGGAAAGTAGCAGTGCCGCACATAGTCCATCACCATGCGGTTGGCACTGAATCTCCAGCCGGGCGTACGGATGGTGCGCTTCATGCGCTTGATCCAGCCGCGAGGCAAGCCGTCGCGGTCGCGGGTGTAAAAGAGCGGAATCACTTCTTCACGAAGGGCGCGATACAAGTCTTCTGAGTCTCTCGTGTCGTGGACATCCATGTTCGAGTGTGTGCGGCCGGTGCCGATGGAAAATCCATTCAGTCCATCGTAAGCTTCCGCCCACCAACCGTCGAGAATGGACAGGTTCAAACCGCCATTCAGTACGACCTTCTGGCCGCTGGTTCCGGAGGCTTCGAGCGGACGTCGCGGATTATTCAGCCAGACGTCGACGCCCTGCACCAATAGGCGGCCAACATTGATGTCGTAATCTTCGACAAAAACGAACTTGTCGCGAAACGCGGGGGTGCGCATCAGATTGGCGATTTCCTGCAACACGCGTTTGCCTGGTTCGTCGTGGGGGTGAGCTTTGCCGGCGAAGATGAACTGCACAGGCCGGTTCAGATTGTTGACCATCGACGCGAGGATTTCCATATCGCGCAACACCAGATTGGCGCGTTTGTAGGTTGCGAAGCGCCGCGCAAAACCGATTGTCAGCGCATCCGGGCTGAACAAGCGGCTTAAGCGTTGAATCTCCGCTATTGGTTCGTCGCGATTGGTGGCCTGTTCGACGGCGCGCCGCCGGGCAAAGGCGATCATACGAGCCTTCAGCGCCAAGTGGGTTTCCCAAAGTTCGCCGTCGTCGACATTCTCGATCCCTTCCCACGTCTGCGCCTCTCCGCTGACCTGCTGCCAGCCAGCGCCGAGGTGGCGATCGTAGAGGCGGAACATCTGTGGAGCGAGCCATGTGGGCACATGCACGCCATTGGTGATGTGGCCAATCGGCACAGAATCCTCAGACTTAGGAACTGTCTATAAATAACATATCCACAGTGAAATGTTTTGGAGTATACTCG
>CAZCPL010000087.1:0-21980 GCA_964500255.1 uncultured Solibacteraceae bacterium | reverse complement strand
GGCAACGGAGGCCGCCGCGATGGTTCCTGACCGACTGGAGGGCCGCGTCGGCCCCTGCCCGCTTCTGAAGAACTCGCGGGCAACGGCTACATATTGCTCCGTAGAGAAGATAACATAAACCTATGGCGACACTTGAACGGGCGATTGCAATCGCCGCCACCGCTCACGCCGGGCAAATCGACAAGACGGGAGCTGCCTACATCCTGCACCCTCTTCGCATGATGATGCGGCTCGACACGACGGAGTGCCAAATCGTAGCGATCCTGCACGATGTTGTCGAAGACACGGACTGGACATTCGAAAGTTTGGCGGCCGAAGGATTCTCCGAAAGAGTGCTGCAAGCACTCGAATGCGTCACCGAACGCGAAGGCGAAGAGTATCCGGCTTTTGTGCAGCGGTCGGCCGCCGATCCCATCGCGCGCAAAGTCAAGCTGATGGATCTTGAGGACAACATGAACATCCTTCGACTGGCCCAGGTTTCCGACAAAGATCTCGACAGGCTGGGGAAGTACCATCGAGCCTGGCTCGCGCTGCGACAGCAGTCATGACCATGATCGCGTTGTTGCTCGCCGGGCTGGCCATGCTGTTGGCCGGAGCTCGCTGGTTTGTCAACGGTGTCTCTACGATTGCCGCTTCGCTAGGCGTCCCGCCGCTGGTGATCGGACTCACCGTGGTGGCGTTCGGAACCAGCACCCCCGAACTGGTGATCAACGGGCTTTCCGCCTCACGAGGGTCGACAGCTCTCGCCTTCGGCAACATCGTTGGGTCCTGCATCGTCAATATTGGCTTCGTGCTGGCCGTTACCGCGATTCTGCAACCCTTGCGGGTGGACGCGTCGATGATTACGAGAGAGATCCCGATGCTCATCGTGGCCGTGAGCGCCGTGTTGATTCTCGCCAACGACCGCCTTCTCGATCTCGCGGATGTCAATCGCTGGACACGCACCGACGGAGTGATTCTACTGCTGTTCTTCGCCATTTTTCTTTATTATTCCACCCGGCAGGCACTGGCGGCTCGCAACACAGACCAGTTCATAGCAGAGGTGGAATCATCCGCCAGGCCGGCCGGAAACATCAAAAAAGACATTTTGCTGGCGGCGGTTGGATTGATCCTCATGTCGGTCGGTGCCGACTTCACGGTGGACAACGCCGTGCTGCTCGCCCGCGACCTTGGGATATCCGAAGCGGTCATCGGACTCACTGTGATCTCGATCGGAACCACGCTGCCCGAACTGGCGACCTGCGTGCTCGCAGCACGGCGTGGAGATCCAGACATTGTGCTCGGAAACATCGTCGGATCGAACATTTTCAACTTGCTTTGTATTGGGGGAATCGTGGCGGCGATCGCGCCGATTGAGATTCCGGAAGGCGGATCGCTGGATCTGGCAGTGATGGCCTTGCTAACCGCGGTGCTGCTGCCCATCGCCATTCGATCCGGGCGGCTCGTCACGAGAGGCGAAGGAGTTTTCTTGCTCACGATCTTTGTCGCCTATCTCAGTTGGCGAGTCGTCGGTGCTCTACAGCCCAATCATTGAATGACCTGTTCGGTATCGAAGCCGTGTTCGAGCCAAGCTTCGTAGCCACCTTCCAACAAGCGGATGTTCCGGATACCTTTTTTCCTGAGTTGCAGCGCCACCCGGGCACTAGTCGCTTCGTTCGGTCAAGAACAATACAGGACGATTACGCGATCTCGCGGAACCTCCCGATGCCTGGTCTCCAAATCGGATAGCGAAAACCAGAGTGCCCCGGGAATTTTGGACCCGATTTCGTCCACCTCACCGGCGCGCCTGAGATCGAGAATTGCCACATCGTCCCCAGCTAGTGTTCGTTCCCGGAGTTGGGCGGGGGTGATGCGGGATAAGTGCAACTTGCGGACAAAGCGGCGGCGCTGCTGCCATTTGAAGACCACATAGCCGCCAAACAACGCACCCAATAGCAGCCCTACTGAGGATCCGATCCGATTGGCGGACTCCAGCACGACTTCCAACTGGTCACGAAAGAGGAATCCTGCGCCGACGGAAAGGCCCGCCCAGGCAAACGATCCGAGGGCGTCGAGTGCCAAAAACTGCGCAACGGGCATCCCGTTGACTCCCGCCATGGGAGGCGCAGCCGTACTGAACCCGGGGATGAACTTTGCCACAAGCAGCGCTGTGTTGCCCATGCGCGCAAACCAATCTTTTGCCTGGCTCACACAGGCGTCCGGATCGAGCGAAACACGGCAAAGAGTCTTCAGCACCGACTGGCCACGCCTGCGGCCCATCCAAAACCATACCGAATCGCTCAGCAGGCACGCCACAACCGCGACGAGAATGCAATACCATCCAGAGATTTGATTAAGACCGGCGAGCCCCCCGGCGGCGACGAGAATCGGCACCGCCGGAATCGGCAGGCCCAATTGCTCGGCCAGCACTGTTAAAAATAGCGCCGAGTACCCATGTTCGGCAAGGAATTCAAAGATTTCACGCACGATGATGCAAGCCCCGGTCTAGGCGAGATGCGGCATGGATGGGTTAAGTTGCCACCCGACAAGAGATATCATGGTTCCTATGCGCATTTTGCTGTTCGTCCTGATCTCCAGTCTTGCCCTCGCTCAATCCAAGAAAGCCGAGGAGGTGTTTAAGAATATCACTCACCTCAAAGGAACGCCCGCGGACCAGATCATGCCATCCATGCAGTTCATCGCCGCGTCGCTTGGGGTCGAGTGCTCATTCTGCCACGTGCAGGGCAAGATGGATGCCGACGATATCGATCATAAGAAGATCGCGCGCAGCATGATCGCGATGACTGCGGAACTCAATAAGGCGAATTTCGGAGGCAAGCAAACGGTGACTTGCTTTACATGTCACCAGGGTATGAATCATCCGAATGCTCTTCCGCCGGTGGAAGGCCCATTCGCGGCTCGCAAGGCTCCGGCGGCTGCCGCGGTGCCTGCGGCTCAAGCGAAGACTGCCGATGAAATACTGGGCCGTTATATTGCGGCGATGGGCGGCGAAGAGGCGATCCGCAAGATCACGAGCCGCGTGCAGAAGGGCGATATGGAAGTAGGCAACACGGCGACGCCGATCGAGATTGTCACGCTGGCTCCGAACAAGCGAATCTCGATCAGCAAGGCGGGATCGAGCGACAGCATCACGGCTTTCGATGGCAAATCCGGCTGGATGGGATCGACTGGACGCCCTGCTCGCGAAATGGCCGCACCGGAATCGTGGGCTGCGGGGATGGATGCGGAATTCTATCTCGGTCTGCGGATCAAAGAACTGTTCGGCAGCGCTCCCATCCGGGTGGGCCGCGCAGCGGTCAAGGTGAATGGATTCGATTGTGACGCAATGACCGCGATGGGCGGAAATGGATTGCCGGTGCGCATGTATTTTGACCGCGAGACCGGATTGCTGGCTCGTATCGTGAGGTTTACCGCAACGGCAGTGGGTCCGAACCCGACGCAAATCGACTACGCGGACTACCGCGAGTCTGGTGGAGTGAAGATACCGTTCCGCTGGACGCTGGCGCGTCCGAATGGGCGATTCGCGGTGCAGGTGGCTTCGGTGGAAAACAATGCGAAGGTGGATACGTCGCGATTCGTGAAGCCTTAAACCGCTTTCGCGATCTGCACTGTGCTGCCACGACGAGCGCGCCGGGTCTCGGTCATCTGGTCGATTGCCGAGGCCACGACATCGTTCAGCTTGTCTGTGGGGCGAGCTTCCATCCCGCCCCATGCGAACTGGACGTTCAACTGGCCCATCGACCGCAATTGGAAGTCCCAGAGCTTCTCCGCGATTGCGCTGAGGCGGCGCTGACAGACTTGGCCGTCGGCGATGCAAACCAGCACAAACTCATCCGCTCCGGACTGGCAGCCAAAGTCCTCGGATTCAAGCAGCGACTGGACGAAGTTCGAAACTTCGGACATCTGCGAGCTTTCGAGTTGGTTCAATCCGATAGAGACGATCATGCCTTGCAGCGATGCGCCCGCGGCTGCGGCTTTGCGAAGAACTGCATAATCGTGGAAACCTGGCGGAAGAACATTGGATTCTTCCATCGCAGCAACACGAACCGGCTCAAACTGGAGCAGGTTGTCGTCAATGACGGGAAAGGTCGGCACATTTGCTTCATGCTTGCGGCTGGTGAGAATGCGACCCCAATCTTTGCGGGCCTCGCTCGGCGCCTGGAAAATGCCGGTCTTGATTTCCACGGGAATGATCTCGGGCGTCAATCCCGATGCTGAGACAGGAGCGGCGAAGGCTGGCACGGGCGCCACAATTTCGGGCTGTCGCATCTGCGGTAGCGGAGCGGGCTCGAATTCGGCACTGACGGCTGCGGCGGCGGTGACCATTTTTCCGGTAGCCATTCTGCCGGCAGCCATGCGGGCAGCGACAGATTGGGCAACGGCAGCCACGGCAGGCGACATTTCGCGCTTGGGCTGGCCCTCATCTCTGCTCTTGCGTACCGCGGAGTGGAAACCGGGTTCCGCCGTGGCGGTGGCTGTTTCCGCAGCGAAGGCCGGTGACGTCCGATTCGGAACAATCGTAGGCCTGGACGCTGTACTTTGCCCACCACCGCCAGCAGCGCGCTCAGAAAGTAGACTATGTCCGGCTCCAGCCGAAGCCGACATCAACGCAGGCTGCCGAAGCAGTGCCGTGGTATGCAGTTCCAAAACCTGCAGGTGTTTTTCCGCAGAGTCCTTCTTCGCCTTCAACTCGATCGCCAACTCGCGCAACTGCTCATTGTTGCCCTTCAAAAGGTCGACGATCAAAGCTACGCCCATCGCCGCCAGAATCAGGAAAAGCGTTACGAAGATCGAAAGTGACTGGGGACCGAGATCCATTCTATGTCAGAATACCCGGGCCCGCGCCGAGTTGAAATAGAACCGAAGCCTCAAAACCTGTAGTACAAGAACCTTAGTTTCCCACTTAGGACACTACCCGACACCTCACGTAGCCCTAACGCTATCCAACACAAATCAATAGGGAAACCGACCTCGATTGCCGGATGGTACTTGCCCTTGCACACGCTTCGAAGGTAATGGTCCACTGCCGTTCGAACTCGATGGACGCCCCATGCCCGCGCCGAAGCTCACTTCTTCCTCTTCGAACATCAGGTTGCGGTCCAATACCATTTCGAGAGTCGTCCCTTTGGACAACACCGCATCGGGACCTCGTGACAGCAGCACTCCAATCAACCCTGCCGCCGCTCCGGCCGCGGCCCCGATACCAGCACCCATGCCCGTGCTTCCGGCGATGCTACCGCCTAACGCACCGACGCCGGTGCCGAGCATCACGGTCTCGCCGACAGTCCTGGCGTCTCCTGCCTTGTTTCCCTCGCTCTTCACCTTGCCCTCTGACTTGTCAAGCTCTTCACTCGCGCGGCCATCCAGTGTTTTGAGTTGGGCGCGAAAATCACGAGTCGTGCCGTTCGGCAGCGTCAGAGAATCGAAACGGAGATAGAACTCGCCTTTGCCTTTCACCCGCCCCGGACGCTTGATGCTGGTCAAAGTGCCCGCGACGTAGCTTCCTGGCGGAATCACCACGCGACCGCCTGCAAGAATCGGAAACACAGTTTCCAAGTAGACTCGATCGCCATCCGATGCCGTTTTGGTGCTGACCGAATTGATCATGCTGAGCAAGACTTGGGTGCCCTTGTCAACCTTGAAGGTGCGCTTCTCGACGGCGACAGGCGGAGTTTCCTGCGCCAGGGTCAACACAACAGTCAGCGTCAAAAGCATCATAAAGAACCTCTTCGAATTGTAGCGTTAACCCTCGTATAGACGGCATGGGCTGGCCTCGGGTTCCCACCCGTCGGCTATCAACGCTAAAATGCACTGTATGCGACGCAGTTGCTGTGCAGTCTTCTTTCTATTGACCACGTTGATTCTGACAACGCCGGTCGCCTCCGGCCAGAAACGCCCGTTCGATGTCGATGCTCTGCTGCAACTCAAGCGCGTGTCCGACCCCCAACTTTCCCCAGACGGAAAGTTCGTGGCCTTCACGGTCACCTCCGTCGATCTGGGGGCCAATAAAAAACCCTCGCAAATCTGGATCATTCCGATCGAGGGCGACATCCCGGCGCGGCCACTCACCAACACCGGAACCAACGACCGCCCCCGCTGGACATCCGACGCCAAGAGCATTCTCTTCGCGTCCACCCGCAGCGGATCGCAGCAGATCTGGTCGATGGAACCAGACGGTGGCAACGCAAAACAGATCACCAACCTCGCCACCGAGGCCAACGGTGTCACGATCGCCCCGGATGGCAAGAGAATCGTATTTTTGAGCAGCGTCTACCCCGACTGCGGAATCGGTGCCACAGAAAACAAACACGATGACACCTGCAACAAGCGCAAGCTCGATGAAGAGGCTACCAACAAGGTCAAGGCGCGCATCTACACTTCCCTGCTCTACCGGCATTGGAACGAGTGGCAAGGCAAACGACGTTCGCATGTGCTGAGCTGTTTCATCGACAATTGCTCGACGCCCAAAGATCTGACACCCGGCAATCGCGACGTCCCCACCTTCTCGCTTGGCGGACCCGACGATTACGCAATCTCGCCCGATTCCAAAGAAGTTGCCTTCGTGATGAACGCAGACGACAACGTCGCCACCAGCACCAATACGGATATCCATGTCGTCAACATCGAAGGCGGCGAGATCAAGAAAGTGACCAACAATACCGGCGCGGATGTTTCTCCGCAGTACTCGCCCGACGGCCACTACCTCGCCTACCGGTCGCAGTTGAAAGCCGGATACGAAGCCGACCGCTGGCGGCTCACGGTGCTCGACCGAACCTCAGGCCGCTACGAAGGCATCACCGAACGCACCGACCGCAACGTCACCAGCTTTACCTGGACCCTCGATTCCAAGCGCTTCTTCTTCATCACCGAAGACCGCGGACGCCACAACGTCCAGCAGATGGCATCGAATGGCGGCGGCTCGAAACCGATCATCACGGGGTCGTCTTCAATTGACGACGTTCAGTTCACACGCGATGGCAAGACGATCATCTATACCGAAATGAGCGGATCGCGGCCAACTGAGATTTACAAGGCCTCTTCCACCGGCACAACCTCGGCGTTGACCAAGCTCAATGAGAACGTGCTCAGCCAATACTCGATCGCTCCTCTTGAGGAAATCTGGGTGGAAGGCGCGGAAAAGACCCGCATCCACAGCTTCATCGTGAAACCTCCTGGATTCGATGCGAAGAAGAAATATCCGGTGCTGTTCCTCATCCATGGCGGTCCTCAAGGCGCTTGGGGAGAAAGCTGGTCTTACCGCTGGAATCCGCAAGTATTCGCAGGGGCGGGCTTCGTTGTCGTCATGCCAAATCCGCGCGGATCCACAGGCTACGGCCAGAAGTTCACCGACGACATCAACGCGGACTGGGGAGGCAAAGTCTACGAAGACATCATGGCAACGGTGGACAACATCGCCAACCAGCCATGGTCCGATTCCGAGCGTTTTGCCGCCGCCGGCGGATCCTATGGCGGATATATGGTCAACTGGATGCTCGGCCATACCAATCGCTTCAAGGCCTTCGTCTCGCACGCGGGAGTCTTTGACTTGCGCAGTATGGCGGCCGAAACGGAAGAAGTGTGGTTCCCTCTGTGGGAATTCAAAGGCATGCCTTGGGAAAATCCTGAAGTTTACGAAAAGTGGTCGCCGAGCTATTTTGTCCGGGATTTCAAAACCCCAACGCTAGTACTGCACGGCGAGATGGACTACCGCGTGCCCGCCGGCCAAGGCATGCAGTTGTTCACGGGATTGCAGATGCAAAAAGTGCCCTCGAAGATGGTCCTATTCCCCGATGAGGGCCACTGGATCGGAAAACCGCAGAATTCCGTCCTTTGGTATCAACAGTTTCTGGAATGGATCGGCGAGTGGACCAAGAAAACCACGCCTCCGCAACCGTGACAAGTACTGCATCCGGAGTTCTAACCCGCATAGAACCATAGGACTTGGTCGTGAAGTACTAAGTGGTACTACCTGTCATGATGCACCCAAAACCTGATTCCTAGTACGTTCTGGTTATGCCATTAATCATATAGGGCCTAGTTCCGAAGGATTAAGACAGCATATGAACGACTGGGTTCCTAACGAGGCAAAGGGAAGAATGACTGCGACCCACATGGTTTCCAACAACGCGATTCCGGCCATCAGCGAGGCTGTGACAGCCGCCCGCTTTGGCGATACGGTTCTCGCCGGCCGACTGCTCGATCAGATTTTGGATGCAAATCCGCGAAACGAACCGGCTCTTTTGTGGAAAGCTGTTTTGTGTAGCACGGGCGAAACCGCTGAATACTATTTGGAACAGGTTCTCGAAATGAACCCTTCGAACGAACAGGCGTTCGAAACGCTCAAAATGCTTCGCAACATGAACCGCGACCAACAGGTGGCGATGTTCTGGGGATCGAATGCCAAAGTTCGCGAGATCGAACCGGACCTACGTTGCCCGGTTTGTTTCGAGACCCGTTCCGCGCAAGTGGAATCGGAAACCTGCACCTGCTGCGGCATGTTGCGGAAGCTTGGATCGTGGTCGGACTATCTCACCAATCAGGAAATCGACGAAGTGCTGATGCAGAAGGCGGTCGAAGGCTGGCAGTTGGGCATGAAACGTTCGCCAAGCGCGGGAACCGCCTACTTATTAGCTCTTGGATACTTGAATCTGAAGCGCAGCGGCGAGGCATGTCTGTATCTCGAACAGGCCCGCAATATGGGCGTCGACGAGCCGGGCATGGTCGATCTGATCCGCTACTTCCGCGCGCAGAAGCTGATTTTGGCTGTAGACGACAATTCGCTGGTACGTCGTTTTCTCAACACGATCCTGACCCGCGCGGGCTTCCGCGTGGTGACTGCAGGCTGCGGCGATGAGGGCATGAGGCTGTTCGAACAGTTCGAGCCGGATCTTGTGGTTTGCGACTACACTTCTCCCGGCAAGAATGGATTTGAGTTGTGTCGGCAGATCCGGAAGTCCGGCTGGACGACACCTGTAGTGCTAATGTCCGGCAAGCTGGTGGATAAGCTCAAGGCCCGTTTGGCCGGAGCGTCGGATACGTTGAGCAAGCCGTTCGAGCCGGAGACTTTGGCGGCGACGGTGCGGCGGAACCTCGCCGCCTGAAGTTTTGCAACCGCAGTATCCTGAGGCCATGCAGTCATTCGAGCGAATCACAGTAAACCCTGAGCCGATGGGCGGCAAACCTTGCGTTCGAGGGATGCGGGTCACGGTTGGCATGATTGTCGAGTCGATCGCGGCTGGCCGCTCTATTCCAGAACTTCTGGCTGATTTTCCGTAAGTCTTTGTCTTTCGCGGAATGCCTTGCACAAGGGCGAGAAGTACCGCTCGCCAGCTAGCCCGAAAGGGCGCGGCGGGCACCCTCACGACAAGCAAGCAACCTCGCCCGCGCGCTCCGTTTTCCGGGCTGTTACTTCGGAGCAGCAGATGCGTCTGCTTTTTGTCATGAATCTCACGCCGCAATGGGTGGAACGGGTAGACGGCGCAGGGCACGAAGCAATTCATTGGTCCACGTTGGCAAGATCAACGCTCCAGACGATTCGATTTCGCTCGTTGCAACGATTTCGTGATTGTGACCAACGACTTGGATTTCCCTGAACTTCTCGCGCACACCGCACACAGAAAGCCGAGCGTCATCCCCCTTCGTGGACAATCTCCGACGCCAGAGTTGCGTTCGGAGGCGTTAATACTTGCGGTCGAAAGCTGCACCGACGAGTTCGCGAATCCTGCCATTACTGAAATAACACATCCGCGCAACCACAGCGATAAGATGCGGGCAGGAGACTTACCTCATATGTCCTCATTCGATCGTCGTACCATCCTCAAGACCGCCCTCAGCACGTCCACCGCCTTCGCCTATCAAGCCAGTTCCGCCGTACGCTTCGGCATCATCGGCACTGGCGGACGCGGGCAGTATGTCGGAACCCTCATGGCCAAAGATCCCAACGCCCGCGTCACCGCGGTTTGCGATCCGTACCCTGATCGAATCGACGCCGCGAAGACCAAGATCCCAGGTGCCGCTGACGCCAAGACCTATCGCGACTATCGCGACCTTCTCAACGACAAAGACATCGACGCGGTGTTGATCGCGACGCCCGTTTACCTGCATCCCGAGCACTTCGAAGCCGCTGTGCTCGCGCGCAAACACATCTACTGCGAAAAGCCCGCAGGCGTGGACGTCGCGGGCTGCAAACGCATTCTCGCCGCCTGGGAAAAGCGCGATCCATCGAAGCGCCTGCAGTTCGGATTTCAACAACGCTTCAGTTCCCAATACCGCAAGGCGCATGGCTATCTCAACGGTGGCAGGATCGGCGACATGAAGCTGATGGTGAGCTATTGGGTGCTCGGCTATCTCCATCCCACCGTGGATAACGGCCCTTATCGCGACGCCTTGCCTGAAGTGCAGAAGGTGCGACGGTGGGGGAACTGGACTTCCCTCTCCGGTGGACCCATCGTCGAGCAGGATTGCCACGGCATCGACACCATCAACTGGTTCGCCAAAGACGCGCACCCCATCAGCGCCACCGGCCGCGGCGGCTTGCGGTTCCCCGTGCCTTATGGCGATTGGACCACCGACCATCACGATGTGATCTATCAGTATCCCGGTGGACTCGAAGGCTGGCTCATCTCTATCAAACACACCGCCGGATATCGCGACGTAAAGGAACAATTCTACGGCGCAAAGGGCATGCTCGAGACCTCGCGCAGTTACATGAAGCTGCACGGCATGACGCCCGATGTTCGCTACAAGTCCGCCGACGATTTGCGCGATACAAGCTTGATGGAAAAGGAAGAGTCCATCTCGGACATCACTGGCGAGGCAACGATGGCGTTCTTCAAGGGCGTGATCGCGGGTGAGGCTTTGGACATGACTAAGACCTCAGTGGAAAGCACTTTAACCGCGATCCTCGGGCGCATGGCGATCGATTCCAAACGCGAAGTCACCTGGGATCAGATGATGCGCTCGGCGTGAGAATCCTTTCGAGAACCGCGCAGGCCCGATCGATTTCCGTCTCCGAGACGATGTACGGAGGCAACAGCCGCAGCACGTTGCCGTGCGTGCAGTTGAGGATCAGGCCGGCCTCGCGCGCTTCGTCGACCAATGCGTCTCCAGGGATCGTCAGTTCGATACCAGCCATTAGTCCTAGACCACCTCGCGGATCAATGGAGATGGCCTGGCCTGGAGTTTCGTCTGCAGATAGCGCCCTGTGCGTTGGATCCGCGGCAGCAGTCTGTCTACCTCATCGAGAAAGGCGCTTGCGACGCGGCAGGTCAGAGGACCGCCTCCAAACGTCGATCCGTGCATGCCCTGCGTGAAGGCGTTGGCGGCGTCGGCACTGAAGATAGTCGCGCCAAGGGGAAGCCCGCCTGCAAGCGGTTTCGCGGTGACGACAATGTCCGGGGTCAGCGGCTGGTAAGCGAAGCGCGCGCCGGTTCGGCCGAGTCCGCATTGCGTCTCGTCGGCAATCCATAGGGCGTTGCGTTGCGTGGCGAGGCTGCGAATCTTGGACAGGAACTCTGACGACAACGGATAGACGCCACCTTCACCCTGGATGGTTTCCGCAATGATCGCGATTGTGTCCTCTGTTGCTGCGCGTTCCAAGGCCGCGATATCGTTCACGGGAACAAAGACCACATCTGGAATGAGCGGCTGAAACGGCTCTCGATACTTGGCCTGACCTGTCACGGCGAGCGATCCCGCAGTGCGCCCGTGAAAGCCGTTCTCCAGTGCAATGAGCCGGTGTTTTGTGCGCCGTTGCGCGTTCGCGGCGGCACGGGCGGCCTTCAGCGCGGTCTCCATCGCCTCTGTGCCGCTGTTACTGAAGAAGACCTGATCGAGTCCGCTCCATTCCGCAAGTTTCACCGCGAGTTCTGACTGATAGCGATGTGTGTGCAGGTTCGACGTATGAATGCAAAGTTGCGCTTGATTCTGGATCGCGCGAACAATCGCCGGATGCCCGTATCCCAAGGCGTTCACGCCGATGCCGGAGATGAAATCCAAGTAGCGACGGCCCGATGTATCGATAAGGAAGCAGCCCTCACCCCTGTCAACTTCCAAGGGCCTGTTTCCGAACACTCGCAGGATGCACATATGTTCAAGATAGAAGCGAAGCCACGAAGACTCAAATACTATTTGTGGCCACGATTGATATCGTTTAGGTATAGATGATCGAACTGACCCATCTGCGCTACTTCATCGCCGTTGCCGAGGAACTGCACTTCGTGCGGGCGGCCGAACGTGTAAACATTGCGCAACCCGCGCTGACTCGACAGATCAAGCAGCTTGAGGAAAACCTCAACTGCCAGCTCTTCGAACGCACCACGCGATCCACGCGCCTGACCACGGCCGGCCAGCAGTTCCTCATCGAAGCCCGCGCCATCGTGACACAGGCCGACGAATCCATCGAAGGGATGCGTAAACTCGGGCGCGGCGAAGAAGGCCAACTCACGGTCGCCACCGCGCCTTCTCTGATGCTCGGATTCCTGCCGCAAGTGATCCGCAACTTTCGTCGCCGGTATCCGCGTGTGGACTTCCGCCTCAAAGAGACAGCCTCGAGCGAGATCGTCAAGGCATTGCGTTCCGGCACCGCAAATCTTGGGCTTCTGCGAGGCGAAGACCGTGATCCTGACGTGCGAACACTCCTTCAATGGAACGAGCCGATGGTCGCGATCCTGCCGCGCAATCACCCTTTTCAAGCCGCCTCGCGCATCGCACTGGGTGCACTGAAAGGCGAACCCTTCGTCATGTTTCCGCGCGCCGTCGGCCCTTCATTGCACGATGAAGTGTTGAAGCAGTGCAAGAAGGCCGGGTTCACCCCCGCGATCGCGCAAGAAGCGCGTCAGTGGTCAAGCATCATCAGCCTCGTCAGCGCCGGCATGGGCGTCTCTGTGGGGCCCGCCTCGTTGGCCGCGATGCTTCCCAAAGCGGCCCGCTATCCTGCGATCAATGGATTCCGCACGACCGTGCGCCTTGCCGCCGGCGTCGACGCGGCGAACGATCCAGTGTTGACCAACTTCATGCAGTTGGTCCGCCAGTACGGAACCGTCACGTAGAATGAGAATCGCATGTCACTTCCAGCCGTATTCCGCAACCTACGCTTGCCTGCGATCGGTGCGCCGCTGTTCATCGTTTCGAATCCAGAGTTAGTCATCGCACAGTGCAAAGCCGGTATCACGGGATCGTTTCCGGCGTTGAACGCACGTCCGATTTCGATGCTCGACGAGTGGCTGCACCGGATTCAGGAGGAACTCGCCGCCTGGGATCGCGAGCATCCAGATACACCTTCCGCTCCCTATGCTGTGAATCAAATCGTCCACAAAAGCAACACGCGACTGGAACAGGATCTGGAACTTTGCGTGAAGTGGAAGGCACCCGTTATTATCACGTCACTCGGCGCTCGCGAGGATCTGAATCGCGCGGTGCAGAGCTATGGCGGCATCACGTTGCACGACATCATCAACGATCGCTTCGCGCACAAGGCCATTGAAAAAGGCGCGACAGGCTTGATCGCCGTGGCATCCGGCGCGGGCGGCCACGCCGGTACGACATCGGCGTTCGCCTTGGTGCAGGAGATTCGCGAATGGTTCCAGGGTCCGCTGGCGCTGTCAGGATCGATCGCGCGCGGTGCGTCGATTTTGAGCGCGCAGGCCATGGGCGCCGATCTGGCGTACATCGGTTCCGCGTTCATCGCTACGCATGAAGCCAACGCCAGCGAGCGCTACAAGCAGATGATTGTGGATTCCGCATCGAGCGACATCGTCTATTCGAATCTCTTCACCGGAGTCCATGGCAACTATCTGAAGCCATCGATTATCGCCGCGGGACTCGACCCTGAGAACCTGCCAGAAGGCGACTTGAAGACGATGAACTTCGGATCCGGCGGCTCGTCGGATACCAAAGCCTGGCGCGACATTTGGGGCTGCGGCCAGGGCATCGCGGCTGTGAAGTCGATTGAATCCGCGGCTGATTTGATCGCGCGCTTGCAGGCCGAATACCGTCAAGCAGTCAAGAACCTAAGCGCCGTATCGCAACAATTCTCTTGACACGCTGAGCAGGCATAAATTTTGCAGGGATACGAATCTTTTGTTCCAGAGGTGGAAACGATGAAAGGGGCTTTCCGGCGTAAGTTGGAATCGACAGAACGCACTGCCGCGGCCGTCAGCCCGATGGGTGGAATCGCACTGCTTTTGGCCTGTCTTGGCATCGGCGGCACGATCGCCTATGCCGTCTCGCAAAGAACCAAGGAGATCGGCATCCGCATGGCGCTTGGCGCGGAACCTCAAAACGTGCTGTCCGCGATGGTGCTCAAATTCGTGACGCCCGTTGCGGCGGGGTTGTTGGTCGGCACGAGCATTGCGGCGCTGCTGTCGCAATATCTACGGAATCAGCTCTTCGGCTTGGAGCAATCTGGATCCGCTCACGTTTGCGTGTGCCGTCGGCCTCTTCCTGTACGCAGCATTCATCGCGGCGCTCTTCCCGCTGCGGCGGGCGCTGCGCGTGGATCCATTGCTGGCATTGCGCGCGGATTGATATCGATCGAGTACGCTATCGGCCGAGCCATGCCAGCCCACCGTCGAGATCGCAGTTGCCGTACTCAATGGGGATCACGCGCCGCGCACGCGGATCCACGGCCCGCGAGGAAGCATGCAGCAGCAGTGGGCGCATCAGCAACGCCTCGCCAGAAAGACGCCCCATTCGATGCGTTCCAGGAAGTACGCGAAGGCCACCATTGCTCGAATCTGCGCGATCCAGGTGGATGCGAACGGCAAGCATGTAGCCAGTTGGTTTCTAGACTTTTGTTGAACAATCGCGCACAAACGGGAAACGCGCCGGATCCAAGCACCGGCAAGACAAGCTCACGGATCGCCGAAGAAATTGCAAACGCACGAATGGCAAGCGAGGACAGCAACAGGTCGCGACTGTTCGATGCATCGGGTCGCTCGGCGAGATACGCGTCTTCGAGCCGCTCAAAAACCGAAGCATCCAAGCGGTGCAATGAAAAGCCTAAGGCATCAACCATTGCTTCAACGCCCACACCACAGGCATTGCAAAAAGGCTCGAATCGACGCGATCGAGCCATCCGCCGTGGCCTGGAAGAAGGTTGCTGGAATCCTTCATGCCCGCACCGCGCTTCATAGCGGATTCACAAAGATCGCCCAACTGCCCCGCAACATTGGCAGCTGCCGCAATAGCGAGAAACTTCCAGGCATCCACTGACGGCAATAGATGCGGCATCGCGAAGTAGCCGAAAGCCATCGATCCGACAGTAGACGCAATTGCGCCTTCCCACGATTTGCCGGGGCTCACGCGCGGCGCAAGCTTACGCTTGCCGATGGAACGCCCGACATAGAACGCAGCCGTATCGCCCACCCAGTTCAGCGCACAGGCAAAGAACAACCACCATGGATCCGCGGCGCGCAGTTCAATACCCGTGCGCCAGGTTCCGAAAGTGTAAAGCATCCCCAGCACCCCTGCCGCCGCACGCGGCAACGCTTTGCGCAGATCATCTGAGCGCAATGCCAGCGCGAGAAAGATCATCGTGCTGAAAACATAGGTGGCCTCGGCGTGAGGCAGATGCAGAATCGCGAGACCAAGCGGATAGCCCACCCAACCAGGAGACTCGATGGCGTGATTGGCGACGAAGGTGTCGAACTCGCGATAGCAGAGCAGCGCGATCGCAGTGATGACAATCGCGAAAGCCCAAAACGGCGCCCAAATCACGAAGTATGAAATCGTGGGGATGAGGACCAGAGCGGTCACCAGCCGCTTCATCTCGTAACTGCTACCGCCTCGGTTGAGTGTGCCTCGTCCTGAGAAGCGTCTGCGTTCGAACCCAAGCCGCCAAAGCGGCGTTCACGACGCTGAAACTCCACAATCGCCCGCAAAAGCTCAGTGCGGTTGAAGTCTGGCCAGAGCGTGTCGGTCACATAAAGCTCAGCGTATGCGATCTGCCAGAGCAAGAAATTGCTCACGCGCATTTCACCTGAGGTACGAATGAGCAGATCGGGATCGGGTAGATTCGACGTGTACAAATTCGCGCCGATCGACTCCTCGGTGACTTCCACCGCTTCGCCTCTGTGCGCCTTCTCCACCAGCACCCGAACCGCGTCCACGATCTCAGAGCGGCCGCCATAGTTGATCGCGAGACTAAGGCGCAATCCAGTATTGGCAGCGGTCGCGACAGTAGTTTCCTGCAGGTCGCGTTGGATGATTGCCGGAAGCTCGTCGATGCGGCCGATGGCCTGAAACCGCACGTTGTTGCGATTCAGTTCGGCGAGTTCGTGCTTGAGATAAAAGCGCAGAAGCCGCCACAATGTTTCCACTTCCGCTCGCGGACGCTTCCAATTTTCCATTGAAAACGCGTATAGGGTGAGGGCTTGCACGCCAAGCCGCGCACAGGTTTCCACTGCGCCACGAACCGGTTCTACACCCGCGCGGTGGCCCGCAACGCGTGGTAAACCGCGTTTCTTGGCCCAACGCCCATTGCCGTCCATAATGATGGCGACGTGAACCGGCAACCGGTTCGGATCGAGCGCTTCCGCCGCCAACCACTCGGGGGCACCAGGTTCCAGGATTTCGTAGAGCGCTTTCATCTGCCTCAACTTGCGGACAACTTCTTTATGATACCAAGCTCATCATCTGGCGTAGAATCAGGTGAACACATGTCCACACCATCCCGCGGGCTCGTCGCCTGCGCAGCGGTTCTCATGCAAGTATGCCTCGGCATCATCTACGCGTGGAGCGTTTTTCGCGGCCCTCTTGAACAACACTACGGCTGGTCAAAGAGCGTTTCCATCGCCCCGTATCGATGGTCGATCCTCTTCTTCACTCTCGCCATGATCGTCGCCGGATTCTGGCAGGATCGCAAGGGGCCGCGCCTCGTTGGTGCCGTTGGCGGCGTCCTTCTTGGCTTCGGCTGCCTGCTGGCATCCTTCATCGGCGACACGCCAATGGGCCTTAACATTGCTTACGGCGTCGTTGCGGGACTCGGTGTCGGCTTCGCTTACGTCACTCCCATCGCGACCTGCGTCAAGTGGTTTCCGGACAAACGCGGCTTCGTCGTTGGGCTCGCCGTGATGGGCTTTGGCATCGGCTCACTGATCTTCGCGCCACTGCTCGAAATCTTACTCGGCAAAGATCCTGCGCAGTACGCGACAGCCATCCCTCGAACATTTCAGATGCTGGCCGTATTGTTTTTCGTGCTGGTTCCGGGATGCGCGTACTTCTTCCGAGTGCCACCCACGGGATGGCTGCCCGAAGGCTGGCAGCCGAGTGCGGCATCGCAAGCAGCATCGGCGAATTACGGGCCTATGGAGATGTTGAAAACCTGGCAATTCGCGGTCTTGTGGATCATCTACTTTCTCGGAAGCTCCGTGGGATTGACAGCGATCGGAGAGTCTGCACCGCTGGTGAAAGAGCTGGCAGGCGCGGCCGCCGTCATGTCGGGCGGGGTGGCGCTGGGCGTGATGTCGCTGTTCAACGGCGTGGGCCGACTGGTGTGGGGCGCGCTATCCGATCGCATGGGAAAACAGGGCGTGATCTTCGCGATGTTCGCGATTTCCGCAACGGTCTGCGCAGTGCTGCTGCCCGGAACAAAAGACTTCTGGCGCGTCCTGGCAGGCATTTGCATCGTTGGATTCTGCTATGGCGGCTATCTGGCACTGATGCCATCGCTCTGCGCCGAGTATTTCGGATCCAAACAAATCGGCGCAAATTACGGGCTCTTATTCACTGCGTGGGGCGCAGCCGGATTCGTGGTGCCGCGTTACATGGCCGCGACGCTCGAAGCGCGCAAAGCCGCTGGTGACGTGGCTGGCGGATACAACGACATGTTCTACGCCCTCGCGACCATTGCCGCAATTGGCATCGCCGTGACCTTTGCCCTGCGCAAACCGGCTGTGCGTTAGCGGAAGATCTTGGCGTCATCCCACTTCGCGATGGTGTCGGTGACGAGTCCCGCGACCTTGTCGGCAACGGCCTTGTAGTAGGCGTCAGCCTTCGCTTGGTCGAACTTCACGAGTCCCTGCCCTGGTTGGTAGAGAATAATTGACGAAGGGAATGGATAGGCCGACCAGGTTCCCGTCGCAGGGCGCGGCGTCGCGAGCGAATCGCGGTAGCGGTCTTTGTGGACAAGTTTTGGATCGATCGCCTGAATGAACGCGTTCTCGTTCCAGCCTGCGTGCCCGCCGTCTTCACCAAACACCTTCAGCGTGACGTCGGAACAATAAGCCCACCAGTTCACGACGAGCGTCCGCACCTTCATCTCGCGGCCCACTTGCTCGCCTATGGCCTCAAGCGCGGCTGTATTTCCGCCGTGCCCGTTGATCAGGATGATGTTCTTGAATCCGTTGCGGGCGAGTCCACGGACGACCTCCGTTACAAACGGACGGTACGCGGCGTCGGAGATCGTGAAGCCTCCGGCGAAGCCGTCGAGACGACCTGTGATGCCATAAGGCAACACGGGCGCGACCATCGCATTCACCTTGGGCGCGATCGTTCGAGCCAGCGCGAGCGGGGCTGTATTGTCTGCGCCATTGTTGGCAACACCATGCGCCTCCATCGTGCCCAGTGGCAACAACACCGTGTCGATCTTTGAGGGAACCACCTCGCGAAACTCCATCCAATTCATGTCGTTCATCTCGCGGGTGGTTTGAGAGAACGAGCAGACAGCAACGACAAAGCAGGCCAGACGCATGGACCAGGGTATCAACTCAGCGTCTCCAGATACGCGGCGAGTTCCGCCGGCAGTGGAGATTCCACGGTGATCCGTTCACCCGTCGAAGGGCTGTCAAAGCGAATGCGATGCGCGTGCAAGAAGAAACGATTTTCCAGTGCGCCGCTCGCTGTGGGCGCACCGTACAAGCGATCGCCCGCAACGGGATGTCCCAATGCCTGCATGTGCACGCGAATCTGATGGGTGCGTCCGGTGCCGATGCGTATGCGCAAATAGGTGTGCTTCGCGTAGCGCTTCATCACCTTGTATTCTGTCAGCGCGAGGCGTCCAGTCGTCGAACTCGCACTCATGCGGATGCGCTTCGCCTGATCGCGCGAGATCCTGAGCGTGATCTTTCCGTTGTCATCGCGGACCACGCCATGCACGAGCGTCAGATAGATCTTCTCAGTCGTACGCGAGGAAAACTGCTCAGCAAGGGCGCGATGTGCGGTATCTGTCTTGGCGACGAGCAACACGCCGCTTGTGTCTTTGTCGAGCCGGTGTACGATACCCGGACGCATCTCGCCACCGACTTTCGACAACATTTGAAATCGGTGCAGAAGGCGGTTGACGAGCGTCCCGGTGTGATTGCCCGCACCTGCGTGAACGACAATTCCCGAGGGCTTGTTCACCGCCACAACATCGGCGTCTTCATAGAGCACATCCACCGGCAAATCCTCGGCTGTGGCATGCAATGGGGGTAGATCGGCAGGCAGCACTTCCAATAATTCATTGCCTCGCAGAGCGAACGAGACCTTGGTGATCGTCTTGCCACGAGAGGTGACGCGCCCATCGCGGATCCAATCCTGCAAACGGGATCTGCTGAATTCCGGGAGCTTTTCCTGCAGAAAGTGATCGAGGCGCTTGCCAACGTCGTGGGATTCAACTGTGACGGATCGCATTACTTCAGTGCCGCCGTGAGTGTTCCCGTGTGGCGAAGCAGGTCAAGCTTCGCGCGTTCTACACTCGATTGCGCACCGAAGTATTCCACCCACTTGGCGCCTTCCGCGATGCGAGCTTCTTCCAATTCACGCAGTGGCGCGCGCCCCTCTTCATAGCGTGCCATCAGGAGGCTCACCTGCTCGCGAGCCACGTCGAGATCGAGTTTGGCGAGATCGCGCGCGGATTCTGATTTGTGCATGCCTTGATAAGCCTCTCGAACGCCAGACGCAATTTTGTTGCGGGTCTGGCTGACTTGGGTGCGAAGTCGCGTCACTTCCACTTCCGCCTGGGACGCATAAGCGCGCGCCGACGGGGGCACCAAAAGTGGAATCGAGACCGAAAGCCCAACCTGAAAGTTGTTGCGCTGAAAGCGACGGTAGTAGTCTTCGAAGTTGTTGAACTTGGCAAGCAACGCGTAAGAGGAAACAAGATCCATCTTTGGATACCGTTCGGCGAGATAGCTTTTCACCTCGAGATTCTTGGCCTGCATCTTCGATTCCAGCGCCTTAATCTCTTTGCTGCCTTCGAGCGCGGCAGCAATGCTTTCCTCTTCTGTGGCTGGAACCGTCAACGCCACGCGATCTTCACGCGAGGGCCGCACACGATCTTGCGCGGGCAATCCGAGAACCATGGCCAGATCGGACTCCAACACCTCCCGATCGGACTCAAGTTCCGTAAGCCGATGCTTCGCGCGCGCAGTTGCCAGTTCGGCTTTCTTGTCTTCAATCGGAAGCTCGCGGCCCTCTTTGACACGCGCTTGAATCGTCTCTCGGACCTTGTTCAAACTCTCAATCTGTTTGCGTTGTAGTTCCGCCGCGCGCGCCACCTGCTCGGCGCTCAGATACAACGAAGCCGTGCGGAAGGCTGCCTCATCTTGCTGGCGGGTTACCTCGATTTGCGCAGTCCGCTCTTCTTGCCTGGCCTGCGTCGCGCGATAGCTCTGGGGGCGATTGTAGACCGCCATGCTTGCGCGGATCTGGGCGATAGAAGGCGCGGCCCCGTCGATACTTTGAGGGATGCCGTAGGTAAAGCCAATGCCGGAACCCGCGTAAACACGGGGTGAGAAGGGATCGCGCGCGATGCGGACTCCAAACTTCGCCTTCTGTTCATCGAGACGCGCCAGCGTGATCTCGGGGTTCTGGAGCATCGCCAAATCCACCGCCTCTCGCAAGGTCATCGTTTTCACTTCGGCATTCAAGGCAACGCCGCAAAGCACACAAGCAAGAAAGACTCGCATGCTTCCAGGGTAACCGTAGCCGCTAGGCAAAGACCTTTTCAATCACCTTGCCGCCGAAGTCCGTCAGTTTTTCGTGGCGGCCATTGTGGAGGTACCAGAGCTTGTGTTGATCGAGGCCGAGAGCGTGCAGAATGGTCGAATGGAAATCGCGCATGTGATAGCGGTCGCCGACACCGTAGAGGCCAAAGTCATCGGTATCGCCGATCGCTTGACCACCCTTCACGCCGCCGCCGGCAAACCACATCGTGAAGCCATGTGGATTGTGATCGCGACCGTTGCCCGATTGCGACATCGGCAGACGCCCGAACTCGCTGCCCCAGATCACCAACGTCGAATCCAACAGCCCGCGGGACTTCAGATCCTGCAACAGCGCCGCGATCGGTTGATCTGTCAGTCCGCACATTTTTTCGTGATTTTGTTTCAGGTCTTTGTGAGCGTCCCACTGGATGCTGACCGGGCCTCCACCAGAGAATAGCTGCACGAAACGCACCCCGCGTTCCACCAAACGCCGTGCGAGCAAGCAGCGCGCTCCAAACTCTTGCGTAGGCTTTTGATCCAGCCCATAAAGCTTGCGCGTCGCATCGGATTCCTTTGTGAAATCCACCGCCTCGGGCGCGTGCGACTGCATACGAAAAGCAAGTTCATACGAGCTGATGCGAGCCGCCATTTCCGTATCGGTTTCCTCGGTGTCGAGGTCGTTCATCTTCTGCAGAAAATCGAGCGTACGGCGTTGGCGCTGCGGAGTCATACCCTCGGGAAGCTTCAGATTCAACACCGGATTGGGGCCACCACGCAACGTAGTGCCTTGATGAATCGCGGGCAGAAATCCCGAACTCCACATTGGCGTTCCGCCCTCTGGCGTGCCTTCAGGCTGCGGCATCACCACATACGCCGGCAGGTTCTCGCTCTCGCTGCCGAGCCCGTAGGTGACCCACGAACCCATGCTCGGATATCCCATCAGAATGCGGCCCGACTGCACCTGATACATCGCTGGGGCGTGGACAACGCTCTCGGTGTAGAAGTTGCGGACGAAGCAGATGTCGTCGACGCACTTCGACAAGTGTGGATACAACGACGACACAGGCAGGCCCG
>CAZCPL010000086.1:0-22116 GCA_964500255.1 uncultured Solibacteraceae bacterium | reverse complement strand
AACCGCCCGTCAAAAAGTTATGGGTAAACGCTCTCGCGAAGCCGCAACCGAGGCTGATATTCAGGCCATGCGGATGTTCATCGAGCAAGGCATGAAGGACGGCGCCTGGGGACTTTCCGCGGGACTCGAGTACGACCCCGGGCGCTTCAGCGAACCGCGCGAAGTCATCGAGCTCACTCGCGCCGTCAAGCCCTTTGGCGGAGTTTACATCAGCCACGAACGCAGCGAAGGAAAAGATCCGATGTGGAAGAACGCCTCCGACGCGACGCCGGGCTTCGATCTTCTGGCGGCCGTCAAAGAGACGATCCAGATCGGACGCGAAACCGGCGTACCCGTCGTCTGCTCGCACATCAAAGCCAAGGGTGCCTCGTATTGGGGATCGAGCCACACCGCCACCCGCCTCATCCGCGAGGCTCGCGAACAGGGCGTCGAGGTCTATGCCGACCAGTATCCGTATGAGACTTCCGGCACCGATGGATCCACTGTGCTGGTCCCTCTGTGGGCCTTGAGCAAGCCGGGCACAAAAGTCTCTGGCCAACTCGATCGCGATGGCGACTCGCCGGAGACCTATCGCAACGCGAAGGAAAATCTGCAGGCGCGTCTGAAAGATCCCAAGAGCCGCGAGATGGTCCTGCTCGACATCGATCATGAGATCGACCGCCGCGGAGGTGCCCGGCGTATCGTCATCCACGAATTCCCCGACGCCAAGTATGTTGGCAAGACCTTGGACTTCGTCGCCACCGATCGCAAGCTCAGCCTCACCGATGCTGTCATCTGGATCGAGATGAATGGACTCGACGGCGTCAGCGGCGGCGCCCGCATGCGCGGTTTTTCCATCGACGAAGCCGACGTCGAGCACTTCATGCAGCAGGACTTCACCGCCACCTGCACCGACGGCGCGCTGCGCATCGACCATCCGCGCTCGTGGGGCACCTTTCCTCGCAAGATCCGCCGGTACACGTTGGAACGCAACGCCATCGCCCTGCCTTTCGCGATCCGTTCGATGACTTCCCTGCCCGCGCAAATCCTTGGACTCAAAAACCGGGGACGCATCGAAACCGGCTACTGGGCCGATCTCGTCATCTTCAATCCGGAAACAATCGCGGAGAAGGCCACTTCGTTTCAGCCGCGCCAACATCCGGAAGGCATCCCGTATGTCTTCGTCAACGGTGTCGCCGTGGTCGATCAAGGAAAGTTCACGGACGCAATACCCGGCAAGGTCCTGACGCCCCAAACAGATGGTTGGCGAGCCAGACCCTAAACGCTCCTCAACACTGCGAGCCGTAACGTCCAACCGCGCGATACGTGCTGCCTACCGTTGTTCTTACTCTCACCACGCTTACCGCTCTATCCGCCACCGAGGGCCTTGTCTTTCGCTAACTAAACAAGAGCTGCTCGGAACACGTTCAGATTTAGGATGGAGTGCTCGTTTACCGCACTTATTCCCTGGTCGACGGCAATCGCGACATCGAACAAGCCGTCGTCCTGGTGCACCGAGCGCAACGCAACGGAAACGACTACTTCGGAACCGCCCTCGCTTCCACCGCCTCGCGTGGACAAGCCCGGCGAAGGCCAACTCATTCGATGCGATGGACCACATCGTCCAACTGCCCGCCGACAGGAGCCGGTTCCTGAACCTGCGGTCTATCGTCCTTGCCGGACATTCGGGCGAAGGTCAGTTCATGCAACGCTACGCCGCCGTGAATCAGATGGAACAGAAGCTTGGGGTCTCGATTCGCTACGTTGTCGCGAACCCTTCTTCCTACCTCTATTTTGAGGGCCAACTGCACCAACTACACCTAGGGAAAACTCGCCGGATTCGCCGTTGACCGCCGCAACATGAATCGCCCGCTTCATGGTCTCGACCACCTCTTCCAGTGGCTTTACATTGCGCTCGGCCTCAAAGAACTTCTGCTCCTCCGTTACCTCGACGAGGCTGCTTCCGCTACAAAACCACTAGGGTGGATTTAGCCACTTGCGCGGTCGAAGCCTCGGAACCAAGCGCCTGCCGCGCGACGAATACCTTTTGAATCCGGAAGGTCCAGGGATTCGCGCGGCCCCACGCCCGAGTCCTCTAGCTGCGCTTCGAATTCCACGCTGTAACGCCGCCGCCACGCGCGTGGATAGAGCCTCAGCAAAACCCGAATCATCAACTCATTCGCTTCGCCAGCGGCAAGGCCGCACCAACGATCCGAGGACGGCGAAACCAAAAGAAAACAATGCCGGAAAGAAGGCCGACCATCATCCCGACAACCGCCACCGCCGTCCGATTGGGCGCTAGCAATCCAGTCAGGTAAGGAATGTCGGCGACTAAAGTTTCGTTGCCCTGGCGCTCATTTTCTTCAACCAGCCTCTGCGTCAAGTCCTTGACGACGCGATCGCACAGTTCCGGGTCCCCTGAGGTGAACGAAATCAAGAATACGTTCTTGTTTTTAGAGGAAACATGGACGGACCGCTTCATCTTCTCCACAATCTCTTCGAGCGGCTGCGTTTTTCGCTCCACTTCAAAGAGTGTGTGGCGGTCGATGACTTCGACAAGACTCTTGCGCTGTAGCACCTCAGCGACGAGCGAATTGACCTTCTCTGGAGTAGCCGAGAAGTGAAACCCCTTCCCGGCCACGTAGAGTCTAGGAATCGCAAAGCTGCCCGCAAACCCCACGAGTAGGCCGATCGCCGCCGCAAGCGCCACCATTCCGATCGTTCGTGTCTGCATTTCCAATGCTCCCTTTGCAATATCCGCCAAATCAAGCAACCCGACACTCGAGTCCTCTAGAAGCGCCTCGAATTCTGCACCGTAGCGCCGCCGCCATACGCGCGGATACAGATGCATCAACCAACTCGCTACGCGCCTCATCGTCAGGCGTTTCCCAGCCTCCGGATCCCCGTCTTCACGATCTTTTCCAGTGCGCTTAACTGCTCCTGAAGATGAGTCCGGCCCGACGCCGTCAAGGTGTAAGGCTGCCGCCGCTGGTTTGCCGTCGCCAGCGCGCGGATCCAACCCCGCTCATCCAGCCTTGTGATCGCGCCATACAGCGTCCCAGGGCCCAGACGCACTCCCGCAAACGCCTCGATGTCTTCCATCAACAAGTAGCCATGTTTGTCGCCTTCCGCAAGACTCGCCAGGATCAACAATCCAGGATCGCTCATCTATTACGCCTCACGTAGTATCGTCGCACGTAGTAGTGTCTGCGTCAACAAAAAAAGGGCCCAACCGCAGAGCACTTCGAGCGCGATACACTATGCAGCAATCGATGCTGCTGCTCTCTTTGATCGCTACCTTGGCCATTCCTGTGGCCGAGGGTCCCTGCGTGACTCCGAACAAAAGCTGTTCGGAACAGGTTCCACTCAAGGACGGATGGGTGCTCGTCTACCGTACCCATCCCCTCACCGAAGGGAGCCGCGAAGTCGAACAGGCAGTTGTGATGGTGCACGGCGCGCAACGCAATGGTGACGGCTACTTCGGAACTGCACTTGCCTCCGCAGTTTCCCGGGGCCAACTCGCCAAGAGCCTCATCGTGGCTCCGCACTTCAAGGGGAATGAAGGGCCTTCCTGCAAAGACGCCGTGGAAGAGGGCGAACTCTTCTTTGGATGCCAAGGCTGGAACGCCGGCTTCCCTGCCATCAACAGCACGGCAAAATCGAACTCGTTCGATGCGATGGACAAGATCGTTCAACTGCTTGCCGACAAGAGCCGATTCCCCAACCTGCGATCCATCGTCCTGGCCGGACATTCGGGCGGAGGTCAGTTCATGCAACGCTACGCCGCCGTGAATCAGATGGAACAGAAGCTTGGGGTTTCGATTCGCTACGTCGTCGCGAACCCTTCTTCCTACGTCTATTTGAGTGACGTACGCCTTCGCAGTGACGCAACCTGCACACCGGACGGCAAGTGCACCTCGCCATTCGGTGCTTATTGGGATCGAGCCAACTGCACCAACTACAACCGCTACCGCTATGGACTCGAGAACCTCGTCGGCTACGCCGCATCCACCGGTACGCCAACGATTCGCAAGCAGTTTCCCACTCGCGCCGTGACGTATCTGCTCGGCAATCTCGATCAGTTGCAGGATACGGATCTCGACAAGAGTTGCTCGGCGCAGGCTCAGGGACCCAATCGCCGCGAACGCGGCATCACTTTCTGGAACTACATGCGTCAGCAGTATCAAGCTGAGCACAGGCTCGTGATGGTTCCACGCTGTGGGCACAACGCCGCGTGCATGTTCGTCAGCAGCGCTGGTGCGAGGGTCCTATTTCCGTGAGGCTTTGTGAACCTTGCCTGTCGTTAGCATAAGTTCTTCAGGCGCATTCGCGTGCAAAAATACAGCGAATAGCGCGGCGGGCCACAGGTGCAACACGATTCGAATCGCCGCCGCGTCGCCGATGTTGTCGTCGCGAACGATGATCGCGAGGCAACCGGCAACGAAGAGACACGCCAACGCCACCCACCCATTGCGGCGATCCTTCGACGTTCCCATGCAATAGAGATAGAGGGCGAAAATAAGGAACGGACTCACAACCCAACCCAGAAACTGGAAGGTGAACAGTTTCGATGCGATCGCGATGAGCAGCAAAATCGGATCGGCGCTGATCGCCGCTATCGAAGGCGCAAGCGTCATTCGGAAATACACCAGCATCGCAACGCCCGGAATGGCGCCTGCAACAAAGGGCAAGAGGCTGCGAACCCCGAGACGCCAAACCGCTACCGCAAGCAGCGCAACCGCGTAAAAGACACCTTCGAACTTGGTCCAGGAAGCGAAGCCGGAACACAATCCAGCGATCGACAGCAATCGCGGCAGATCCAACCGATCTGCGGCTGCGATCGCGGCGAGTGCACCGAACAGAAAGGCCGCCAACGGAAAGTCGGCATACTGAACGGCACCATTGCCAACAAACCCGGCGGATCCTAAGATTGCCGCCAGTGCGAGAAAGCCCTGCGTTTGTGTCCGCAGGAAACACACTGCGCCGTACATTGCCATCGCCAGCGATCCAACGAACACGGCGGCCAACAACATCGGCGCAGTCATCGATTCCTCACCCGCCCAATGCCAACTGCGCAATACCAGCGAAGGCAGAAGATAAGGAAACTCCGGGTGGATCCAGGTAAGCAACGGGTCGGCCATCGTCGCGAAACTGCCCCCGCGATAGAGAAAACGAGCCTTCATGTTCCAGATGCTCCATGCATCCACCTCACCGGTTTGCCTTGGAAGCGCCATCAGTAGATAGGCGATCGCCATCACAGCCACGCCTGTGAGAGACGTCCACTTCGCCACGGTCCACGCCGATCTCTCTTTTGAATTTGAAACTTCCGCCTCGGCCTTGCGGCCAAACACGGCCCAAAGCATCAGAGCTACCGCCAACATGACGCCATCGACGGTGATCCAGATTACCCGAGTTCCAGGGCTTGCGAGTTGTACAGCGAAGCTGGCAAGCGACGATAATCCCAGGCCACACCAGATGCCCAAAGGCAAACGTAACCAGTCAGCCGCCTGCCACTTCGTTGACCCCGGCCAGAGCGCCCTCACCAAAAGAAACCCCGTCAGGATACTGACGACGATCGACACCGCCACCACTATTGAGTCCTTCGGTACAACACAACGCCGAGCCCATAGTCCTTTACCAGTGCAAGACCTAGTGCCTGGAGTTCTTCCACCGTCGGATTCTTGGCGATGTTGCCCACGACATAGGGATGAACTTTCGTTTTCTCAAGGACAACCGGAGCCAACGCGAACTGCGTCAGGTGGAATTCGAGATCACCGGGATCCCGTTCTGCGTTGGTCCAATAGCCTACTTTCCCTGTTGCCGGCAGTTCCTTTCTCAAGGCCTCGAAGCGGACGACATAGCCGGTGCTTCCGGTCAGTTCATCACCGTTCTGGCGGTAGTAGCGAATGGAATCGAGAAGGAAACTGAGAGCCGAAATCAAAGCGAAAGCCAAAAACACATAGAGTCCGGCTTGTGCCTTCGTGGGAAGGGATTGCTGTATCATCGTGGAAACGAACCCCAGTGTAGCAACAGAAGAAAGCCCCGGAACTTCGTTACCATAACGTAAATGCGCTTCCGTGCACAACCCTGGGTTCCTGTCATCGGTTTGGCGGCCATCTGCGCTGCCGCCATCTGGGGCTTGATCGCCTACCGCAATCGCAACGAATGGAACGCGTCGGAACTTGCTCGGTCCTTGCCAAGTGAAAACGCCGTCATCGTCTACGCGAACGTCGCCGCGATCCGTTCCAGTGGCTTACTGCAAGCCATTGTTGGAACCAAATCCGTCGAAGAACTGGATTATCGGAAGTTCGTTGGCGATTCCGGATTCGACTACAAGACAGATCTCGATCGGGTCGCCATTTCGTTCCAACGCAAGAGCCGTTACGCAATCGCGGTGGGCCGTTTCGACTGGCCGAGGATCAAGAGCTACGCTTTGCAAAATGGTGCGGAGTGCCTCAATGCTGTTTGCGAAGTCAAAGGCAAAGCTCTTGAAAATTCCACTTCCTTTTACCCGTTGCACGGGTTGGCTATCGCTCTCGCATCGGCGCCTCATTCCGGGGGTGTCTACGAGATCGCGCGCGTGATCGCACCTCCCAAGCCAGACGATCCCTGGTCCAATACCGCTCCTGTTTGGGTTCTGGTGCCTGGAAACATCCTGCGTGACCCTACCGCGCTGCCTACGGGCGCAAAGATTTTCGCTTCGGCCTTAGTTCAGGCGGAGCACGCTCTCTTCACGATAGAGTCAGACGCGAATGGAAAGAATCTGCTTCTGCGAATTCGCGTGAAATGTTCCAGCGACCAGGACGCAAAAAAGATTCTGCAACAGCTTGAAGAAGCGACATCGCTGCTTCGTAACATGATGGCTCGCGACAAACTCACGCCTAAGCCTTCGGATCTGGCGGGCCTGCTGCTGAATGGTAAATTTGCACTGGAGAATCCGACACGGGTGACCGGTCAATGGCCTCTTGAACTCGCACTCATTCAGTCGCTCGCCGAGGGCAACGTGGAATGATCGGCATCCCAGGCGCGATTCTCTGTAGTGGAAATCTCGTTCAGGATACGGTCGCTGCCCCCATAGAAAACATCCCCTTCGGTGGAACCCAATGGATCGACCGTCTCGATCGGCATCTCGGTGGCAATGGGGCCAATAGCAGCTACGCCATCGGAATCCTCGGCGGTCGAGTCCGGATCCTGGGCTGGGTCGGTTCCGACGCCTTTGGGGCTGAATGCCGGCGAATGCTCGAATCCGCCAACGTCGATATCGGTTTTTTGAAGACCGGCGTCGAAGCCACAGAAGCCAGCGTGGTGCCGGTCAAGGCCGATGGATCTCGCGCCCTCCTGCACCGCCCAGGCGTGAGCCTCGAGGCCTTCGCTGACTTCGACGGCTTCGACACGAGTACTCTTGAAGGTTGTTCGCACTATCATCTGGCGAACCCGTTCGCGCTTCCCAACTTTCGAAGCAAAAGCGTCGTCGCCTTGCAATCGGCACGCCAGCATGGCCTCACGACATCGCTTGACACAGCTTGGGATTCCAAAGGCGAGTGGATGCGTGTGCTGGAACCATGCCTGCCTTCGATCGATCTGTTATTCGCGAATGAAGATGAGATTCGGATGCTGACAGGACACAGCGACCCGGCTCAAGCTGTCCGAACCTTTCGCGACCGGGGAGCCAGCGATGTTGTCGTCAAGCTCGGCGGTCGCGGTTGCATCGTTTTCGAAGCGGACAATGATCCACTTCCCGTCTCGGCGATTCCGACGAATGCAGTGGACACCACCGGAGCCGGTGACTCATTCGTGGGTGGATTCCTGGCCGGCTTACAGAAGGGCTTCCGTCCAGAACGCGCGGCCCTCCTCGCCAACGCGGCGGGATCCTTGAGCGTCTCATCCTTTGGAAGCGTCACGGGCCTGCTGACGTTTGAAGAAACCCTCGAATTGATCCCATGCTGATGCAGTGGTGCACTGCGTGGTGTGTGTAGTCCTCCCAGAATCCTTCCAGAATCGTGCCAGAATCGTGCCAAAATCGTGCCAGAATCGTGCCAGTATCCCTTTCCATCGCTGGCTGCGCTGTTAAACTTTCGTAAACTCAGTAACGCAAGGCTTCCCATTGGGGTCCTAATCCTGGAGACTGTTTCCAAGGAAGAAATCCACGATGAAAAAGATACTTCTGTCCGTGTTCGCACTCACCGCACTCGCCTTCGGCGATGTCACCGGCAAATATACAGCCGAAATGCCCGGCCGCAACGGTGGCCCTGCTCGTACCAGCACGTTCAACCTCAAGCAGGATGGCGCCAAGCTGGAAGGCACCGTCTCTGGCATGGGCGGGCGTGAGAACGCCATTTCCGAAGGCAAGGTCGACGGCGACAACGTCTCCTTCACCGTCAAGGTCGAATTCAATGGCAATGAGATGAAGATGCTGTACACCGGTAAGCTCGAAGGTTCAGACCTGAAACTCAAGATGACCCGCGAAGGTGGCGATCAGCCCGCTCGCGATATCACCGCCAAGAAAGCCAGCTAACTTCCTCGCGGCGCGAGCCCGTCACAAGCGGCTACAATCACTCTCATGATGAAGCCGCTGCCCGTGCCGAGTTCGCGCCGTTCGTTTTTGCAATGCGCCACTGCCGCTGCTACCTCCTGGGCCTCGATGTCCCAGGCACTTCAAGCCGCCTCCTCTTCCGCCACGCCCGCCAATGAGGATTTCTGGCGTCTCGTCAAGAAACAGTTCCCGCTCGAAGACGGCCTGCTGTACTTCAACGCGGCCAATGTTTGCCCCGCCTCGCGCGCCGTGCTTGACCGTCACTCGGAATTTCTCCGGGACTTCCAAGCCAACCCTTCGTTTCAAAACCGCGCAAAATACGATGCGCTGCGAGCCCGTCTCCGCGGCAAGCTCGGAACTATGTTGCATGTGCAGCCGGATGAAATCACCATCACCCGCAATACCAGCGAAGGCAACAATCTCATCGTCCACGGACTTGATCTCAAACCGGGCGACGAAGTCATTCTGACCGAGCACAATCATCCCTCGAACTTCAATTCCTGGAAGGTGCGTGCCTCGCGCGAAGGCTTCACGGTGAAGATCTTACCGGTGCCCGTTCCAGCCGCGAGTAAGGATCAATTGATCGATCTGTTCCGTCGGGCCATTACGCCCAAAACCCGCGTGATCTCCGTCTCACACGTCACCAACACTGCTGGCCTGCAGTTTCCCGCCCGTGATCTCGCGGATCTCGCCCATCGCACCGGAGCCTGGTTCCATCTCGATGGAGCGCAAACCTTCGGTGCATTCGATCTCGATCTGAAGGCCATTGGCTGCGATTCGTATACGTCGAGCACGCATAAGTGGATGATGGGTCCGCTCGAAGCTGGCATCCTGTATGTCCGCGAGGATCGGCAGGCGAAAGTATGGCCATCCATCGTCAGCGTTGGCTGGAGCGATTCGAACAAGGGCGGCGCGCGTCTTGAAGCCTTGGGTCAAAGAGACGATCCGCGTCTCGTCGCGCTAGAATCGGCGGTGGACTTCTTGAACCTCATTGGCATGGCTCAGATCGAAGCACGCCTGCGTCATCTCTCACGTACATTCAATGAGAAGTTCCGTGCGATTCCGGGGGTTACTGTCAAGACCAATCTTGAACCGGATCTCTGTGGAGGCGTCGTCAAGGTGCTCGCCGGTTCCGGATCTCCACGCGCCATCGATCAGATTCTGTACACCGAGCATCGCATCGCAATTGCCGCCACCGAATCCGGCGACGCTGCGGGACTTCGATTCTCGCCACACGCCTACAACACGATGGATGAGATTGACGAAGTCGTTCGTGCCGTTCGAAGCTCTCTCGTTTAGATTTCGCAATGAGTTTGGCCGACTCCGCCAACTTTCGACCACTTTTAGAACTCTTTCGAGGATTGCGTAGATTGCGACAACTCTCTGGTCTCGACGGTCACTGGACGGAAGAAGTTGCTCTAACCGAGAAAGCAGCATTGGCGACGGGAGCCCGGCAAGTCATGCGGGGCTGAATTCTCAGCTAAGCTCGTGGCGAATTGAGTTTTTGGATCTCTTGATCTAGTGTCCCGCCGAGAAAGTCGGAAACACGTCTTCTGAAAACGGGATGAATCAACTGTGGAGCGAGTTCGACGAGTGGATCGAGTACGAATCTTCGTTCACACATACGCGGGTGTGGAACCACCAAGCGCGGATCTTCGATCACGACGTCACCATACAAAAGCAGATCGATATCGATAATGCGGGGGCCGTTTTTGAAGGACCTCTTGCGCCCGAGTTCGCGCTCAATGCCACGGATACGCCGCAGTGTGGCTCGCGGAGAGAGATCGGTCTCGGCCTCCACGACCATGTTCAGGAACCAAGGCTGATCCAGGAACCCCATAGGCGCGGTCTCGTAACGCGAAGACTGGCGGAGGTTCCGGAAGCCGGAGTCCGCCAGTCTTGCGATTGTCGAGTCGAGGACCGCCTGGCGATCCCCTAGATTCGATCCAAGTCCCAGGTAGACGAGCACGCTAGAACATGTTCGGACGCGCGGGCTGCGGCTTAGGCAGAGGCTTGCGCGGCAGTTTTTCGTCGCGATTGGCGGTGTTGTAAATGAAGGTCGCGATCACGGAGGCGGCCTGCATGAGATCGCCTTTTTGAACGTGATCGTAGACGTCCATGTTTGAGTGGTGCGTACGGGTGGAGTATTCGATCGGATCCTGAATGAACTGGAATCCGGGAATGCCGATGCCATCGAACGATTGGTGATCGGTGCCGCCGGTGTTGCGATTGGTAACGGTGGTTGCGCCGAGATCGTTGAGCGGCTTGAGCCAGGCATCGAACACGGGCTTCATCATGTCGTTGCCCTGCGCGTAAACCCCGCGGATCTTGCCGGTGCCATTGTCAAGGTTGAAGTATCCCGAAATCTTGCCATGCTGTTCGGTGACCTTCATGGTTTCACGGTCGGCGAAGTGCTCTTTGACGTAAGCGCGGGATCCAAGCAGGCCCTGCTCTTCACCGCCCCAAAGAGCGATGCGGATGGTACGGCGCGGCTTGAGACCAGTCGACACGATGAGACGAATGGCTTCCAGGGCCGAGGCGCAGCCGGCTGCGCCTCGGCCCTGGAAGCCATTCGTCTCATCGTGTCGACTGGTCTCAAGCCGCGCCGTACCATCCGCATCGCTCTTTGGGGCGGTGAAGAGCAGGGCCTGCTTGGATCCCGCGCTTACGTCAAAGAGCACTTCGCCGACCGTGAAACCATGAAGGTCACCGAACAGCATGGCAAGATTTCGGGATACTTCAACCTTGACAATGGCACCGGCAAGATCCGCGGGGTTTACGCGCAGGGCAACGACATGATGAAGCCCGTGTTCGATGCCTGGCTCAAGCCGCTCAACGATCTCGGCGCAACCACCGTTACCAATCGCAACACCGGCGGCACCGATCACCAATCGTTCGATGGCATCGGCATTCCCGGATTCCAGTTCATTCAGGATCCGATCGAATACTCCACCCGTACGCACCACTCAAACATGGACGTCTACGATCACGTTCAAAAAGGCGATCTCATGCAGGCCGCCTCCGTGATCGCGACCTTCATTTACAACACCGCCAATCGCGACGAAAAACTGCCGCGCAAGCCTCTGCCTAAGCCGCAGCCCGCGCGTCCGAACATGTTCTAGCGTGCTCGTCTACCTGGGACTTGGATCGAATCTAGGGGATCGCCAGGCGGTCCTCGACTCGACAATCGCAAGACTGGCGGACTCCGGCTTCCGGAACCTCCGCCAGTCTTCGCGTTACGAGACCGCGCCTATGGGGTTCCTGGATCAGCCTTGGTTCCTGAACATGGTCGTGGAGGCCGAGACCGATCTCTCTCCGCGAGCCACACTGCGGCGTATCCGTGGCATTGAGCGCGAACTCGGGCGCAAGAGGTCCTTCAAAAACGGCCCCCGCATTATCGATATCGATCTGCTTTTGTATGGTGACGTCGTGATCGAAGATCCGCGCTTGGTGGTTCCACACCCGCGTATGTGTGAACGAAGATTCGTACTCGATCCACTCGTCGAACTCGCTCCACAGTTGATTCATCCCGTTTTCAGAAGACGTGTTTCCGACTTTCTCGGCGGGACACTAGATCAAGAGATCCAAAAACTCAATTCGCCACGAGCTTAGCTGAGAATTCAGCCCCGCATGACTTGCCGGGCTCCCGTCGCCAATGCTGCTTTCTCGGTTAGAGCAACTTCTTCCGTCCAGTGACCGTCGAGACCAGAGAGTTGTCGCAATCTACGCAATCCTCGAAAGAGTTCTAAAAGTGGTCGAAAGTTGGCGGAGTCGGCCAAACTCATTGCGAAATCTAAACGAGAGAGCTTCGAACGGCACGAACGACTTCGTCAATCTCATCCATCGTGTTGTAGGCGTGTGGCGAGAATCGAAGTCCCGCAGCGTCGCCGGATTCGGTGGCGGCAATTGCGATGCGATGCTCGGTGTACAGAATCTGATCGATGGCGCGTGGAGATCCGGAACCGGCGAGCACCTTGACGACGCCTCCACAGAGATCCGGTTCAAGATTGGTCTTGACAGTAACCCCCGGAATCGCACGGAACTTCTCATTGAATGTACGTGAGAGATGACGCAGGCGTGCTTCGATCTGAGCCATGCCAATGAGGTTCAAGAAGTCCACCGCCGATTCTAGCGCGACGAGACGCGGATCGTCTCTTTGACCCAAGGCTTCAAGACGCGCGCCGCCCTTGTTCGAATCGCTCCAGCCAACGCTGACGATGGATGGCCATACTTTCGCCTGCCGATCCTCGCGGACATACAGGATGCCAGCTTCGAGCGGACCCATCATCCACTTATGCGTGCTCGACGTATACGAATCGCAGCCAATGGCCTTCAGATCGAGATCGAATGCACCGAAGGTTTGCGCTCCATCGAGATGGAACCAGGCTCCGGTGCGATGGGCGAGATCCGCGAGATCACGGGCGGGAAACTGCAGGCCAGCAGTGTTGGTGACGTGTGAGACGGAGATCACGCGGGTTTTGGGCGTAATGGCCCGACGGAACAGATCGATCAATTGATCCTTACTCGCGGCTGGAACGGGCACCGGTAAGATCTTCACCGTGAAGCCTTCGCGCGAGGCACGCACCTTCCAGGAATTGAAGTTCGAGGGATGATTGTGCTCGGTCAGAATGACTTCGTCGCCCGGTTTGAGATCAAGTCCGTGGACGATGAGATTGTTGCCTTCGCTGGTATTGCGGGTGATGGTGATTTCATCCGGCTGCACATGCAACATAGTTCCGAGCTTGCCGCGGAGACGGGCTCGCAGCGCATCGTATTTTGCGCGGTTTTGAAACGAAGGGTTGGCTTGGAAGTCCCGGAGAAATTCCGAGTGACGGTCAAGCACGGCGCGCGAGGCGGGGCAAACATTGGCCGCGTTGAAGTACAGCAGGCCGTCTTCGAGCGGGAACTGTTTCTTGACGAGACGCCAGAAATCCTCATTGGCGGGCGTGGCGGAAGAGGAGGCGGCTTGAAGTGCCTGGGACATCGAGGCCCAGGAGGTAGCAGCGGCAGTGGCGCATTGCAAAAACGAACGGCGCGAACTCGGCACGGGCAGCGGCTTCATCATGAGAGTGATTGTAGCCGCTTGTGACGGGCTCGCGCCGCGAGGAAGTTAGCTGGCTTTCTTGGCGGTGATATCGCGAGCGGGCTGATCGCCACCTTCGCGGGTCATCTTGAGTTTCAGGTCTGAACCTTCGAGCTTACCGGTGTACAGCATCTTCATCTCATTGCCATTGAATTCGACCTTGACGGTGAAGGAGACGTTGTCGCCGTCGACCTTGCCTTCGGAAATGGCGTTCTCACGCCCGCCCATGCCAGAGACGGTGCCTTCCAGCTTGGCGCCATCCTGCTTGAGGTTGAACGTGCTGGTACGAGCAGGGCCACCGTTGCGGCCGGGCATTTCGGCTGTATATTTGCCGGTGACATCGCCGAAGGCGAGTGCGGTGAGTGCGAACACGGACAGAAGTATCTTTTTCATCGTGGATTTCTTCCTTGGAAACAGTCTCCAGGATTAGGACCCCAATGGGAAGCCTTGCGTTACTGAGTTTACGAAAGTTTAACAGCGCAGCCAGCGATGGAAAGGGATACTGGCACGATTCTGGCACGATTTTGGCACGATTCTGGCACGATTCTGGAAGGATTCTGGGAGGACTACACACACCACGCAGTGCACCACTGCATCAGCATGGGATCAATTCGAGGGTTTCTTCAAACGTCAGCAGGCCCGTGACGCTTCCAAAGGATGAGACGCTCAAGGATCCCGCCGCGTTGGCGAGGAGGGCCGCGCGTTCTGGACGGAAGCCCTTCTGTAAGCCGGCCAGGAATCCACCCACGAATGAGTCACCGGCTCCGGTGGTGTCCACTGCATTCGTCGGAATCGCCGAGACGGGAAGTGGATCATTGTCCGCTTCGAAAACGATGCAACCGCGACCGCCGAGCTTGACGACAACATCGCTGGCTCCCCGGTCGCGAAAGGTTCGGACAGCTTGAGCCGGGTCGCTGTGTCCTGTCAGCATCCGAATCTCATCTTCATTCGCGAATAACAGATCGATCGAAGGCAGGCATGGTTCCAGCACACGCATCCACTCGCCTTTGGAATCCCAAGCTGTGTCAAGCGATGTCGTGAGGCCATGCTGGCGTGCCGATTGCAAGGCGACGACGCTTTTGCTTCGAAAGTTGGGAAGCGCGAACGGGTTCGCCAGATGATAGTGCGAACAACCTTCAAGAGTACTCGTGTCGAAGCCGTCGAAGTCAGCGAAGGCCTCGAGGCTCACGCCTGGGCGGTGCAGGAGGGCGCGAGATCCATCGGCCTTGACCGGCACCACGCTGGCTTCTGTGGCTTCGACGCCGGTCTTCAAAAAACCGATATCGACGTTGGCGGATTCGAGCATTCGCCGGCATTCAGCCCCAAAGGCGTCGGAACCGACCCAGCCCAGGATCCGGACTCGACCGCCGAGGATTCCGATGGCGTAGCTGCTATTGGCCCCATTGCCACCGAGATGCCGATCGAGACGGTCGATCCATTGGGTTCCACCGAAGGGGATGTTTTCTATGGGGGCAGCGACCGTATCCTGAACGAGATTTCCACTACAGAGAATCGCGCCTGGGATGCCGATCATTCCACGTTGCCCTCGGCGAGCGACTGAATGAGTGCGAGTTCAAGAGGCCATTGACCGGTCACCCGTGTCGGATTCTCCAGTGCAAATTTACCATTCAGCAGCAGGCCCGCCAGATCCGAAGGCTTAGGCGTGAGTTTGTCGCGAGCCATCATGTTACGAAGCAGCGATGTCGCTTCTTCAAGCTGTTGCAGAATCTTTTTTGCGTCCTGGTCGCTGGAACATTTCACGCGAATTCGCAGAAGCAGATTCTTTCCATTCGCGTCTGACTCTATCGTGAAGAGAGCGTGCTCCGCCTGAACTAAGGCCGAAGCGAAAATCTTTGCGCCCGTAGGCAGCGCGGTAGGGTCACGCAGGATGTTTCCAGGCACCAGAACCCAAACAGGAGCGGTATTGGACCAGGGATCGTCTGGCTTGGGAGGTGCGATCACGCGCGCGATCTCGTAGACACCCCCGGAATGAGGCGCCGATGCGAGAGCGATAGCCAACCCGTGCAACGGGTAAAAGGAAGTGGAATTTTCAAGAGCTTTGCCTTTGACTTCGCAAACAGCATTGAGGCACTCCGCACCATTTTGCAAAGCGTAGCTCTTGATCCTCGGCCAGTCGAAACGGCCCACCGCGATTGCGTAACGGCTCTTGCGTTGGAACGAAATGGCGACCCGATCGAGATCTGTCTTGTAGTCGAATCCGGAATCGCCAACGAACTTCCGATAATCCAGTTCTTCGACGGATTTGGTTCCAACAATGGCTTGCAGTAAGCCACTGGAACGGATCGCGGCGACGTTCGCGTAGACGATGACGGCGTTTTCACTTGGCAAGGACCGAGCAAGTTCCGACGCGTTCCATTCGTTGCGATTGCGGTAGGCGATCAAGCCCCAGATGGCGGCAGCGCAGATGGCCGCCAAACCGATGACAGGAACCCAGGGTTGTGCACGGAAGCGCATTTACGTTATGGTAACGAAGTTCCGGGGCTTTCTTCTGTTGCTACACTGGGGTTCGTTTCCACGATGATACAGCAATCCCTTCCCACGAAGGCACAAGCCGGACTCTATGTGTTTTTGGCTTTCGCTTTGATTTCGGCTCTCAGTTTCCTTCTCGATTCCATTCGCTACTACCGCCAGAACGGTGATGAACTGACCGGAAGCACCGGCTATGTCGTCCGCTTCGAGGCCTTGAGAAAGGAACTGCCGGCAACAGGGAAAGTAGGCTATTGGACCAACGCAGAACGGGATCCCGGTGATCTCGAATTCCACCTGACGCAGTTCGCGTTGGCTCCGGTTGTCCTTGAGAAAACGAAAGTTCATCCCTATGTCGTGGGCAACATCGCCAAGAATCCGACGGTGGAAGAACTCCAGGCACTAGGTCTTGCACTGGTAAAGGACTATGGGCTCGGCGTTGTGTTGTACCGAAGGACTCAATAGTGGTGGCGGTGTCGATCGTCGTCAGTATCCTGACGGGGTTTCTTTTGGTGAGGGCGCTCTGGCCGGGGTCAACGAAGTGGCAGGCGGCTGACTGGTTACGTTTGCCTTTGGGCATCTGGTGTGGCCTGGGATTATCGTCGCTTGCCAGCTTCGCTGTACAACTCGCAAGCCCTGGAACTCGGGTAATCTGGATCACCGTCGATGGCGTCATGTTGGCGGTAGCTCTGATGCTTTGGGCCGTGTTTGGCCGCAAGGCCGAGGCGGAAGTTTCAAATTCAAAAGAGAGATCGGCGTGGACCGTGGCGAAGTGGACGTCTCTCACAGGCGTGGCTGTGATGGCGATCGCCTATCTACTGATGGCGCTTCCAAGGCAAACCGGTGAGGTGGATGCATGGAGCATCTGGAACATGAAGGCTCGTTTTCTCTATCGCGGGGGCAGTTTCGCGACGATGGCCGACCCGTTGCTTACCTGGATCCACCCGGAGTTTCCTTATCTTCTGCCTTCGCTGGTATTGCGCAGTTGGCATTGGGCGGGTGAGGAATCGATGACTGCGCCGATGTTGTTGGCCGCCGTGTTCGTTGGATCGCTGGCGATGGCAATGTACGGCGCAGTGTGTTTCCTGCGGACACAAACGCAGGGCTTTCTCGCACTGGCGGCAATCTTAGGATCCGCCGGGTTTGTTGGCAATGGTGCCGTTCAGTATGCCGACTTTCCGTTGGCGGCCTTTCTGTTCGGTGCACTCGCCGCGATCGCAGCCGCAGATCGGTTGGATCTGCCGCGATTGCTGTCGATCGCTGGATTGTGTTCCGGCTTCGCTTCCTGGACCAAGTTCGAAGGTGTCTTTTACGCGGTTGCGCTGCTTGCGGTAGCGGTTTGGCGTCTCGGGGTTCGCAGCCTCTTGCCCTTTGTTGCAGGCGCCATTCCGGGCGTTGCGATGCTGGTGTATTTCCGAATGACGCTTGCGCCTTCGATAGCGGCGATCAGCGCCGATCCGATTTTGCTGCTCATCGCGATCGCATCGAAACTGTTCACCTTCCAGTTTCTGGGTTGGGTTGTGAGTCCGTTCCTTATTTTCGCCCTCTATCTCTATTGCATGGGAACGTCGAAGGATCGCCGCAATGGGTGGGTGGCGTTGGCGTGTCTCTTCGTTGCCGGTTGCCTCGCGATCATCGTTCGCGACGACAACATCGGCGACGCGGCGGCGATTCGAATCGTGTTGCACCTGTGGCCCGCCGCGCTATTCGCTGTATTTTTGCACGCGAATGCGCCTGAAGAACTTATGCTAACGACAGGCAAGGTTCACAAAGCCTCACGGAAATAGGACCCTCGCACCAGCGCTGCTGACGAACATGCACGCGGCGTTGTGCCCACAGCGTGGAACCATCACGAGCCTGTGCTCAGCTTGATACTGCTGACGCATGTAGTTCCAGAAAGTGATGCCGCGTTCGCGGCGATTGGGTCCCTGAGCCTGCGCCGAGCAACTCTTGTCGAGATCCGTATCCTGCAACTGATCGAGATTGCCGAGCAGATACGTCACGGCGCGAGTGGGAAACTGCTTGCGAATCGTTGGCGTACCGGTGGATGCGGCGTAGCCGACGAGGTTCTCGAGTCCATAGCGGTAGCGGTTGTAGTTGGTGCAGTTGGCTCGATCCCAATAAGCACCGAATGGCGAGGTGCACTTGCCGTCCGGTGTGCAGGTTGCGTCACTGCGAAGGCGTACGTCACTCAAATAGACGTAGGAAGAAGGGTTCGCGACGACGTAGCGAATCGAAACCCCAAGCTTCTGTTCCATCTGATTCACGGCGGCGTAGCGTTGCATGAACTGACCTCCGCCCGAATGTCCGGCCAGGACGATGGATCGCAGGTTGGGGAATCGGCTCTTGTCGGCAAGCAGTTGAACGATCTTGTCCATCGCATCGAACGAGTTCGATTTTGCCGTGCTGTTGATGGCAGGGAAGCCGGCGTTCCAGCCTTGGCATCCAAAGAAGAGTTCGCCCTCTTCCACGGCGTCTTTGCAGGAAGGCCCTTCATTCCCCTTGAAGTGCGGAGCCACGATGAGGCTCTTGGCGAGTTGGCCCCGGGAAACTGCGGAGGCAAGTGCAGTTCCGAAGTAGCCGTCACCATTGCGTTGCGCGCCGTGCACCATCACAACTGCCTGTTCGACTTCGCGGCTCCCTTCGGTGAGGGGATGGGTACGGTAGACGAGCACCCATCCGTCCTTGAGTGGAACCTGTTCCGAACAGCTTTTGTTCGGAGTCACGCAGGGACCCTCGGCCACAGGAATGGCCAAGGTAGCGATCAAAGAGAGCAGCAGCATCGATTGCTGCATAGTGTATCGCGCTCGAAGTGCTCTGCGGTTGGGCCCTTTTTTTGTTGACGCAGACACTACTACGTGCGACGATACTACGTGAGGCGTAATAGATGAGCGATCCTGGATTGTTGATCCTGGCGAGTCTTGCGGAAGGCGACAAACATGGCTACTTGTTGATGGAAGACATCGAGGCGTTTGCGGGAGTGCGTCTGGGCCCTGGGACGCTGTATGGCGCGATCACAAGGCTGGATGAGCGGGGTTGGATCCGCGCGCTGGCGACGGCAAACCAGCGGCGGCAGCCTTACACCTTGACGGCGTCGGGCCGGACTCATCTTCAGGAGCAGTTAAGCGCACTGGAAAAGATCGTGAAGACGGGGATCCGGAGGCTGGGAAACGCCTGACGATGAGGCGCGTAGCGAGTTGGTTGATGCATCTGTATCCGCGCGTATGGCGGCGGCGCTACGGTGCAGAATTCGAGGCGCTTCTAGAGGACTCGAGTGTCGGGTTGCTTGATTTGGCGGATATTGCAAAGGGAGCATTGGAAATGCAGACACGAACGATCGGAATGGTGGCGCTTGCGGCGGCGATCGGCCTACTCGTGGGGTTTGCGGGCAGCTTTGCGATTCCTAGACTCTACGTGGCCGGGAAGGGGTTTCACTTCTCGGCTACTCCAGAGAAGGTCAATTCGCTCGTCGCTGAGGTGCTACAGCGCAAGAGTCTTGTCGAAGTCATCGACCGCCACACACTCTTTGAAGTGGAGCGAAAAACGCAGCCGCTCGAAGAGATTGTGGAGAAGATGAAGCGGTCCGTCCATGTTTCCTCTAAAAACAAGAACGTATTCTTGATTTCGTTCACCTCAGGGGACCCGGAACTGTGCGATCGCGTCGTCAAGGACTTGACGCAGAGGCTGGTTGAAGAAAATGAGCGCCAGGGCAACGAAACTTTAGTCGCCGACATTCCTTACCTGACTGGATTGCTAGCGCCCAATCGGACGGCGGTGGCGGTTGTCGGGATGATGGTCGGCCTTCTTTCCGGCATTGTTTTCTTTTGGTTTCGCCGTCCTCGGATCGTTGGTGCGGCCTTGCCGCTGGCGAAGCGAATGAGTTGATGATTCGGGTTTTGCTGAGGCTCTATCCACGCGCGTGGCGGCGGCGTTACAGCGTGGAATTCGAAGCGCAGCTAGAGGACTCGGGCGTGGGGCCGCGCGAATCCCTGGACCTTCCGGATTCAAAAGGTATTCGTCGCGCGGCAGGCGCTTGGTTCCGAGGCTTCGACCGCGCAAGTGGCTAAATCCACCCTAGTGGTTTTGTAGCGGAAGCAGCCTCGTCGAGGTAACGGAGGAGCAGAAGTTCTTTGAGGCCGAGCGCAATGTAAAGCCACTGGAAGAGGTGGTCGAGACCATGAAGCGGGCGATTCATGTTGCGGCGGTCAACGGCGAATCCGGCGAGTTTTCCCTAGGTGTAGTTGGTGCAGTTGGCCCTCAAAATAGAGGTAGGAAGAAGGGTTCGCGACAACGTAGCGAATCGAGACCCCAAGCTTCTGTTCCATCTGATTCACGGCGGCGTAGCGTTGCATGAACTGACCTTCGCCCGAATGTCCGGCAAGGACGATAGACCGCAGGTTCAGGAACCGGCTCCTGTCGGCGGGCAGTTGGACGATGTGGTCCATCGCATCGAATGAGTTGGCCTTCGCCGGGCTTGTCCACGCGAGGCGGTGGAAGCGAGGGCGGTTCCGAAGTAGTCGTTTCCGTTGCGTTGCGCTCGGTGCACCAGGACGACGGCTTGTTCGATGTCGCGATTGCCGTCGACCAGGGAATAAGTGCGGTAAACGAGCACTCCATCCTAAATCTGAACGTGTTCCGAGCAGCTCTTGTTTAGTTAGCGAAAGACAAGGCCCTCGGTGGCGGATAGAGCGGTAAGCGTGGTGAGAGTAAGAACAACGGTAGGCAGCACGTATCGCGCGGTTGGACGTTACGGCTCGCAGTGTTGAGGAGCGTTTAGGGTCTGGCTCGCCAACCATCTGTTTGGGGCGTCAGGACCTTGCCGGGTATTGCGTCCGTGAACTTTCCTTGATCGACCACGGCGACACCGTTGACGAAGACATACGGGATGCCTTCCGGATGTTGGCGCGGCTGAAACGAAGTGGCCTTCTCCGCGATTGTTTCCGGATTGAAGATGACGAGATCGGCCCAGTAGCCGGTTTCGATGCGTCCCCGGTTTTTGAGTCCAAGGATTTGCGCGGGCAGGGAAGTCATCGAACGGATCGCGAAAGGCAGGGCGATGGCGTTGCGTTCCAACGTGTACCGGCGGATCTTGCGAGGAAAGGTGCCCCACGAGCGCGGATGGTCGATGCGCAGCGCGCCGTCGGTGCAGGTGGCGGTGAAGTCCTGCTGCATGAAGTGCTCGACGTCGGCTTCGTCGATGGAAAAACCGCGCATGCGGGCGCCGCCGCTGACGCCGTCGAGTCCATTCATCTCGATCCAGATGACAGCATCGGTGAGGCTGAGCTTGCGATCGGTGGCGACGAAGTCCAAGGTCTTGCCAACATACTTGGCGTCGGGGAATTCGTGGATGACGATACGCCGGGCACCTCCGCGGCGGTCGATCTCATGATCGATGTCGAGCAGGACCATCTCGCGGCTCTTGGGATCTTTCAGACGCGCCTGCAGATTTTCCTTCGCGTTGCGATAGGTCTCCGGCGAGTCGCCATCGCGATCGAGTTGGCCAGAGACTTTTGTGCCCGGCTTGCTCAAGGCCCACAGAGGGACCAGCACAGTGGATCCATCGGTGCCGGAAGTCTCATACGGATACTGGTCGGCATAGACCTCGACGCCCTGTTCGCGAGCCTCGCGGATGAGGCGGGTGGCGGTGTGGCTCGATCCCCAATACGAGGCACCCTTGGCTTTGATGTGCGAGCAGACGACGGGTACGCCGGTTTCGCGTCCGATCTGGATCGTCTCTTTGACGGCCGCCAGAAGATCGAAGCCCGGCGTCGCGTCGGAGGCGTTCTTCCACATCGGATCTTTTCCTTCGCTGCGTTCGTGGCTGATGTAAACTCCGCCAAAGGGCTTGACGGCGCGAGTGAGCTCGATGACTTCGCGCGGTTCGCTGAAGCGCCCGGGGTCGTACTCGAGTCCCGCGGAAAGTCCCCAGGCGCCGTCCTTCATGCCTTGCTCGATGAACATCCGCATGGCCTGAATATCAGCCTCGGTTGCGGCTTCGCGAGAGCGTTTACCCATAACTTTTTGACGGGCGGTT
>CAZCPL010000085.1:0-22159 GCA_964500255.1 uncultured Solibacteraceae bacterium | reverse complement strand
GCACGAACTGGGCCATTTATTCGCGGCATTGACGGTCGGGTTCCGGTTTCAAGTGATCAACGTCGGGCCGGTGACGATCTTTAAAGATGCTCGTGGCCGCCGGACGTTTGAGTTCGACATCAAGCGGATTTTCAGTCATTCAGGATTTCTCGGTGCGATTCCGAAGTCCGAAGAAAACCTGCGTTCGAACATGACGATCATTGTTTTCGCGGGTCCTTTTGTATCGCTGAATGTGGGGGCGTTTCTGTTTCTGTGGATGCTCAATACCCCAGGGACGTCGCTTGCGCCTTGGGGCGAGTTGATCGGCTATGTCTCGGTGATCTTCACGATGGACTTTCTGGCGAATCTCATTCCGCTTGGCCATTGCGATGGGTCGATGCTGATCGGGTTGGCCTTAAACAACAGCCGTGGCAAGCAGATTGTTTCGGCACTCACCGCTGCGATGCATGGCGATCGTGCGGATGCGGCGGCCGGCGGGGGATCGATCGAAGAGCAGGTGACGGCTCGCAAGAAGGTGGTTGAGGCGTCATTGGACGTTCATGGGGTGTCGGAAAAGAACGCGCATTCGGCGCAGAGTTACATCCAATTGGGGATGGCGGAAAGCCAGGCCGGTTCGCTGGACGAGGCAGTGCAGCATCTTGCCAAGGCCCTGGAAATCTGCGATTCCATGGGTGAGCGCGCGCATCGGGTGTTGCGTGCGAGTGCGCTCGATGGTCTGGCGCGAACTTTTCACAGGCAGGCGCGCTACCGGGAATCGAGGGCCGCAGGCGAGCAGGCGATTGAGATTTACGAGCAGAGCAAAGAACAGATGCTTTCAATGGAAGGATTGCTGGAAGTCAATCTCAGCATTGCGGACGTTCAACTCGCGCTACGACAGTTCGGCGACGCTGTGATGACCGTTGAGCAAGCGGTGGGATCTCTACCCGGCGGTGCCCGCAACGCGCTGATGACGGCGAAACTCTATCGGGTGCATGCCGCGGCGATGGTTGGCGGCAAGTCCGCGCAGGCCTCGGTATCGGTGCGCCGCGCTTTGCAGGCGCTCGAAAGTCCCTCGATTCCGATGGGGCATCGAATGGATGCTTTTGTGGAACTGGGCGCGCTCGCCGTTGACTTGTGGTCGGCGGGAAGCGACGATGCCGCGATCCAGCTCGCAACGAAAGCGAACGAGAGATTAACCGCTCTAGGGGCTTCCGCCGACATTTTGAACCGTGGCCGCATGGCACTGGCTAGTATGCTCACGAAGACGGGCCGCACAGAAGATGCCTCGAAGATTCTGGATTCGATTGCAGGAGCGGCGACGGGTGCCGCTCGAAAGACTCTTTTGCTGGAGCGGGGCGAGGTTCAACTGCGGATGGAACGGATGGAAGAGGCATTGCAAACTTACACCGAGTTGATGGGGCTAGCGACGGACGAGAAAGAGGCGGCTTCTGTCAGAGTCTCACTGGCGCTGGTGCACGAGGCGATGCAGAATGGCGAGGCGGCTCAGGGCTGTGCACGAGAGGCGTGCAATACGCTGGTTCCGCTGGAGCATCCGGACGCCGCAGGGGCACTGTTCGCACTATCCCGCGGGATGTGGGCTAACGGGGATGAGAATGCGGAGGCGTACTTTGAAGAAGGGCGCCGCATCCTGGGAGAAAATGGCGAAATGACTGCCGCTGACAAGGCTCGAATCATGGAATCGGCGGCTCCGCGCTTCGAAGTGAGCAATCTAAAGTATCCGGCGGACGCGCTCAAACGGGACGCTGCCCAGTTTCGCGCCTCGGTGCCGACGATTCGGCTCACTCCGGACGCGGCCTCCGTGCCAGTAATTGCGGAGGAGGCCCTCACCGAAGAACAGGAAAGCGTCGAAACCGGAGTCGAAGATTAGCCGGTTTACCAGTGCAGGCGCTCGATCCAATTCGGCCCGGCATCGTTTACCGCCAACGTCACGGTGTAGCCCAACATTTCGAGAGATCGGCCTGCAGCCGGATCCATCACGATCAGTTTGAAATCCGACGGGTGAATGAATCGATAGCCGTGCACAATCACCAGATGAGTATCGTTGTCGCCGGCGCTTCTTGTCGCCAGGATTGGGCCATGAGCTTGCAGATCCCTGACCCATTCAAACAGATCCGTCGACATCTTGCCGGTCAGTTCGCGAAGCCCGGTCAAGGACTTCAGTGTGCGGTAGTCGGAGGGACTCAGCCCTTCTTGGCTCTTCCACGGCGCGTGCCAGGTCGATCCCAACTGTTTCATGTAGTTTTCGGGCGAAATGGTTGTTGTATGCCTGCGGCGGGAACTGAATGATCCCCGGATGATTCGCGGATCGGAACGAATCGCTCTTGGAATCGGAACTCCGGTCGGTGCAACCGGTGTAGTTGCGTAGATACCAGTTGATGGTCCGCGGTTTGTCGGTGAGAAAATTGAACTCCAGCAGAGCCTTGGCGCTCATTCCAGCTTTACTCGCAAGATTGACGAAATTGTCGCCATCCTGCACTTTATAGGGGACTCCGTTCAAAGGGTAGTGATGCAGGTAGCGATCCGGACTCGGTTCGACTTCCCAATCTGTAGTCAAAGACGGTGGCGGTTCATAACTTTTAGGCGCATATCACTTTTAGGCGCATATCAATGTTTCCACACTTTAGAGCGAGAGCCGGATTGGGAAGTGAATCAGGTATTTCGAAAGTTTTTTCTGGCGAGGTACGCCCAGGGCGTTCCGTGTTTCTGGACGTGTCGCTACAATTGAAGCGGAGGTCCATTCTCTTATGGCTAGACAATCGCAAAGCGACACTGCAATCTGGTTTTTCGCCGGAGCGGCTTTGGGTGCGACGATCGCGTTGCTATACGCTCCGCAACCCGGCGTGGAGACACGAAAGCAAATCAAGGGCGCTGCGCGCAAAGGTGCCGATCGCATCGCCGAGTCGGGACAACAGATCGCTGAACTCGGCCGCGAACTGGTGGAACAGGGCAAGGCTTTATCGAATGAAGCCAGCGCCATGTTCGAGCGTGGGCGCAAGCTCATCGACGATCCCGAATTCAGAGAAGAAGAGGCATAAACGATGAATCTACCCCCGTTCGTCAACGAACCTTATACAGACTTTTCGAAACCGAAAGCGCAAGCCGCAGCCAAGGCCGCGCTGGCGAAGGTGCGCGGCGAACTTGGCCGCGACTACGATCTGATCATCGCCGGTGAACGTGTCCAAACCAAGGACAAGATGGTTTCGACGAATCCTTCGGATGTTTCCGAAGTGATCGGAACCTTCTCGAAGACTTCCGCGGAACTTGCCGTCCAAGCCATCGAAGCGGCTAACGAGTACTTCGCCGAGTGGAGCAAAACGAAGCCTGAGTATCGAGCCAAGCTGGTGATGAAGGCCGCGTCGATCATCCGCAAGCGCAAGATGGAATTCAATGCCTGGCTGGTGTTGGAAGCGGGCAAGACGTTTCCGGAAGCCGAGCCGGAAGTGGCCGAAGCAATCGATTTTCTGGAATACTATGCGCGGCTGATGCTGAAGCTCGCCACCCCGGATCCGCTGGTGCAGATGCCGGGCGAAAAAGGCGAACTGGTGTATCTGCCGTTGGGCGCGGGCATCGTGATTCCGCCATGGAATTTTCCGTTAGCGATTTTAGCAGGCATGGCCTGTGCGGCGCTCGTTGCGGGCAACACAGTGCTGATCAAGCCGTCCAGTGAGACGCCTGCGATCGCCGCGAAGTTCGTGGAAGTTCTGATCGAAGCGGGATTCCCGATGAAGGCGTTCTCGTTTGTGCCGGGCAGTGGCGCAGTGATCGGCGATCTGCTGGTGGAACATCCGAAGACGCGTTTCATCTCGTTCACCGGATCGCGCGATGTCGGGTTGCGCATCAACCGGCTTGCAGCGAAACCGCAGAAGGGTCAGATTTGGATCAAGCGAGTGGTCGCCGAAATGGGTGGCAAAGACGCCATTGTGGTCGACAGCGAGACCGATCTCGACGATGCGGTGGACGGCGTGTTCCGTTCTGCGTTCGGCTATCAGGGGCAGAAGTGCTCGGCGTGTTCGCGGGCGATTGTGGACGCGAAGCACTATGACGCGTTCCTCGAAAAGTTGACGGCGAAGGTTGCCGCGATTACTCAAGGTCCGCCTGACGACATGGGTAACTACATGGGTGCGGTGATTAGCGCAAGCGCGAAGAAGTCGATTCTCGATTACATCAAGATCGGCCGCAAAGAAGGCCGGGTTGTCATCGGAGGAGGCGTAGCGCCGGGCAACGGCCACTACATCCAGCCGACGATTATCGCCGATGTTCTGCCGCAGCACCGGGTCTTTCAGGAAGAGATCTTTGGACCTGTGCTGACGGTCACCAAGTCGAAGAACTTCGACGAAGGTATCGCGATGGCGAACGATACGGAGTATGGCCTGACGGGGGCCGTGTACACCAACAATCCGAAGAAGATTGAGAAGGCTAAGCGCGAGTTCTTCGTGGGCAATCTCTATATCAATCGCAAGTGCACGGGCGCGATGGTGGGTGCGCATCCGTTCGGCGGCTTCAATATGTCGGGTACGGATTCGAAGGCGGGGGGGCCGGATTATCTGTTGCAGTTCCTGCAGCCGAAATCGATCGCACAGAAGATCGCGTAAGGTTGGAGCCCGATAGAATAAGGGGCGTCCTTTTGAAAGGGGATGCCCTTTTTCTATGAAGAAACGCGATGCGGTAGCCGAGATCATCTATTACAACCGGGGGTACGATCGGGAGAGCGTGCGCCGCAAGATTGAGGCAATGTCTAGCGGGACGTTCGAGTTTTTTCGCGCGACTTCGCATCTGTTTGCGATGGATGTCCAGATCGCGAAGAGCGAACCCTCAGGCCTTATCGTTGGCGATCTGCATTCCGAAAACTTTGGAACCTTTCGGGCCGTCAGCAACGACATCGTCTACGACATCAACGATTTCGACGACTGCACCAGCGGAGCCTACGAATACGATCTACGCCGCTTGCTGACGAGTCTTGTCGTTGGAGGCGAAGCCGCGAAGTTGCCGCTTTCAGGATGCGTGGCAGCTTGCGAGTCCGCGCTAGACGAGTATGTGGAAGCGATTGCGCGCTATGGCAAAGCCAAACGCCGGCGTGATCTGGCAGCGCTCGAATCCACTGCGCAAGTCAAGAAACTGCTGACGGTGGCGAGCGAGCGGTCACGGGTCGAAATGCTACGCGATTTGGCAATGGAAGTCGGCAAAACCGGGCGTTTCCAGTTCCGGGAGAACAAGAAGAAGTTCTCGCCACTCGATGGAGCGCGGCGCGATGCGATCACCGCGGCGTTCCCGCACTTTCTCAAGCATTGTGAGGCACCGGGGGGTGCGGATACATCGCGGTATGTTCTTGAGGACGCGGTGTTCCGTTTCGCGGGCAAGGGCAGCCTTGGGCGTGAACGCTACGCGATCCTGCTGCGCAAAGGTCTCGCCGATCGCGAGGATTTCGCCGCACTGCGCCTCATCGAGTGGAAAGAAGCATTCGATTCACCGCTCGATTCGAGGCAGCCGAGGCAGCGTGCGCAGAGTAAGGGCCGCGCGATGGAGATCCACAAGGCCGCGCAGCAGTTTCAAGTGCAACCGAAGCGTTATTGGGGATTCACTTCGGTGAGCAAGCGTCCGTTTCAAGTCCGCGAGATCGGGGCGAACGACGATCGATTCAGCCCGAAGCAATATACGAATGCGGGTCGTCTTGTTTCGGCGGCGCGCGTTTTCGGAGGCATCACGGCGCGGGTTCATCTATTGTCCAGTTTGAAAAGCGAGGGTCCGCGGCCATTGGCGAAGACGAGTATCCAGCGGCGATTGATCGGTTTCGCTTTGGAATACGCGGACATCGTGCAACGCGATCAGGCCGATTTCCGGGGGCGGGTCGTGGAGGTCAAGAAAGCGCTCAAGCTCTGAAGTGCGGTACTCCGAAAATCTAGCCTTAGAACGTTCACGCAGCGAAGCTGAGAGCCGATAGACACGGTAGGGCCGATGCAACTGGAAACTTTCCTCAGGAACCCGAGGCAATCTCCGGTGCCGCACCGAACATCCGAATCTCTGAGATTCTGTCGCCATTCTCTTTCGCTCTCGATCTCACCGAAGGCCGCGCGATGGGCCATTCCGTGCGCTCTTGTGTGATCGGCATGCGCATCGCCGACCACATCGGAATGCCGGTTCACGAACAGGCCGACTCTTCTACGCGCTGCTTCTAAAAGACGCTGGATGCAGTGGCAACACTTCAAAGCTGTTCGACCTCTTGAGTGCGGACGAGATCCGCACAATACGCGATCGCGCACGTCGCCACAGGCCAGCCGTTTGTGGAGCGTATCCGGGCTTTGGTGCGAGTGGGGGCATGCCAAAAAATTGAATCCCGCGGGTTGGTGAAGATCCGTTGTGAGCGCGGTGCGTCGATTGCGCGGCTTATAGGATTGCCCGAGAGCATCGCTTCCGGTATCTTTTCGCTCGACGAACACCGGGATGGCGGCGGCTATTCGGGGGGCCCCGGGGGACGGAAATCCCAATGTTTTCGCGCATTCTGAACATCGCGCAAATGCTCGATGTGTTTTTCACCTGCAAAGGTCCGCAAGCGGCCCAAGAGAGCGAAGCGCTGGTTCGATCCCGTTCTCGTACGCACGGTTGGCTCGCTCACAAGCAGCGGAGCGTTCTGGCGTGGGCTTGAAGGGGAAGTCGTGTTGAGCGATGCACTCAGTCTCGAGCCTGTCGACCGCCGCCTGCATGCGGATGAAGGGTCCATCGACGGCATATGCGACGCATTCGCCGAGAATCGTTGACGTCAAGAGCCCCTTCACCTATCGGCATTCCAACGGCGTCGCGACCGCTGCTGTCGCGATCGCGAACTCGATAGGCCTTGATGCAACACGGGTGACATTTCTTCGCCGGGCGGCATTGTTGCACGATGTCGGCAAGCTTGGCGTTTCCAACTCGATTCTTGAAAAGCCCGGTAAACTCGACAGCGACGAATGGGCATCGGCGAAGCAGCGTCGCTATCACACGTTCGAGATTCCGCGGCGAATCCCAGGCTTTGGCGAACTCGCCGAAGTGGCGGCTTCGCATCACGAAAAGCTGGATGGCAGCGGATACTTTCGCGACTACACAGCGGAACAGTTGCCGCTCAGCGCTCGCATCCTCGCCGTTGCGGACATCTACGACGCGCTCGCTGCGAAACGCCCTTATCGCGACGCCATGCCGCTTGAGCAAGTCGTAGGGATCCTCGGAAAAGACGCACCCCGGGCAATCGATCCCGTCTGCGTTGAGGCGCTCAAAACAGCCCTGGGACTGGGCAGTCTCTCGCAGGCTCTCAACTGCCTAGCGGATCGAACCTCACAAAGAAGCCTGCTTCCCTAGGAATGCAAAGGGAGTCTGTTGCGGACAATCAGCATCGCGAGACCGATCGGCGTGAAGACAAGCCGAGCGACCCAAGGAGCTTCGAGGCTGCGAAGTTCGACCCGCTGCCGATCCGTACGGTCGACAAAAATCTTCACCCGCGCAACGGGACGAAGCCCGCCGGCCCGTGGGGATGATTCCAATCTCTGCTCTACGCGCACTCCGAAGTGTTCCAAAACGAAGGAATACGAGCGCCCCCAAAAGTTGACGCCGCTCCACAACGGTCGCCGTGGCTCGGTTCCACTGCAGTAGCAATGGAACCGGCGACAGAAATCGAAACAGCCCGAGCCCCGCGAACGCGACACCGAGAAACAAGAGCCACTTGTGGTTCACTCTTCTTCTTTTGGCTCCGCTTCCGCTTCCTCTTGCTCTTCGTATTCGCCGCCCGCTTCTTCCGCCTGCCGCGCGAGTTCTTCCTCTGAAACCTCAGATCCCATGACCTCAAGAGCCTGCTCGAGAAACTCCGCCTGGGTCACTAATTCCAGCCCCGCTTTGGGATCTCCCGTCATCTTTGCGGGCGACAATTCGCCCGCAAACCACACGGGAATCCCTTCGTTCTCGATTAGCGCACGCGCGAAACGAGCCTCTTCCACCGATTCGAACTTGGCGATCGAAACCAGTTCCGCGGCAGGATCCACGGAGGCTGCGCCCAAACCGGCCTCTTCAGACCCTTCAGCAGGATCGGCAGCCCATGCAATCCCACGGCTTGCCGCTTCCGCTTCATACACCTCGCGCGCCGCTTCGACGAGATCGCCCCGGTTGACTTCCAACAGCGCCTCATTGGTCAGCATCGAAATCTGCTTGCGCAGATCGTCAAGATTGATCACTTTGTCTCCTTCTCAAACGGCATATCCTTATGCCAACCATTTCCGAATTTCCACTCTTTGGGATTCACCGCGGCCACATCGTTCTCCGATGGATCCTTCGCCAAGACCGCCAAGACCAACTCTCGCCTCGATTGCATTTGCAACGATTCTATCGCGACCGGGATACTCGAACCCGTATACTCGAAGAAGATGCAAGAGACCAGCATCTTTTGGCTGCGCACCGCCGTTGTGCTTTATTTCTTTGGAGTTTTGCATACGTTGGTGGTGCTGCTTCGCAAAAGCTCGCCCCTGTTTGGCCCGTCGCTCGTGGCGCTGGGTGTGGGTGTCATTCTCCATTTCGTTTCGATCGTCGAGCGAGGCATGCTGCTCAAGCGTCTGCCTCTTGACAACTTTTTCGAAACGTCGTCTATCTGCGGATTCCTGCTCGCGGTTGTCTTTCTTTTCGTCCATTGGCGCTACGATTTTTCCTCGCTCGGCATTGGCATCTTTCCGCTGGTTTTTCTACTCACGCAAGTGGGCGCGATGGAAGTCCCCGTTGGGCCATGGTCAAACGACGGGGTGCGCGGCGCATCGCTTGCAGTCCACGTCTTTCTGATCCTGCTGGGATACGCGTCGTTGCTGTTGATGACGTTCGCGGCGATCTTCTATCTCATTCAAGAACGCGCACTCAAGAACAAGCGTCCGAGTGTTTGGTTCGATCGGCTGCCTCCGCTCGCCACGCTGGACAGCTTGATTTCGCGCAGCATGGGCCTCGGCTTCACGTTCATCACGCTCGGACTGATCACCGGCTTGTCATGGGCGTTCGTGGAATCGGGGACAAAGTTTTTGGGACAACAACGGATCACGTTTGCATTCGTGACGTGGGCTGCTTATCTGGTGATGGTGGTTCTTCGCGCTTCGGCCGGGCTACGCGGCCGCAAAGCCGCCTGGATGGCCCTGACTGTATTGGGATGTTCCGCGCTCACCTGGGCGGCGCATGTCGGCATCCGACCGCTGCTCGAAAAATGAAGCTCTCGATCACAGGCGTCAACCATCGGACCGCTCCCGTCGAGGTGCGCGAGAAGCTTGCTTTTCCGGAAAGCGAATTGCCCGAAGCCTTGCGTTCGCTGCGCGCAGGCGCGGGTGTCGAAGAGGCGCTGATTCTTTCCACCTGCAATCGCGTGGAGGTTGCGGTGATGGGCAACGATGCCGCCGCGATTACGCGATTCCTCGCCGGATACCGCAGTATGGATCCGCTATGGCTTGCGCCTTATCTCTATCACTACAGCGGCGACGAAGCGTTGCGTCACCTGTTTCGAGTGGCCGCCAGCCTCGATTCGATGGTGGTGGGCGAGCCGCAGATTCTCGGACAGTTGAAGGCCGCCTATCAGGTCGCCAAAGATTCCGGATGTCTCAGCGGACCTCTCGAAAGCGTGCTTTCACGGGCCTTCAACACCGCCAAGCGCGTTCGTACGGAGACCGAAATCGGGCAGTCCGCTGTATCGGTGAGCTACGCGGCAGTGGAGTTGGCGCGCGAAATCTTCGGATCGTTGAAGGGCCGCCGGGTGCTGTTGATCGGTGCGGGCAAGATGTCCGAACTCGCGGCCCGGCATCTCAAACGCAGCGGCGCAACCGATATCCTTGTCACCAATCGCACACGCTCGCGCGCCGAGGATATGGCCGCGATGTTCGAGGGCCGTGTGATCGACTACGAAGACTTTCTTCAAACGATGCCCGAGGTCGACATCATCATCACGTCCTCTGGCGCGCCGGATTACATTCTGCGCCCAGCGGACATGAAGCGCGTCATCGAGAAGCGGCGCAACCGTCCGATGTTTCTCATCGATATCGCGGTGCCACGCAACATCGATCCAGCGATCAACAAGCTCGACAACGTTTTTCTTTACGACATTGACGACCTGCAGCGCGTCGTTGCCGATAACATTTCCGGACGCAAGATCGAAGCCGAACAGGCGGAGCAGATCGTGATCGAGGAGGTGGAACGCACGATTTCAAGCATGCGTTTGCGCGAGGTTGGACCAACCATCGCAGGCCTGCAGGATCAGCTTGAGCAACTCCGCATGGCAGAGATGGAACGGATGCGCGGCAAGTTCGGAACGCTCACACCGCAACAGGAACAGGCCTTGGACGCTCTCACAAAAGGGATCATGAACAAAGTCGCACACGCGCACATTGTGGAACTGCGGAAGGACGCTGGCAAGCCCGGCGGCGGACACGTTGGCAATGCCATCCGCCGCGTCTTCCGGCTGGGAGAACCATCATGATCGTCATCGGTTCGCGCGGATCGCAACTCGCGCTTTGGCAGGCTCGCTGGGTGCAATCTCAACTGGCGGTAACGGGTGCTGAAAGCCGCATCGAAATCATCAGAACAACCGGCGATAAGATCACCGATGTCCCATTGGCTATGGTCGGATCCAAGGGCCTGTTCACGAAAGAGATCGAAGACGCGCTGCTCGATGGTTCGGTCGATCTCGCGGTGCACAGCCTGAAGGACATGCCTACGGAGTTGCCGGCCGGCTTGACGTTGGCGGCGATCCCTGAGCGCGAAGACGCCCGCGATGCGATCATTGGTTGCACACTGGATGAGTTGCCGCACGGCGCAAAAGTCGGCACCAGTTCGCTGCGGCGAACCGCGCAATTGCGGGCTCTGCGTCCGGATCTCGAAGTGGAATCGGTTCGTGGCAATGTGGATACGCGGTTGCGCAAACTCGATGAGGGACAGTACCATGCGATCCTGCTTGCGGCCGCGGGGCTGCGGCGCTTAGGTTGGGCCGATCGGATCGCTGAATACATCGGCGAAGAGAAGATGTGTCCTGCGGTGGGCCAGGGGGCGCTTGCGATTGAGACTCGCGAAGATCGCACGGACGTGGCGATTGGGCTTGAGCATTCGTCGACGCGCGCATGCATTACCGCGGAGCGTGCGCTGCTCGGTGCACTCGGCGGGGGCTGTCAGGTTCCGATAGGCGCGAATGCCGTGCTTCTCGACGGGACGCTACATCTGCGAGCAATCGTGGCGGCGCAGGATGGCTCGCAGATTATCCGGGGGACGATGGAAGGGCCTTCCGCAAAGGCCGCCGAACTGGGCCGTTGGCTGGCCGATCAACTCATGGCACAAGGCGCGCGCCGGCTGTTGTCGCATGAAGGGGCTTAAGGTCGTCATCACACGCGCTCGCGAGCAGGCTTCAGAGCTCGCGGTGAAACTCACAGCAGTGGGGGCAATCCCGATTGAGCTACCTGTGATCGAGTTGCGCGAACCAGCGGAATGGAGCGAAGTGGATGCTGCGGTTGCCCGCCTCGATTCCTACGATTGGATCCTGTTCACGAGCGCCAATGCGGTCCGGTTCCTGGCAACGCGAATACTTGGCGGTGTTTCAAACATCCGGGCCAAGGTTTGTTGTATAGGTCCGAAGACGAGATCTGTCGCAGAAGAGCACGGATGGCGCGTGACATTGGTTCCAGCAGCCTATGTTGCCGAGAGCGTCGCCGATGCTTTCGCGCAGGAGCGGTTGGAAGGGCAGCGCATTTTTCTTCCACGCGCGGCCGTCGCACGCGACCTGGTTCCGCAGGCGTTGCGTGACCGCGGCGCGCAATTGGATATTGTCGAGGTCTATCGAAATGCAGTACCTGTCGATGCTTTGGCGAATGCCGCGCGGGTTTTCGGCGATAGGCCGGATTGGATTGCGTTCACCAGTTCGTCGACTGTCAAGAATCTGCTAGCCGTAGTGGAACGCGAAAAGCTGCAAGGTGTCCGCATCGCCTCGATCGGGCCAGCGACGACTGAAACCGCGCGCAAGCACTCATTGCACGTCGACGCCGAAGCCTCTCCCCACACACTGGACGGCCTCATCGCAGCGATCCGAAATCAGTAAGAAGGGCGGTTCGCCGAAGAGATCAGATTGCCGTGCGACCGGTTGCGGTTGCGGAACGCGAACCACATCCAAAGCAATGTCGGGATCGCCGCTCCAATCGCGAGAGGTCTCCAAATACCTGTAAAACTGGGTGTTTCGGAAGCGACGCGGGTAGAGACCTTCCATTGGTTGTCGCGTCGCACCCACGTATCCGCAACGACGGAGTCGGACTCGAGACCGATGCCCTTGACCTCACCTTTGCAGACCAAACGGCCTGAAGCGACTGCGAATTCACCATAGCTGCGAACCTGCGTACTCTTGTATTCGCACTCGGCATTGTCCATGAGGCGAGCTTGCCGCAGCCATTCGGTGCGATTGATCGACTTGCCGGTTTCCGGCAGATACGCCACAAACTCGTCCGCCATCAGCCGGTTGAGGGTGCTGTCGTCTTTGTCGGAAACAGCCTTCATCCATCGATTGGTGAGGATATCGACCTGCTGTTCGACTGGCTGGCTGAAGAGCGGGATAGCGAGCAATAGCAGGAAGGCGCGCATCAACATAGCTTACTGCATGTGCGATGCAGATGACAACAAGCCAGTTATTTTGACAGCCAGAGCTTGATCATCCGCGAAACCTTCTCGGCTGCGTCCTGCTGTACGAAGTGCGATGCTTCGGGAATCGTCATCAATGTCAGATCGTTGCCGATCCAATCCCAGGTGTTGTTCAGCGCATCGGATAGAAGCGCCGTATCTTTCAGTCCGTGGAACATCAGCACAGGCATCGGCAGCTTTGCCACTTCACCCGTGGGAGCCTGGTACGGTTCACGAGGATAGTTGCGCCGATAGTAGGCGAGCATCGAACTGAAGTCAGACTTCTCGAACGCCTCGACATATTTCTTGCGCGCTTCCAGATCTTGCACCCAGCCCGCCAAGCCCGCCGCGGTCAGATTTTTCTCGAAGCCTTCTTTCTGGAAATTCCGCGCGTATTGGCTGTTTTTCTGCTGTGCCGGATTCGTCGCTAACTCGCGTCCCAGCCCACGGGGATGCGGCAGATTTAGAATGATTAGCTTCTCCACAAACTGCGGTGCGTTGAGAGCCAGTTGCCACGAAACCATGCCACCCCAATCATGCCCGATGACGATCGCCTTCTCCTTGTTGAATGCCTTGATCACCGCGATCACGTCGCCTACAAGAAATTTCATGTCGTAGTTTTCGTCACCCTTGGGCTTATCACTGAGGTTGTATCCACGCTGGTCGATTGCGACAACCCGATACGAATCGGCGAGAGCCGCCATCTGATGCCTCCAGGTGTACCAATAGTCGGGAAAGCCGTGGATCATGATCACAAGGGGTCCGCTGCCCATCGTCGCGTAGTGGATCTTGACACCATTGTTTTCGGCGTATCCATGCTTGACACGCGATTCAACATCCTGGGCAAGAGCGAACGCGGAGACCGCGAGAAACAACAGAATCTTCGACATGATGGTTAGTATAGCGTTAGAGATCGCCAAGCTTGTTTCTGTTCAGCGCTTCTCCACGCTTCCTCAAACTGCACCCGAACCTGGGACGCGGCTGCGGACTTCTGTTGCCCCGTCAAAGACGCAAGTAAACCGAAGAGCAGCCTGCCGTCGCGCGGATGCGCATCCAGGGCTTGGCGAAACACAGCCTCGGCTGCGGCATACTCACCGGACTTCAAGAGCGCCGCGCCCAGCGATTGACGCACCGGATAGTACCAGGCGGGAGGCTCATCGTAGTTCAGCTTGTCCTCGGCCGCGACGGCTTCGCGCCAGAGATCGATTGACGATGATCCACGAGCTTCGGCAATGGCGGCATCGGCCGCCCGAATACCTACGTCAAGCGCCTCGCGCGCCGTGTTCGTGGTACCGAACGGGGCATCCGCCGGGATCGTCGCGACGAGCTTCGCGTACACATCGCGTGCGACCTGCGCTCGATCGGCCTTGCCTTTGCCCGCGAACGCCATCGCCCGCGCATAGTGCCAGAGTATGTATTTTTGTGAGGCATCCTCGCTGGGCTTCGGCAACGCGAGAATCTCATCCCACTTGTGGAACTGCAACATAACGAGCCAAGGGATTAAGGTGAAGGCCTCGATCATCGGCATATCTTTCACAGCGGGCGCGACGTTGAGAGCCATCAGATCGGCGGCGCGTTTCGCATCCAGGTATCGGCCCTGCGAGGCGCGCGCCACCGCGATGAAGTGCAGGTTATGCGAATAGTACATGAGCGGATACACGCCGGTTGCGCCGCTGGTCGCAATGAACTGCCGATCGGAACGGGCAGCCGCTTCATTGCTCACGGCGGTCTTCTCGTAGTCGCCGAGTTGCAGATAGATATGCCCTGGCATGTGGACCAAGTGCCCTGCGTTCGGGGCCAAACGCGCCAGCCGATCGGCTGAGGGCAAGGCCTTCTCGGGGTGCTTCGACGCTTCGACCGCGTGAACGTAGTAGTGATTCGCGCCCAGGTGATCGGGGTCGCGGCGCATCACGCGTTCAAGGGTGGACACGATCTCCGGCGTGCCTTCCGCAGGGTTTCCGGTTTTGGTCCAAAGCTTCCATGGATTGAGATCCATGAGGCTTTCGGCGAAGAGTGTGGCTGCATCGAGGTCGTCCGGATACGCAGCCGCCAGTTCTCGCATTGCGTCCGCACAGTCGCGCGCGAGTTTCTTCAGATCGGCCTTCGGATCGTCTGAATAGCGTTTGGCGAGCGCCGCGACATATGCCTTCTCATTCCCAGGAGACGTCGCTGCAAGCTTGAGTGCGCGCTGCACCGCAACGAATGCGGCCTTCTCTCTTTCCGGCTCGACGTCCATATTGATGTTTGGGCCCAGCGCGAGCGCGACGCCCCAGAGAGGCATCGCCGCGTACGGATCTAACGCCGACGCCTTCTCAAACGAGCGGATCGCCTCGTCGTGATTGAAGCCATAGACTAACATCAGGCCCTGGTCGAAGTACTTCTGTGCCAATGGACTCCGAGTCTCAATCGGATGGTGGATCTTGCCCAAACCAGCCAGCAGGGTCACCGGCTTGCGGGTCGAACCGGCATGGCCGCCATGCTGCGCAAACGTCACGAACGAGAACGTCAAGAAGATGCAAGTACGCATAATGTCTCTTCTGCGATCATAAAGCTTATGGATACCGCGCATTCTGCTGACTCGCACACCGACATCGCATTGTCCCCCGAAGAGGCGATGGGTCTCGAGAAACAGTATTTGTTGCAGAACTACGCCCGTTACCCGCTCGTGCTCGATCGCGGCAAGGGCTGCTATCTGTACGATACGAAGGGCAACCGCTATCTGGATCTCATCTCCGGCATTGGCGTGAACTCACTTGGATATGCACATCCGCGCATTACCAAGGTTATTCAAAAGCAGGCGGCGCTGCTGCTGCACACCTCGAACCTTTACTACCACCAGTACCAGGGCCAGTTGGCGAAGCGGCTCTGCGAGGCTTCGGGCTTGCAGCGGGTGTTCTTTGCGAACTCCGGCGCGGAAGCGATGGAAGGCGCGCTGAAGATGGTGAAGTCGCACGGGCGCGCCATTTCGCCTGACAAATTCGAGATCATCGCGCTCGAAGACAGCTTTCACGGACGCACGTTCGGCGCGCTGTCCATCACCGGCCAGCCAAAGTATCGCGCCGATTTCGAACCGATGCTTCCGGGTGTGAAGTTCGTTCCTCGCCGCGATGAAAAGGCGCTCGAAGCGGCCTTCAGCGAGAAGACCGCCGGCTTTGTGGTGGAAGTGATTCAAGGCGAAGGCGGCATCAAACCGGTCTGCGAGCGGATGCTCAAGAAGGCCCGCGAACTGGCCGACAAGTACGATGCGCTGGTGATCTTCGACGAGATCCAGTGCGGTGTCGGTCGGCCCGGAACGTACTTCGCCTATCAACTGCTCGATCCGATTATCATGCCGGACATCGTGGTACTTGCGAAGCCGATTTCCTGTGGGCTGCCTCTCGGAGCAATCATCGCGAACGAGAAGGCTGCGGCGGCGATCAAGCCTGGCATGCATGGATCCACCTATGGCGGCGGTCCGCTGGCCACTCGCGTCGCTCTGGAGTTCTTCGACATACTGGACGAACTGATGCCGTCGATCACATCCACCGGCAGCTACTTCCGCATGCGTCTCACCGAACTCGCGCAGAGATACGACTTCATCCAGGAGGTGCGCGGCGTTGGTTTGATGATCGGCGTACAGATGTCCGTACCTGGAAAGCAGATGGTCGTCGATGGCATTGACGAAGGGATTTTGTTTAACTGCACGCACGACACCGTTCTGCGGTTCTTGCCTCCCTATATACTAAGCGAGGAAGAAGTGGACCGCTCGATCGAAGGTTTAGAACGCGTCTTCCGCAAGCACGTGGAACGTTCGAAGGAGACCGCATGAACAGACGGGAAGTTTTTGGAGCTGCCGCAGTCGGCTTGAGTTTAGCGTCGCGGATGCAGGCTGCGAACGAGAAATTCAACGGGAACCTCAAGCATTCTGTGTGCAAGTGGTGCTACGGCAAGGTTCCGCTCGAGGATCTTTGCAAGCAGGCGAAAGAGATTGGGCTCGGTTCGATCGAACTGCTGGGCCCTGCGGATTGGCCGACGCTCAAGAAGTATGACCTCATATGCGCGATGGCGACGAATCCGGTGGTGGACGGGCTGGGTGGCATCCCCAAGTCTTTCAATCGCGTCGAGAATCACGACAAGCTCGTGGCAGCTTATGAGGAATACATCCCGAAGGCCGCTGAGGCGGGCTTGCAGAACGTCATCTGCTTTTCGGGCAATCGCGCGGGTATGGGCGATGAACAGGGGCTCGAGAACTGCGCGAAGGGCTTGCAGCGGCTGATGGCGACGGCGGAAAAGCACAAGATCACTTTGGTGATGGAGTTGCTCAATTCGAAGGTGAATCACGCGGACTACATGTGCGACCACACGGTTTGGGGTGTGGAGATGTGCAAGAAGATCGGGAGTGAGCGCATCAAGCTGCTCTACGACATCTATCACATGCAGATTATGGAAGGCGATGTGATCGCAACGATCAAGAAGTACAATCCGTACTTCGCGCACTATCATACGGGTGGAGTTCCGGGGCGGCATGAGATCGATGAGTCGCAAGAGCTTTACTATCCGGCGATCATGAAGGCGATTGTGGAGACCGGATTCAAAGGGCATGTCGGGCAGGAGTTTATTCCGGCTCGACCTGATGTGATTGCCTCACTGAAGCAGGGCGTCAAAATTTGCGATGTGTAGGATTGGCGTTCGCGCTCGGGCTGCAGATTTCCTGTGTGATCGGCGATGAACGCGGACAGCCCTGCATGGATCCCATCAGCGTTGGCGAACTGATCGCCGACTCCCGCCATCATGGTAAGGAGGTTTGCCTTGTCGGCTATGTTCGGCGAGCGCCCGGCGAAGGCTCATTTCGGCCATCGCGCGAGTTGTTCGACGGGCCTGCCGGGTCCGGGAAGGCTTTGATGCTTGATGGAAATGCCGAAGTGCTGGAGCCCATCGCCCGTTGGGCTTTGGACAGCCGAACGAGTTGGTCGGTCGGAAGGCTCCAAGGGCTGAAAGTCGTTCTGCGAGGGTCTCTCGGACCGCCACCGGCATGCAACGAGCTGAAGGATAGCTTCTGGCCCTGTCCGCAGAAACCCCTGCCGCAAGGATTCGCCGTTGCGCAGGTGACTCTTGTAGCGCAACTCCTGTATGGAGACCGCTAGGCTCCAAACGCCTCGCGCACCTGTTTCAAGAAGGCGGTCACGATCACCGCGGGATCGCCTTCGCCTAGCGCCTCGATCGGCGTGAAGCCGCGATAGCCCGTCTTGTCGATGATGCGCTTCAATCGCACGAGGTCGACCGGCTCGCGGCGTTCGCCATACCAGACGTGCTCTTTGATCTGCCAGTTGCTCGCATACGGCAGCAGCTTTTCGATCTCCTCATAAGGATCCGACATCCGCAGGCTGCCGATATCCAGAATCACGCTGAACCAGTCGGACTTCACCGCATCGACGATACGAATCGTTTCCGCCGCAGTCTTGGCGTAGTCGTGATGGTTCTGCAAGCCAACGATGACACCGTGTTTGCGCCCGTATTCGGCGCATTCCCGAAACGCGGGGACCATCCATTCAAACACTTGATCGAATGTATAGCCCTTCGGCAGTTCGCGTCCGGTGAAAACACGTACCATGTCGGATCCCAGTTTGGCGGCCACATCGATCCAATCCTTCACCAGTTGGATGTGTCCGCGACGGCTCGATGCATCGGGCAGCGTAAAGTCGTTGCGTACCCCAGTGCCACCGATGGTGACGCCATTCAAGAACGCGTAGCGCTTTAGCTTGAAAAGATACTCGTCGCTCGGGACATTCGGATAACCGGGGAAGTAGTAACCGGTGAGATCCGCACCATCGATGCCTTGTTGCGCGCAATAGTCGATGACATCGAAGAGTGTCATCTTGCCCGCCATCAGCGGCTTATTGAACGAGTAGGCATTCAAGCCGATGCGGATGCGTGTCCCCGCTTTGCGTGCGATCGGAGTTGCGGCGGCGAGGACGGGCAGAGTGAGAAGCGCGAGACGACGGGTCATCATGACATCTGATTGTATGCGTTTCGACGATCGGAATTGACCGCCGTTCCCGCTATGATTGGTTGATCCTCTCTATGACGCAGAACCGGCGCCTGACCATCGGACGTAATCCCCAATCCGGCATCGTGCTGAATCGCCACGGCGTCTCTTGGGATCACGCGGTTCTGTATCTCGACGCCGCCGGTCGCATCGCGATTCAGGATCTGCAATCCACCAACGGCACGTTTCTGAATAGCGTCACCAATCGCGTGCAGGCCGCCTATTTCGGGTCGAACGACACGCTCTACTTCGGCGACCTGCCGGTTGCTGGCGCGCGGTTGGTGGAAGCTCTGCAACAGAGTTCCGGCGAGCGGTTTTCCATCGGACAAGCGCAAGCGGAAGTGATCGCGATGCCGAGTGGACATGAGATTGTGCTGGGCCGCTCGGATCGGGCGAAGCCTGTGCTCGATCATCCGACGGTTTCTTGGGAGCACGCCAAGATCCTGGCGCAGGATGGCCACTTCTGGATCGTCGATCTCAATTCCACCAACGGCACCTACGTCGATGGATCGCGGGTCAAAGGCAAGACCGAGATCCGCGCCGGGCAAGAGATCCGGCTGGGTACTTATGCGCTGACGATCAACGCCCAAGGGCAGATTGAGAAGCGTTCGGATGCGAAGGACATCACGGTAGAGGTTCGCGATCTGACTGTTGCGGTTCCTGTGGCTGGCGGTGGAATGAAGACTCTGATCGACAACGTATCGCTGGTCATTGAGCCGGGCGAGTTGGTGGCGCTGATGGGGCCGAGTGGGGCCGGCAAGACGACGTTGCTCGATGCGATGAACGGCAGCCGACTGCCCGCGAGTGGTCACGTTTTTTATGCGGGCCGCAGTCTTTATCAATATTTCGACTACTTCCGGAATCGCATCGGCTACGTGCCGCAGGACGACATCATGCACACGCAACTCACGGTGTATGAGGCGCTCTATTACACGGCACGGCTGCGATTGCCCGCGGGCACACGGCACGAGTACATCGAAGAGCGGATCGAAGCAGCGCTGCGCGCGGTTGGGCTTTTTGAAACCGCGACGCCTGCGAATCTGGTGCCAGTGCAGCACCGTCCGATTGGAGATCCGGGCAAGAAAGGCGTGAGCGGTGGACAGCGCAAGCGCGTGAATGTGGCGATGGAACTGCTATCCGATCCGACGGTGCTGTTTCTCGATGAGCCGACATCGGGATTGAGTTCGACGGATGCACGCAATGTTGTGAAGAGCCTGCGCGAGTTGGCGAACAAGGGCAAGACGATCATCGTCACAATCCATCAGCCGGGCTATGACGTGTATGAAAAGTTCCACTGCCTGGCGATGATGTCGAACCACAAAGATCCGGCATTGAGCGATGAACAGAGGGCGAGCACGGCTTTGCCAGTGGGACGGCTGGTTTACTACGGCAGTGCAGAAGGGGCGTTTCCGTTCTTCGATGCGGATAGAGGGCAAACCATGCGCCTGCCAGACGATTTCTTCGATGCCATGCATGGGCGCAGCCTCGACCATTGGCAGCAGAAGTTTCTCAGTGCCCCGGATTCACCGCGCCAACGCTATGTGGTGCAGCGGCAAGGGCAGGTGGCTGAGCAGCAGAAGCAGGCTGCGATGGAACGCGTTGTGAAGCATCGCTTTGCCCAGTTGAAGACGCTGGCATTGCGGTTGACGTTGATCAAGCGCAAGGATGCCTTTCAGTTGTGGACGATGCTGTTGACGCCGCTGATACTGGGCGGGCTGATCACGGCGCTGCATCCCGTGCAGAATACTGAGGATTTCGCGCTGTGGTCGCGCTTTGTTTCGCGCGTGGGGGCAGCGCATTTTTTGATGGTGGTGGCCGCGGTCTGGTTCGGTTGCAACAACGCGGTTCGCGAGATTGTGGGCGAGCGCGCAGTGTTGAAGCGAGAGCGAATGGTGAACTTGTCGCTGGTGTCGTATTTGGGATCGAAGCTCGCGGTGTTGGCACCGATCTGTTTTCTGCAATGTCTGCTGTTGTTGTCGATCGTGTATTTCGGCGCGGGTTTGCAGTCATCGTTTCCCTTAGTCTTGTTGGCGCTTCTGGTGACTTCGCTCGCGGGCACTGGCCTAGGGTTGTGTGTATCGGCGATCTCGCCAACCAACGAAACGGCCGTTGTGTCGCTACCGCTGATCCTGTTGCCGATGATCATTCTGGGAGGCGGCATCCTGCCGTTGCATGGCCTGCGCGGCAATGTCCCGGCGTTGGGCTATGTGGCGGATACGCTGGTGCCGACACGCTGGGCGTTCGAGGCGGGGATGCTGCTCGAGAACGATGGCCGTGCGGTGCGGTTCGAGGGCAAGAGTCCCGCGGATCTGGCCCATGCTTTGGAAAACTGTGCGATGCAGTTGGGGCGATGCCGCGCCGGTGCTCCCCCGGCGGTGGAGACGGAGGTCCGAAAGGTGCGGGACGATCTCGCGGAGAATGCATTCCCTTCGAAGGAAGGGCGGCATGGATACGGCTTCATCCTATCGGTGCTGGGAGCGATGTTCGCGGTACTGATGGGTGCCTGCCTGGGGATCTTGCGACGGACGTGAGCTTGGCTGTCACAACGGCCACTCGCAACTCGTCGTACGCTGCGGAAACTGAAGGCCGAGAAGCAGCATGAACGGCACGTTCTCGACTGGGTCCGGTGCGAGGTCTCGACAGAGCAGGTGGCTGCTTTCGTATGCGGGTTGATCCGTGTTGCGACTTATAACAACGAGCATGAGCGGCCCAACGCGAAGGCCACGATCCGGCAGTTTCAGGCCGCAGCAGCCGATGGCGTGATCTATCTCGATCGCGGCTGGCAATCGATGATCGATGCGATGAGAGCTTACGCGATCCAACTGGGTGTCCACATCGAAAAGAACGCTGCCGCCGATGTGGGATGCGTTCTAGGCTGTGCCGCCCGCGCAAGGAGAAACTCACGGGCGCGCGACTGCCGGCGAGTTGAGCCTTCGCTTGCCGGAGGAATGCCCGCCTTGGTGTTTGTCACCGACTCGCGCGTCGACGGTCCGATGAGCGTCGATCTCGACGAAGATGGCCGCATTCAGGGCGTCTATATCGTGAGGAATCCCGCCAAGTTCGATGCCTACATGCGACGCTAGAGGTCTGTGTGCGGAATTCGTCGAGCGGTTGCGAAAGCATCGCCACAACAAGGATCATTCGCTAGTTTTCGGTCGGTTTGGCGACGCTGTCAATCACCATGATTTCCACCGGACCCTTTTGCGAATCCAGCTTCAAGCCCAGTTTTTCCCGCAGTGCCGTGTAGATCGTCGGACCACTGGTATCCGCACCCGCAACCGCATCCGCGCTCGCAGGCGGGCCACCCGGACCGCCACCGCCATGACCCGGTTCTGGCGTCCATTGCAGATCGACCTCATACGTTCCGGGGAGTCCGGTGTTGTCGATCACCGTGCGTCCAAGCACCTGCGAGATCTGTTGAACCAGCATCGACATCGGCACACTCTCGCCCTTAAACTGACCGCGGCCCATCATAATTCTCTGAGGTGCCCTGCCACCGGGACC